>CANLJX010000044.1 GCA_947491545.1 Deltaproteobacteria bacterium
TGATCGACAACAGGGGCGAGTACCCCCGGTACAAATTATTGATTACTAGTAACGACCAAGGTGACCAATGAGCTAGGTTGCCTTCTGTTCTTATCCGAACCGATCCGAACAGTTAATATCTCTGCCCGGCTACTAGCGGAGGACATACCCCGCTGGTCTGGCACGCAGACTTACCGTCGACGGGCTTTCGTTGTGGCTCTACAAATAGCGAACGCGCGCCGGAGGCGGGGTGCTCACTGATTGGGCTCCACCCGGCGTGACAGCTCGTGGAGCCGATTTAGGAACGCCTCGCTCGGAAACCGCCCGTAAGTTTCTCTCTTGAGCTCCTTAAGGAGAGGAACACTCTCTTCGAAACGGCCGAGCTCTACGAGCTTTTCAGCCCGCTCGAGGGTCACAAACAAACCGCCAAGCCGCTCTTGCTGCTCAGCGAAGTACCTTATTCGGCGCTCCTCGAGGTAGACCTGCCTTGAGAGCGCCGTCCCAAGGGTTGAAAAATACTCGAAGACAGTAAGGTTACCGAGCTCGCCCTTAGCGTCCCTCAGGTCTTCTTCAGCCCTAATCCGACCCTCGGCGATAATTCTGGCGCGCGATTGTAGTACATCTCGGGCGGCGACACGCAACTCCTGGAGAAAACTAGCCGATTCAATTCGAACTAGCCGGACCTCCTCACTCTCTGTGGGTCTAACCAGTGCAGCAGGCTGCGTTTGCTTCGGGGGAATGTCAGAAAACAGCATCGGTCGAAAGAGTACCGAAATACTAACCGCAAGTCACGGCTGTTGGTTTCTGCACCCGGGGTAGTTTAAGGCAAATTACCGGTCAAATCGCCCGCAACTCCTGGAGGATAGTCCGCGAATACAGTCTCAATGGCCCGAGTACTGAAATATCATCCCCACGGCAGCGTGCTATTTTGCACATTCGGCATCGAGGAAGGTTTGCTTCTGCTCAGCAACCCACTGTGCATCGCGATAATCCAGAGCTGCCTTGCACGCGCCCAAGTCCTCTATCCTGTGAAGGTGTGCCACGTGCTCACGGAGGCCACCCACGTACACATGGTTCTCGTGGTTGACGACCCAGATCACGTGCCTGGCTTCATTAGAAGCTTCAAAGTAGAAACGGCTCACATGCTTAACCGTATTCTGGGTAGAGACAAACGCACAGTGTGGTGTGAAGGCTACGACAGCCCAATTGTTCTCACTCCCGCACGAGCGCTCGCTGCCATCGCCTACCTGTACGCCAACCCGGCAAAGGATAACCTGGAGGTTTCGATCGACAATTATCCAGGATTCTCATCGTGGCAAATGTTCCAGGAAGTTAATCTGGTACACAGATGGAAAAGATTAAGGCGCTCTCAATTCCGCCGACTTAAAGCACGCGACCATTCATTGCGGGGATACGCCGACGAGGCTCTTAGAATCATTGAGGAGTCTACTGAGTATCAGTCGTTTACCCTCGAGCCCAATGCCTGGATGGAGGCTTTTGGAATAACCAAGCCGGAGGACCAGAAAAAAACCAACGAGAGGCTTGTCGAACGAGTTCGGACTATTGAACAACGAGCGCAGCTTCGGCGGAAAAAGGAAGGGAAGGCCGTTCTTGGCAGAGTTCGCATGCTCAACGAGAAGCTCGACACCATGCATCGCTCTCGAAGATCAGGGCGCAAATCGTGGTGCCTCTCAGAGCGCCGAAGCGTTCGGATTCGCTTCATCAAGTTCTTCAGAGAGCTGATGCGAAAGGCAAGAGCGGTTAGTCAGCGGTGGCTGATGGGAGAGTTCAGTGAGAGGTACCCTCCTGGCCTATACCCTCCCAACATGCCGAAATTGGCAAACGTGCTTGGTTGGTAGGGGCTCGTGGGGAAGCCAAACTGCGGGTTCTACACCGCACGGGGGTCGTGTATCTACTGCTCGTAAGAGACTATTCAGTCGGCAAGTTGAAAGCAAAACCTGCGCGCGCAGAGGCTGCCCTCTGCATTGCCTGCTTGCCGCTGGACCGGAGGTACAGAGGTTTACTTGGCGAGGACATCTTGCATCTTGGCGCCGATCTCGTGCGGGGAGCGCACAACATGGATCCCCGCCGCCGACAGCGCCGTAAACTTCGCCTCCGCCGTATCGTCTCCCCCACTGATGATCGCTCCCGCATGGCCCATCCGGCGGCCTGGAGGAGCCGTCGCCCCTGCGATGAACGACACCACCGGCTTCTCCATATTCGCCTTCACCCAATTCGCAGCCTCAACTTCCGCGCTGCCCCCGATCTCGCCGATCATCACCACGGCATCCGTGTCCTGATCCTCATTAAAGAGCTTCAAACAGTCGATGAAGTTCGTGCCATTTAGTGGATCGCCACCGATTCCGATACACGTCGACTGCCCCATCCCGAGAGCCGAGAGCTGGAACACAGCCTCATACGTGAGCGTACCGCTACGTGAAACAACACCAATCCTGCCCGGCTTGTGGATGAAGCCCGGCATGATGCCGATCTTTGCTTGGCCTGGCGTGATAATTCCGGGGCAGTTGGGACCGATCAAACGAGTCCGGCGCCCCTGCATAAACGTCGCAACCTTGAGCATGTCGAGCACCGGAATACCCTCTGTAATGCAGATGACGAGGTCAAGATCAGCATCAACCGCCTCCATAATCGCATCTGCCGCAAATGGGGGCGGAACGTAGATGATTGAAACGTTCGCTCCTGCTTCCTTCTTGGCCTGATGCACCGTGTCGAAGAGCGGAATCCCCTCAAAGTCCTGGCCACCCTTTCCTGGCGTGACCCCAGCAACCATCTGAGTTCCGTACTCCCGGCACGCTCGCGTGTGAAAAGCCCCCGTCTTTCCGGTGATACCCTGAGTTACAACGCGCGTGTTCTTGTCTACTAAAACGCTCATGTGACCTTCCTCTCCTACTTCGCTAGCGAAACGATCTTCTTAGCCGCATCATCCATCGTGTCCGCCGGCGTGATGGCGAGCCCAGATTCAGCCAGCATCTTACGCCCTAGGTCCACGTTAGTTCCTTGCAGGCGCACAACAAGCGGCACCTTGAGCCCCACCTCTTTCGCCGCTTCAATAATCCCCGTTGCGATAACATCGCACTTCATGATGCCGCCAAAGATGTTCACCAAGATTCCCTTGACGTTCGTGTCAGAGAGCAGAATGCGAAACGCTTCCGTGACGTTCTCTTTGGTCGCTCCTCCGCCCACATCCAGAAAGTTTGCTGGCTCGCCGCCGAAAGCCTTAATGATGTCCATCGTCGCCATCGCAAGACCAGCGCCGTTAACAAGGCATCCGATGTTGCCATCCAAGCCAACGTAGTTAAGCCCATACTTCTGAGCCCGAAGATCACGCGGATCTTGCTCGTCGTAATCCATCATGTCGTGGATCTCTTTCTGCCTGAAAGCAGCGTTGTCTTCGAGAGCGCACTTTGCGTCGAGCAACACGAAGGTATTCTCCTTCGTCAACACGAGCGGATTGATCTCAAGGAGCGCTAGGTCACAATCCACAAAAGCCGTGTAGAGCCCCTTGACGACTTGCGCGAAATGCTTGCGAGCCTCAAGCGGCACGCCGAGGTCGATCGCCAACTTCGATGCTTGGTACCCCTGTAGCCCCACTTTCGGGTCGATCCGCACGTTAAGGATCTTTTCAGGAGTCTTGTGTGCGACCTCCTCTATCTCCATGCCGCCCTCGGTTGAGGCGATAATCGAGACGCAGCGCTTTGCCCGGTCAACGAGCATGCTCAGGTAGTACTCCTTCGCTATCGCACAGCCAGCCTCAACGTACACCTTATGGACGATCTTCCCTGCAGCGCCGGTCTGCGGCGTGACGAGCTTCATCCCGAGGATCTTTGCAGCAGCCTCGCGCGCCTCAGCCGAGCTCTTGGCCAGCTTGACGCCACCAGCCTTTCCTCGACCGCCGGCATGAACCTGCGCTTTGACGACGCAGATCCCGCCCCCCAACTGGTCAGCAGCTGCCTCAGCCTCGCCTGGGGTGTAACACACGTGCCCACTCAGGATCGGAAGCCCGAATCGCTTGAGCACCTGCTTCGCTTGGTATTCGTGAAGGTTCATGATCTCTCCTTATCGGCCAAAAAACTACAGAATCGCCAGAAGCTGCTTCACTCGATCTGCCGACTCGTGAAGCGCCTTGTTCTCATCAGCGTTGAGCTCGATTTCGACCACCTTCTCTACGCCTCCCTTGCCCATCACGATCGGCACCCCAAGGTAGACACCCTTGAGGCCGTACTCGCCATTGAGCATCACTGCAGCCGCCAGCACTCTCCGCTGGTCAAGCAAGTAAGCCTCCACCATCTGGATGGCGGAAGCAGCCGGCGAGTAGAAAGCCGAGCCCGTCTTGAGCAGCGCCACTACCTCGCCACCAGCACCGCGCACACGCTTCTCAATTGCATCCAGCCGATCAGCCTTGATCAAGTTCCCAACCGGAATACCGTTGCAAGTCGTGTAGGAGCGCACCGGCACCATATCGTCGCCGTGGCCGCCAAGCACGAAAGCCGAAACCGACGAAACAGAGACGTTGAGCTCCTCAGCAAGGAACGCCTGGTAGCGTGCCGTGTCGAGAACCCCCGCCATGCCAATTACTCGGTTGGTTGGGAATCCCGTCTCCTTCTGCATTAGGTACACCATCGCATCGAGCGGGTTAGTGATAACTATGACGAGAGCGCCCGGAGCGTGCTCCTTGATTCCCTTGGCAACATTACGAACAATCTCAGCATTCGTCTTTACGAGGTCATCCCGGCTCATTCCTGGCTTGCGCGGCAAGCCAGAGGTGACCACGCACACATCGGCGCCCGCGATATCAGCGATGTTGTTGGTTCCCGTAATCTTGAAGTCGAGACCAAAAACAGGAGCGAGGTGAGAGAGATCGAGGGCTTTTCCCTGCGGCATCCCCTCGACGACGTCGTACAACACTACGTCCCCTAGCTTCCGCGTTCCGCAAAGCATGGCGAGAGTCCCGCCGATCTGTCCCGCGCCAATGAGCGCAATTTTCTTCCTACCTGTCGCGTTAGCTGCCATCTCCTGTCTCTCCTTACCGTCATTGGGCTCGGTAGCCACGAAACCGTGTCGTGCTTCCACAAGCGCCCGCTAGTGTGCGCTCGTTGAGGTCCCGCGTCCAGCCCCTGAGACCCTAAAAGGATTGAAGAAAACGGCCGCAATCGCGCGGCAAAATAACTTCTTTTCTGAGACCCCTTTTTTTGTTAGCGTCCCCATCGCGGCGTTTTGCGCGCCAAGGCAAGGCCATTAGCGCACTAAACCAGCTCTTACTTATTCCACTTTTCTGTGCCCTCCCCGCCCACTTCGAAGGGTATTCTGCGGGAGGTCGCCATCAGCCACGAAAGAGGCGCCTTGCGTTTTGAGGCGACCCGCGCTTCGCAGCAGATGCACTAGTGCTGAACGCTGCGTCCGAGCAATACGTCTTGTCCCCTCGGTCGCTTGGGGGTGGTTGAAAAATTGTTGCTTTCCGTTGGCAAGAAGTTGCCGAGCCCTACGCGGCCCGTTGATAGCGGTCCGTAATTGGTAATTGGGTTTCGGTGATTTTTTGCCCTGGACGCGGGGAATTGTAACTCCGCTAGAAGAAAAAGACGAGCTAGATAACCATGGGCGTAAATCACGGCGATGAGGCAAAACGAAGCCACTCAACAACGCAGAGACCTATTAGCCTAGACGAGGCAACCCTGCCCCACATCGACCGAACCCTGCCAGCCAATCTGCAGAAGCAGGCTGAGCGGTACCTGCTCAAGCGCGCCAAGCATTGCCCGATAGTCTCAGGAAGCCTCGAAGCGCACCTCGTCCAGCATCCAGTCATCAACCATCTAGGAAGGGCCACAGACCGCTTCGTTATTCCTAGCTCCATCCGCGCGATCGCACTTGATTTTGACGGCACAACAGTCGACCTGCAGGTCTCTGAGGGCGTTCGGCAAAAATCGTGGCGTCTGGCCATTCAGGCCGAAGGAACGAGAATCCGGGGAAGCAAACTCTCAAGAGAAGAGATCGACTTTTGCCACCGCCCAGCGATGCACAAGACCGAGAAAGAGATGAGCGTTATTATCGCTGACCAGCTCACTCGGTTGACTCAGTCGTGGGTAAATCCAACACAGATGTGGAACGACTGGATACAAGCTCAGCAGCAGGTTATCAGCAGGATGCGCCGAGGTCTTGAGTCTTCAATCGTACGAGGCGTGCTTCCGCTCCTGCGCGAAGCCACGTCTCGGGGTCTTCAGGCCGTCTCTGTCACGATGGGAGCCCAGCAGTTAGTCCAGCCGATGCTTCAGCGCTCAGGAGTTGATACGTACCTCAATCCTGTCGGGCACGTGTTTATAAACATGCATCCTAAAATTGAAGGGAAACCACACCCGGCCCCGTACCTGCTAGCGTGCCAAAAGCTCGGCATTCAGCCACATGAGCTACTCGTGCTAGAGGACTCTAGCACTGGCGCCCTGTCAGGGTTCCGAGCCGGAGCAACAGTGCTTCTGCAGCCATCTGTGAATCGAGCAAAGACACTTGTCGAGATCCGCCATGCACTGCGCCACGAGAATCCGGCGACCCTGGCGAACCGTGATGGCGCGATAACCCTGCTGTCACGACAGCAAGGCTGGGCTCAGGTGGGATTTAGCTAGCCGTCCCGCACTCCTGACGTCGAGCCCATTTCAGACAGATTGCGACTGTTACCTCGGTCGGTGCCGGTTGATTGCCGTCAGCGTGCTGGTATGCTAGTCCGCTGCACCCTAGTGCGGACTCGGATTTCATGGGCAAATTTAATCAGCACACCCCTCAAGGCGACGACCTGTCGCTGCCGGAACGCCGCTTAACCCCTCTCGAACGGAGCCTTGTTGAGAGCGTAAAGGATGCTTTCGTAACTTGGGCGGTGGATCGCGGTATCCCCTGCGCAGAGGGAGCGTCGTTGTTTGACTTTAGGCTCAAGAACCCGCCGGGCGGAGCCGCTCGTGTCGCGCAGGAGATCGGCCCAGCCATCCAGGAATTCCTCCTCTCTGAGATCCAACTTGAAGCGCTCTGGCGTAAAGAGCACGAAGAGGTCGGCGAAGTGGCCCAACGTGTGAGGGATAAAATTGACCACGAGTTCAGAATCGTGAAAAACGGCTTCGTGATCGGGAAGCGAATCGCTAAAGCCTTGGCGAGCCCCGACCCTGAAACTCGTCGTCGGCAGCTGGCAGCCCTCAACCGCCGCTCACTCGAATTCGCACTTGGCGAGGAGCCGAATGCAGTCGCTCTCGAAGCACTCCGCCCAATCCTAGTCGCCGCGAAAGCGCTCGGGATGCCTGACGTGGAGAAGCAGATCGAGCCAGCGCTGTCAGAGTACCGGACCAAGACAAGCTTTCAGGCACCCGTGTTCATGCGCGCTCTTCAAACAGTCGCATCAGATCGAGCGCTCGCCAACCAGGCGCTTGCCGGGCTTCCGAAAGACGCCGCAAACGACCTTGTGTGCTCTGCAACGCGAGCGCAGTACCCCAACCAAGGCGAGTACCAGCGCCTGCGAGAAAGCTGCTCAACCGCCGCCCTGAACTTCCTCGAATCAGTCATGGAAATCTTCGAGGGCTCTAGCAACGCCTTCGCAACTTCAGTTGCCCGTCTCTACCGCGACTCGGAGGTAATTGCTCCTGCACCGGAGACCCCTGGTTCCACGATAAATCGCGAGCTGGTCATCGTGTACGGGCAACAGGGAGAACAAAAAAATACGGATCGCCAGTGACCGACGGCCGAGTGCCCCTTCAGAAAAGAGATTAGCTCAATCGAGAACCGAAGAAGGCAATCTCAGAGGCAATTGGCCCACATGCCCCTGCCCCATCAATTCTCAGGCAGGACGTGAGCGACAAAATTAAGGATGCCTTCGCCAACTGGATAGTCGACATCTCCGTCCCCTGTACTGTCGGCGAGAGATGGCTCCACTCCCAGATCGCAAGCTTCAAAAAATCACTAGAGCATTCCGTCAAGCCGCACCTGGAGCGGCTCGGGGAAACCGTTGAGCAGTCGCTAGCTTCCGAGATTGCGCGAGAGGCCCTCCTGCGCGGCCCAGAGGTCGAGGATGAGCAGGCCACCGAAGAAGTGGAAGGCAGAATAGAGCACGCGCTGGCGATCATGCGAAATGAGGTTCTCCTGGCAGCTAGCAGGGAAGCTGTCCTGTTCAGCAAAGACCTTTCGAGGCAGCGCCTCGAATTGCTCGCGCGATGGCGCCGCGGACTTGAGTTCGCCATTGGAGAAGAATCAACACCTGTGTTCTTCGATGCGCTCAGGCCAATGCTCAGCACAATCAAAGCGCTCGGCGTCACGGATCTTGACGAGAAGATGAAAAAGTCGTCGCAGAGCACCGCAACGCTGCGCGCTTCCGTACTCCAGCTTTCGAGCGCATGCTTGAGCAAGTGCTGGGAGACCAGGCGTTAGCGCTTAGAACCCTGACAGGGCTGTCGACTTCCGATGCCCATGACCTGGTCTGCAAAGCCACCCGCCTGGCCTATCCCACCCCATCAGACTACACGGCAGCTCGGACTCTCGCTGCGACTGCCTCCGGTCGCTTAATGGACAGGATGCTTGAGATACTTGAGAAGTCGGGAAACTCGTTTGCAGAGGCTGTAGCCCTGATGTTCCGCTCAGGCCCTGTGCCAGAATCGATTGGAAGTGTGCCCACAGACATTCTTCAGCGAGAACTAGAGGCCGTCTACGCAGACGAAGCGTAGCGCACCACTACTTCTTCGGTGCAGCGGTGGTCACCGCTTCCGCCACGCCTAGCTGCCTAAGCAAGTCGTTCATGTCTGTCTTCGAGAGATCGAGTGTTGTGCCCTGCCCCTGAGAGAGAGAAACAAAACTCGGATTGCCCTTGGCGAGCTGCTTGGCAACCTCTAGCCGCAGCAGCGCCTGCCCACCCTTGCCTGACAGGGCCGCAACCTGTTGCTTTAGGCCCTCAGCCTCAGCCGTGCCCTCCGCGGTAATAGCCTTCGCCTCGTTGCTCTTGGCAGCAAAGAAGCTGTCACCCTGGTACGTAGACTGCTCCTTGTAGCCCTTAGCCTCCGCAATGCGAGAGTTGTAGAGGCTCTCGGCCTCAGAGAACTCCTTCTGCTTTTTGGCTCGCATAGTCTCAATGCGGGAGCGCTCACCCTCAATGTCTTGCTCCATCTCCTGGATCTCACGCAAGCGATCCTGGTAGCTTGTGTCTTCTGACCCATTCGCTAGGAGTCTTACAAAGCGATACTGCTTAAGGTTTATCGCCTCAACTTCTATCCCAAGAGGTGAAAGCTCCTGTTGGGCTGACTTGAGCGCAGCATCCACCGTCTCATTGCGCTTCTTGTCATCGCGGTACTCAGAGGTCTTAAGCCTATTCATGTAGGTGCGGATCTCTGATCGCACGACTGACACGACGAGTTGGCGCACCTCGGCCTGGCTCGTGGCGACCTGCTGCACAAGCTTCACCAGGCTCGCCGGATCAGGCTTGATGCGGTATCGCACCGTGAGCTTCAGCGCAGCTTCATTTCCGTCGCGCGCCCGAGTGTACACATCCTCATCCTGCACAAGCTGCGTTGTGCCGCTGGCATCCCCCATGCCGCGCCCCCAGCTTAGATACTGGGGCGATGTGTCAAAGCGGTAGATCGTCTCCCATGGAAAAACCAGAACCGTTTGCAGCGGAAGCGCCACCGAGTCTGGGCCACCAACTCCGCCGCCCAGGAAGGGAGGAAGAGTGCGAAAGGTGACGCCGTACTCTGTTGTGCCCATGTGCTGTACACCAGTGTCACAGCCAGCTGAACAGAGCGCCACAAGCGACAAGAGCGCGACTTTGCCGTTACTTCGCATCTGTCACCTCGCCTGATGTTCGGTTCGCTCCCGCAAGCCTGCGGACCCAACCATCGAAATCGTACGGGTCGACGTTTGCCACAACTCCACCCTTGAGCGAGGCCAACGTCTGTGCAAGCTGGAGGGCAACGTACACATCGCTCCCAACCTTTGCCAGGACATCACTCTTCATCTTGTCGACCGCGGCCCGCGCCTCCGCCACGAGCAGCTCGCCCTGCGCCATCTTTTCGCGGCGATAGAGGTCTCCCTCCGAGCGGATCTTCTCAGCTTCGCTCACGCCTTGCTTGTCTAAGGTCTGAATCGCGACAGCTCCGTCAGACTCAACTTTATTTACGTCCCGCTGCGCCGCTGCAAATTCTCCCGCCACCTTGTTGTAGGCCGACTCAAGCTCCTGGAGGTTCTTCTTGAAGATAGCTTGGTCTATCTCTGCGCGGTACGTGTAACGCCGCACGAGCAGCGCTTCTACCTGCACCCCAACCGGCGCCAGAGCCTTCTCTAGAGACTCTTGCGCCGCTGCAACGCGACGCTCGCGAGCTATCGGGTCGTAGAATTCAGAGGTTGAGAGCGCGCTCAGCGAGCGCTTGAGCTCATTCTCGGCGACTTGAGAGAGGTACTTCCTCCACTGCAGATCGGTCGCGCCAACCTCCCGAATGAGGTCAACCGCACCGCCGTGCTTCTCACCATCAACAGCGCCCGACTGCGGGTAGAAGCGGTACAGAAGGGCAGCATCGATATCGACAGTCGTGCCATCGATAGTCGGGATATCGAGCGAACCGAAGCTGCCTGACGCGGGCTCGGTTGTTCTCGCAAAATCGATGATCTGGATCATCTGCGGCAGATCGTACACCGTTGAGTATCCAGGAATAGTCCAATGGAAGCCCGGAGCGAGCGTTGAGCTGACAAGCCCCTGCCCCGGACCAAAAGCGATCTTGCGCACGCCAACGTGCCCGACAGGCACGATAGTGCCAAAGACGTAAGCCACGGCCGCAAGCGCTCCAGAGAGAAGCAGCAGGAGCACCAGCACGTTGATCAAAGCCCGGCCACTTTGGGCGCGCTGAGCTAGGTGACGCTGTTGAAATGATTGGACCATAGAGCAAGGCACAGGCAGCGCAAGGTGAAGCTATGAAGTAGCACGACTACCCAAAGCTGACAAACCTTTCATATCCCTACAAAAAGAGATCCTTCCACACACTTGCTCCCAGCTCCGGCTCCGGCTCCGGCTCCGGCTCCGGCTCCGGCTCCGGCTCCGGCTCCGGCTCCGGCTCCGAACCAACTCCTATCCCCAAGGAGACCGCAACATCCAACCACTAATCAGCACCCCGCCGTCCAGCGGCTGCTGGTGGTCACGAGTCACGAAACCACAGCAACTTTCACCCTACCGGACCCGTGTTTTGAGTGCTCCTTGTCACCCCCCAGCCCGCTTGCCACCCAGCGAAAAGGCTACTCATGCCATATTCTTACCGGAGCCTAACATGTTTCAGATCCGGTTTAGTCGAAAGGCTTCGTTGATCACGGGCCCTCACATACTGGATACTAATGAAACCAGAGATCTGCTCAGAGCCCCAGGTGTCATGATGTTTAAGGTCACGCGACGGACTGTCGGCGAGATAGTCGCCGCGGCGCTCCTAGCGCTGCTTCTGGCCCCCTGTGGGCTCGTTGCTGCACAGAGCGGCTACTCCAGGCCGCTCGGCAGCAACCTTAACGAGGTTGCTGACTACTCTCCACAACTCCCCTTCGTGAACCTGTTCTTGAGCTCCCGTGCATGGTTCACACAGTGTCGCGCAGAGCAGGACCCCGGATGCTCGTACAGCAACGCATGGGACACCAACGAAGCGCACCTGCTCGACCTCGACTCAAGCGGCTGGGTCCGTTCGCTGCCGGCACGCTCCGCGTCGCCTATTTTTACGATGGCAGCAACCTATTGGGACGTTCCCGCCGAGTTTCCTGCTGGCCGCTACGTGGTGCTCTACGACGGCTCTGGCACAATCGAGTACGGAGTTGGGGCCTCTAAAGTGACGAGTGAGTCCTCAGCCGGGCGCGACGTTATCGCAGTAAACCCGGCGAGCGGCGGGATCCTGCTCCGCATCGCCTCAACTGACCCAGTAAACTACATTCGAAATATCCGAGTAGTCGCTAGAGCAGACGAACCCCTCCTGCAAACAGAGATCTTCTCGCCAGCGTTCCTGAGCCGACTTGAGCCGTACGCATCACTGCGCTTTATGGACTGGATGCGCACGAATGGCTCAGTCGTGTCGTCGTGGGACTCAAGAGCGCTTCCGAGCAACGCGCGCTACTCCACTGGGGAGGGAGTTCCGCTAGAAGTCATGGTTTCGCTCGCAAACAAGACGGGCAAGGCTCCTTGGTTCAACATCCCTCACCGCGCCAACGACACCTACGTCCAAAACTTTGCAGAGACCGTGCTCGAAGAGCTGCGCGATGACCTCGTTGTGTACGTCGAGTACTCAAATGAGGTGTGGAACGGCGCGTTTTCTCAAGGCGATTGGATTCAGTCACGTGGAGAAGCTGCGTGGCCATCGTCAGGCGAGAGCGGCTTCACTAAACGGATCAACTGGCACGGCAAGCGAACAGCAGAGATCTGCGATATCTTCCGCGATGTTTTCGGCAGCGCCCAGAGCCGAGTCGTGTGCGTCATGGCGTCGCAAGCGGCGAATAGCTGGACCGCTGATGAAGCGCTGGCCTGCCCGCTGTGGGATAACGGCCCTTGCGTGTCGCACGGCATCGGCGCAATCGCTATTGCGCCGTACTTCGGCGACTACGTTGGACAGGAGGAGAACCTGAGCCAAGTCAGGGAATGGGCGCGCAGCTCAGATGGCGGGCTGGGCACCCTCTTTAACGAACTGTTAAACGGCGGAGATCTCTCTGGCGGACCAGCCGGAGGCGCGCTACAGCAGAGCTTCGGCTGGATCGATGAAAACATGAACCTCGCTAATGGCTACGGCGTGCGGCTGCTGGCCTACGAAGGCGGCCAGCACCTCGTGGGTGTCGGCAGCGCTGGAAACAGTGAAGCTCTCACCACGCTCTTTACGGCAGCCAACCGAGATGCGCGCATGGCAGAGCTGTACCGGCGCTACCTGACTGGCTGGAACCTTCGTGGCGGCGACCTGTTCATGCACTTTAACGACATCGGAAGCTACACCCGATACGGGTCTTGGGGCGCACTTGAGCGCATTGGCCAAAGCTCGTCCCCCAAGCACAACGAGCTGCGCGCCTATTCGCTCGGCAGCGGTCCAAGCACTCGGCACACGCTCCGCGTTGTGCGCGCAAGCGGCGGCACCGCGGTGAGCCCAGCAAACGGAATTAGCTGTGGTCGACAGTGCTCTGCCTCGCTCCTGGAAGGCTCACAGGCGACGCTACGGGCACTGGCGGCAAGCGGATTCCGCTTCGTCCGGTGGAGTGGAGCGTGCTCGAACACGAAGCGTCAGTGCACCGTCACGATGGACCGCGACAGATCTGTCAGGGCAATCTTCCGTCGGCGTCGATAAAGACACGACACTGCCTCACCAACACGTTATTGCGTCCAGTGGCGGTCACGAAGCTTGCTGCACAACGTTGGCTCCAGGAGCCCCAAAAGGCTCCCCAAAGCAGCGTTTTTAGGCAAAAAACAGGCCTCCGATGCCCGGCACCGAAAAGGTGCGGCGCAGCCCCCTCTCTTGTGGTACCCTGATAGGGTCGTGCTGGTGCGACGTTTTCTCTCTGTATGTCATCTGGGCTCGTCGCGGCGTCTGAGTATATCCCCAAGCGTGAAGCGCTCGTCGTGAAAGTCGACGCCTCAGACTATCTCATAGACTACTACCTGCACCGCCGAACCTATGCTCCCGACACAAATCCCGTGCACGACGAGAAGCTCAAGGAGCTCATAACGTGCTTTGCAATCCACCTCTCAGCACGAACAGGGCAAGAGACACACGCATGGACAGTCCACCTTGTCGGAGATTCCCCCTACTCACTCTTCGTTACTGGCAACACGGGACTCATCGACGAATCAGGAATAGCCCAGGGATTTATCGTCGGACACATCTTGACCGAGAACATCAGGCACACTGACGTGAACTCCATTCACGCGCAGTTCGCCAACCGCGGCAACACCTTCAAGAGCATGGTGCGCTGCGACAGCGACAGCATCCCGCAGATGGTAGAGCAGTTCTACTCGCAGAGCGAGCAGTATCCGCTCCGGATTAAGCTCTCTGAAAACAGTGACACCGCGATTGGCCTCGTTGCCCTTCCCGAGTGTGATGAGGAGTGGATTAAGTCAGTGCCTATTGAAGACGCTGCTGATTCGCCGGCGATTGAGCGAAGCCCTATGCGCACAGTGCACTTCAGATTCGCTTGTGATTGCTCCCCTGACAAGCTGCTTCCCTTCTTTCGCAGCATGACGAGCGAAGCGCTCGAAGAGCTGTACGGCAACGATTCTGAGCTGCAGATTTCGTGCCCGCGCTGCGGCAAGCAGTTTGCCATTAGCCGGTCGATGGTGGCCGAGAATTAGGCTGCTGTGGGGTAGTCTACGGCTGGGTCTCGTCCGCGCTCATGGCGTCGCGCATTTTCGCCAGAGCCCTCAAGTAGATCTGCCGAACCCGCTCCTTTGTCACGCCGATGTTCGCGGCGATCTCGCTAAACGAAGCCTCTTGGTTAGAGCCCAATCCGACGTACGCCTCCACAACCTGCCGGTGCCTCACCGGCAGAAGGGCAAGCACCGCTGTTAGCTTCTCCTTCTGCTCTGCTTCAAAAAGGCTCGAAAGGCCTGAATCGGCAGCTTTTGCCATCAAGACCTTGGCGAGACTCGACTCGACATCCGTATCGCGCTGGCTATTTTCAACACTCAGTATGCCCTGCGATAGACGACCCAGGGCCTTGACCGTCTTAAGGTCTAATCGGTACTGGCTGGCCACAGCTTGCTCCGCCTGCTCGTCGCTGCGGCCGTTGGCTAGCCTGCAGAGCGCTCGGTAAGCTGGCTCGGTCGAGCTGGGGATAGAGACCACTCGGCCTGCAAGCCGCTCAGCCTCAGCGCGGCCACGTTTTACCCAGCTATCTGCGCACGTCGCAAGCGCTCCCGCTTCAGGCTCGTGACGCTCTATCGCCTCTAACAGCCCAATCGATGCTCCCTGGTAGAGGTCCTGTCGGCGATGGTACTCCTGCCCAGGATGTCGCTTCGCTGCCCGCGAGAGCCCGACGTTTGCGAGGTACAGGTAGTTCTTCAGTGCAAGGTACGGTCGCAACGACGCACCTAGGCTGGCGAGCCGCCTGCGCGCCTCGAACGCACCTCCCCCAAGATCTGCACAGAGCTCCTGGTGCTCCGCGTGCCGAGCATCATTTCGAGCGCCATCAGAGTCGAGCGAGTGGTGCTGGCACAGAAGGGCAGCCTCAAGTTCAAGAAGCCTTCCTGTTTTTTCCCGCACCTCACTGCCACGCTCAAGAAGGCGCTCCGGCTTTGCCGGTAGGGCTGCTAACTTGCAGCTTACCCCCGACTCTTTGAGCTGCTGCGGGTTGCTGCGTCTTTGTGCCCCAAGCTTGGCATACGCGGCGAGGCACCGCTCCGCTTCAGCCTTTCGCTCACTAGCTGGGCGAGTGTCGCTGCGCGCTTGGTACAAGAGCTTTCGTTGGTTGCCCCCACGCACCATCTCCCCAAGCTCAGCAGCTCTCTGCCGAGCAATGAATGGCACCGTGTGAAGCTCTTGCCAGAAGGCTTCTCGCACCTGGT
The DNA here is from genome assembly GCA_947491545.1 of Deltaproteobacteria bacterium. Classification (GTDB taxonomy): domain Bacteria; phylum Bdellovibrionota_C; class UBA2361; order UBA2361; family OMII01; genus OMII01. The sequence goes on from CANLJX010000044.1 coordinate 15,509, forward strand.
GAAACACCGAAAAGAGTTCCCGGGTCTGAGCCGCGGATAGCCGAGCGACTCCTGCTAACGCCCCAACGCCTGCCTGGTACAACTCATCAGCCCTGTAGAGCAGCTCCTCGGCGCTGTTGAGCAGTCCGATGCGTTCTTTGGCATCCCGCGAACTGCCGCCGCGTTCGAGCGATGGATGCTCCCCTTCGCACAGGCTCGCTACCGCAGCCCTAAGCGCCGCGCGAATTTCCGACTGCTCACAGCGCGACGCGGCAACCACGATCTCTGCCAAGGTTGGCAGCGTTGGCACGTCTCTTTGCGGTCCAGTAAGCACCAAGCTCCCTGTGGAGTCAGCTCGCCGGGAAGATTGCCAAGGGGATTTAGGGTTGAAGGGGATGTTCATGCGACAACACTGCTGCAGCGACTCAGAAAATGCCTCCTTGGGGCGCTTGAACCGCACCACCCAAATCCTAAGGAGACGCCGGATTGTAGCACACGAGCAGATGCTAAGGTCGCTACGTTGCTTGGCCGAAACGCAGCAGTACGATGGGCGGATAAACACACAGTGTCGCCATCTGTCTGAATGGGTTGATTCAGGGATGCTTTGAGAGATTAGAGCCTAGGACCAAGGAAATCGGAAACCGAACCAGCCGGGACAAAACATCCCGACTACAGGATGTCAGACAGCGAATCCGCAAGCGCCACCATTGGCTTTGGGTTCTTCGCGCGCCCATTCTGGATCACTTCGTAGTGCACGTGCGGCCCTGTCGCACGTCCAGAGGCACCGGAGAGGCCAATTCGCTGCCCACGGTCAACCACCTGACCCTCCTTAACTAGGGTCTTCGAGAGGTGCGCGTAGCGGGTCGTAATCTCCGGTGAGTGCTCTATATCGACAGTCAGCCCGTAGTGATTGTGGTACCCCACTTTCTTGACTACGCCGGCTCCTGTTGCGACGACCCTCCCGCCACGCGGCAAAGAGATGTCGATGCCAGCATGGAATGCCCGATGGTCTGAGAACGGCGAAGAGCGGAATCCAAAGCCTGATGAATAGCGGCCAAACACCGGGGCACCGATCGGCATTCTTTCAACAGCAGCGGTGTAGCTCTCTAGGGCCTCGAGGAGAAGCTGCTCCTCCTCGAGCGCAGCTGCCTGAGCTTCATCTGCCCTGCCCGGCGAGATGAGCAGCTCGTCGTTGACATCACCCGAGAAAGCAATCTCGCGCTTTGAAACACACTCCGCGCCCGCTTTGCATTCTGAATCGTCGGCAACTTCCGCTTGCTTGCTCCTATTTGCCAAGAGCGGCGACCGCAGAACCTGAGCAAGCGTTTTCGGCTCTGCCGGACTGCTGGCCTTAGTGGGCTCCTGCGCTTTCTTGCCGGCTTTTCCCTCGGTCTTGCCGAAGAGGCTCAGAGCGCCCGCCGAGGCGATCGCTTTCTCCAGGTTCTCAAGCTTAACCTTGGCATCCCGTTGGAACTCTGCCTTGCGCTCATACTCGTGCTGCATAGCCGTCAGGCGCTGCTCGAGGCGCAGATTAGAGGCGCGCAGCTCGTCCCGCTCGCCTGTTAGGCGGTACACGGTGTACACATCGCGGGCCTGCTGAATCAGGTTGGTAAAGAAGCTTCCAGCGGCGAAGGTGGCGATACCCGCTGCTATGCCGAAGCTCACGCCGCCTATCAGGGCCAGGCGCACAGGCACCTTTACGCTGGCCACCCCGTAGCGGATGCAGCGCGCCAGGACGATGCGAAATGAGTCTCTTTTCTGGATGTTAGACATAATCCGGGTGCCCCGAACGGAACCTCAAAACAAGGCTTCGAGGACGCTACGCGATATCCCAGGCATGGTCAAATTTCTGGATTCGGATCAGCCCTTTAAGTGCTGATTCACTTCGATCCGATCAGCTCTCGCGCCGAGGCTCTGGAGGCGTCCGTGATGGTGTAACCAGCTAACATCCTTGCGATTTCATCAACCTTCTCGTCTTCCGAGAGCTGTTTTACAACCGTGATAGCCCGATCCCCCACCTCCTTGTTGACCAGGAAGTGCCGGTCAGAGAGTGACGCCACCTGCGGCAGGTGGGTAATGCAGACCACCTGAGAGCGGCTCGATATCTCCTTGAGCATCTGACCCACAGAACGCGCTACGCCGCCTGAGATGCCGGTGTCGACCTCGTCGAAGATGAGCACGTTAACGCCTGACCTCTCACGCAGGATCTTCTTTAGAACCAACATCACCCGCGAGAGCTCACCGCCTGAGGCAACGGCAGCAAGCGCAGCATGGGGCTGTCCCTTATTGGTCGAGATCAGGAAATCAACCTTATCGATACCAACCGCGCTAGGCTCGCTCTCCGTGAAGCGCACCTCAAGAGAGGCATCGCGCATATTAAGCTCTGCCAGGTCGCTGCCCACCGCCTTACAGAGCTGCTTGGCGCCAGCCGAGCGGACCTTGCGCAGCTCAAGACCGACCCTCATCGCCTGGTCGAGCAGACGCGCCACTTCTTGCTCAAGCTGCTTAAGCCCCTCGCCCCCCGCTAATGTGGAGAGCTCGTGCTGGCAACGATCGCGCAGCGCTACGAGGCCCGCATCATCGGTCTTATGCTTTCGTTCGAGCCGCGCGAGATCCGACAGCTCCTCGCGCAGCGCTTCCAGCGACTCAGCATCTAGGTCGAGAGCGTTAACGAAGCGGCTGACGGATATCTCGCTCTTCGTAAGCGCCTCACGCGCATTCTCGAAATCAGCCTGAATGGAAGCAGCACCAGGGTCGAGCCGCACCAGCTCTTGGATGCAGGCTGAAAGCTCCTTCACGCCGAGCGTTAAGCCCTCTTCGCCTGACATAAGCTCAAGCGCGCGCTGGCCAACCGAGATAAGCTTCTCGGCGTTTCCGATGCGTTTTACCTCTCTCTCAAGCTCCACGCGGCGACCGGCTTTTAGGCCAGGAATCGCCGATATCTCTTCGAGCACAGCCTCAAGCTCTTCACGGCGCTCCGCGCCCTTTGCGTGAGATTCCTTGAGGCGCAGTAGCTCCGCACGGCGCTCCGACCAGGCGCGGTGCGCCTCGCGCATCTTTTCCGCGAGCGCTCCGCAGCCGCAGAAGCCGTCGAGCAGCTCCAGGTGGAAGCGCGAATCGAGCAGCTTCGTCTGGTGGTGCTGGCTGCAGATATTGACGATCTTGCGCACGATCTCCTCAAGCAGCGATACCGTGCCGAGCCGCCCGTTTATCAACACCTTTCCGCGACCCTCTCTGGGCAGCGAGCGAGACACAACAAGCTCCTCGTCCGAGCCAACGATCTCCGGAAGCTCTGCTCGCACACTCTCTGGTATGACTGTGAGATCAAAGAGCGCCTGAACCTCCAGCTGATCGGCTCCAGTGCGGATGAGCGATGGGGAGCCCTTGCCGCCTAGGATGAATTCTAGCGCATGGAGGAGTATCGACTTTCCCGCTCCAGTCTCGCCGCTAATGACGTTGAAGCCGGAATGAAATGAGAGCGATTGGCGCTCGATGATGGCGAAGTTGGTTATCGTCAGTTCGGTCAGCATAGCTCACAGGGGAAACATTGGGCTTTAACAGGCTGCTGCGGAAAAACAGAACGGCTTTCGATACCACGGGGCTGCTGGGAGGGCAAAAGGTATCGGTGGATGGCTGCCTACCGATGAAGAGGAATGTGGACAGGGACAAGGACAGGCCTACGACCTACCAATAAGCGACTGGTTTGCTACGAAAATCACTGACGCCACCCGCGGCATCGGAAGAACAACGGATTGCGGGATGACGGATAGACAGCCCCAATTTTCGGGCAGTTGGGTCGTTTGTAAGGGACGGGTCAAGTTTCTCCACCGCCACTCCGACTACTCTTTTTTGAGGGACGCGGGATCGGGGGAATGCATTTTTTGGGTGCCCTACTGCCGAGAGGTTTCGTACACTCGGGATTGGGCGCTTTGTTCACTCACATAGGGGTACAACATATGAAACGGCTGGCAATTCTCATCCTCACCGGATTTCTCATGGTGGTGGCTTCTAATAACGCCTCCGCGCAAGTCAAGTACACCTTTAAGAAGGGGCAGCTCGTCACCTACAAAGGCAAGCCGTGCGGCTCCATCTCGAACAAGTGGACTCCGGTCAAGAAGTCTGGCAAATCCTATGTGATTGACCGTTCGAGCAAGACGCGATGTTCGGGTCTCTTGTCCCCGGTGGCACTGAAGAAGAACGGTCTCGGAAAGCTGCCGAAAGCCTCATCGCTGCTGCGGGCTCGCGCTTCTGGTGCCTCGATCAGCGACCCAAATGGCACTCCGCCGCTTCTCAAGAATATTCCGAGCATTGTGGGCGGCGTAAAGAACCTTTTCTGGTCAGACGGCGTAATTGATGCGATTGCAAATGGGACAGCCACCACGCAACAGTGCAGTGAATATTTCGCCGGCTCTACAGACGGTTCATCGGCTGGCTTAGTCGGATGCTTCGGCGCGCAGGGAGTTGGCTTTTCTTTCCAGTCGGTACTCGATGGTGCCGGCAGCAGCTGCTACATGAAAAATATTGCGAAGCAAAGCTTAGTTGACTCAGGTGCTGTCACGGTTATCGACGGGTCCCTACCAAGCGGGGGAATCGCTAATGTTTTCTCTCCGCCTTCTGGCTCTCAGGACCGCCTAGTGAAAGTAGTCATCGCCGGATTTGGTGGTGGAGGAAGCCAGAACGGTTTCCTGAAGATCGACTCCACCTCGAAGCTCAATAATGCGGGACATCAGTACGCCTTCACAGTGTATTTCTGCGAGGGAAGCTCTTCGACACCGACAAATAAAGAGCGCGTAACTGTTTCGACCTCGGGACAATATAGCTACCAGGGCATCTACTCTCAGGGCAGTTTAGTCGGCCAGAATACTATCAGTGCACGGCTCGCGAGTTCGGGATCCACGATCCGATTTGACCCCACTCAGAACCGAACCTCGCTATCAAATCAGGACCTTGGGGGCGGGCAGAGCTTCAAATCGTCGGTCACAATCACGCCGGCGAACCTTATCGAGAATAAAACCTACGACTTCTTCGGAGCTGGCGGTCGAAAAGTGTACGCCATATCGGAATTCAGCGGAACCGACATCTCAGACTTCCGAGTCATTCAGTCAGCTGTTAAACAGCAGTTTAGTTCTGGCTCAAACGAAGGGGGGACTGAGTATCGCGGATCGGTC
>CANLJX010000045.1 GCA_947491545.1 Deltaproteobacteria bacterium
ATCTTTATCTCAACTTTATCAAGAACCTCGTAGGCAGCCCCGACCGACTCTGCTTCTTGGTAAACCCATGCTCGAATGCCCTTATGACGGTGCAGCAGATCGCGGCTGAGCTAGAGCCAGCTCATCGGCTCGGGGCAGCGCCCTGGAGGTTGCCCGCCCTCCCGTTTGAGACGAAGGCAGCCCTTTGGGCAGGTAGCAGTCAAACGCTGTACAGCATGGGTAGCAAGTCCATGCGCCAAACGCTCGACAAGGTCGCCCGAGAACTAGGATTGATAGGGGTCGAGGATACCACCGGTCTGCTGCCAGGCGCTCCTGATGGAGCGGGGCGCCCCCTGCGACCCAGTGCCAACACCACATCAAGCTGGCTATCTCGCATGTTCGGGAGGAAGGGCGAGGCCTCGACCCGCTGAGTATAAGAGCGGTAGCGACCGCAGTTAGAGCTCCGTCAAATGATGCCTTAGTCGAGCGCAAGTATCCGCGCTCAATGGTTTTTCACCCCTCGGGGTCGGCTTGAGTCTGTTTATTCTGGCCAGATGCGAAAAAATCGGCTTCGAAGCCCAGAGGGTCGGATGGTAGACTAAAAAGGCTCTTGTGAGGTTGCACTAGGCGCGATTACGCTGGTGAAGCTCGCGGGTCCTGCCGGTTCTTACGGCAGGAGTGTTGGAAAGCCCCAATGAGTTCCAACCAGCTCTCGTAGGATTGCCTTCGGGCAGCTAACGGGTAACTTAGAACGATAGGGTTGTTATGAAAAAGGATGAGATGGTTAAGAATGACGCACGCGCTGAGCGTGGAGCATCGATGGTAGAGTACGCGCTACTCGTTTCGCTGATCGCGGTTGTTGCGATCGCGGCAGTTACCACGCTGGGGACTTCAATCACCGGAAAGTTCAGCTCGGCTTCCAGCGCCATTACCGGCCAGGCAGCGGCACCGGCTAATCCTTAATTGTCCTCATTGTTAAGGGGCTTTGACATCAGTTGCTGGTGCATTGATGAGGCGCCTAGGGGGATGTCCGCTTTGCGGATATCCCCTTACTCGTATGGTCCCCAATGACGTCAGGGCAGTTCAGGGACACACCTCGTAAAGTCGATTCCCCCAGTTTTATGACCCTGCGCAATCGAGGCCGATATAAATTCCAGAAGGGCAACTCGCCCGTGACGACCCTAATCTTGCTGGGCCTTCTCTTTTTGTGCCTGGGCATCGTGGTCTTCTACGTCATCGGCCAAACATCGAGCTCCGGGCCACAGCAAACAGCCCAGGCCATCTCGCAGCCTGTTACGGAGACGCTTGACGTGCTTGTTCCGACCCAGAAAATCGATACTGGTATGCAGCTTGACCCGAGCATGTTCCGCAAAGAGACGCGGGCGATAGTTGGCGGAAGCGCCAACATCGTAACGAGCTTTGACCAGCTCCGCTCGGCTTACGCAGCTTCCTTCATCGCTGCGGGAGAGCCTGTATTGCTTGATTACATCACCTCCAACCCCCCGCTCAACCAAATTCAGGCGAAGATACCAGACGGATTCCGTGCGGTGACGATGTCTGTTGATTCTACGACCAGCGTGGAGGGGTGGGCGAGGTCTGGCGCCAAGGTCGACGTGATGCTCTCCCCAACTCGAGTTCAGAAGCCCACTCTCACGGTTATTGTCCAAAATGCGAAGGTCCTCTCAGCCTCTCGCAGCACTTCGGGAGAGCCAGGTGCGTCTCCCACCGACCCGAAAGCGCAGACAACGGTCACCCTCATGGTTACTGGAGACGATGCAGCCAAGATTCAGCTCGCCGCTAAGTCTGGGACGCTGAGCCTCGCGTTGCGCGGAGACGAGGACACTGTCGAGTCTGCCCAGAACACCACCATCGGAATCGAAACGATTCTCGGCGTCGGCACGAAGCAGCCGACGCAGCAGGTACAAACGGAGGGTAAGGTAACGGTGGGTGGTCGGGACTACTACATCGTGGCTGGAAAACTTCTGTCTCCAGAAGAGGTGGCGGCTCTCAACGGTAAGCCGCAGTGAGAGACCACTAGAACGGTATTAGTGAACTGAGGCGATCCTCGTCCGCTCTTCGGTGGAACAGCCGTTTTTAGCAGACGCCCTCTTATTAGCACCACTAAGCACCTGTAATTACAGCAGCTATAGCTATCGGCGTTATCCCTGGCAGCGCGATGCACCAACAGCCATCTCACTAGAGACGTCGTTAGTGCCTGGAATTACGACACAATCCCTAAGCAAAAGTTTATCGACAGCCGAACATACCATTAGAGGACCGATGCATTCGGGGGCCGAGACCAGGCACCAGCTAGGTTTTTCTGAAGGGATTGCGTGCGCTGCTTCTTGGAACGATGCAGGCACTGGAGAGCAAGGTTATGTCAGGCCCCAAAAAAGATACCAAAGACGATCTGCTGGGGCTCTTCTCGACCCGAGCATCTCACGGGCGCACCTCAGGAACAGAGGGCTCGGGTGCGGCACGTAGCAGCAGTCCTTCAGATAAGCCCACAACTGACCAAGCAAAAACTGCTAGCCCAGCAGAAAGCGCAGCGCCGCAGCCTACTCAACAGCCAGCTAAGCCTGCTGCCACGAAAACTCAGGAGATGTCTGCCGCAGCATCGACAGTCATGCGCGAGGCGCGCCGCGAGCTCGGAAGTGACCTTACCCTACAGCAGCAGATGACGACCGTTGCTGCAACCGAGCAGGTTATCGCTCAGGCGGTTGACCGAGTCATCCGCAAGCGTGGTGAAGCGCTCGACGATATCGAGCGCGTGAACATTATCATCCACCTGCAGAAAGACCTGGTGGGGTGGGGCGTTCTACAGCCCCTCATGGACAACCGGGATGTAACTGATATCCATGTCTACGACTACAAGACGGTCGTGCTGCAGCGCGGTAAGATCAGTGAGACTACCGGCCTCAGTTGGCCTAACCAGCAAGCATACGTCACTTTCATTGATCGGCTTCTGTTGCGGCTCGGCAAGTCACTCACGACACAGCAGCACACTGTCGACGCTTCGTTTCCGAACGGTGTGCGCCTCTGCGCGGTGCATGAGAGTGTGTGTGGCCAGCGTGGGCCACTACTGTGTATCCGAATTCCACGCATCAGCGAGGCAAGCCTTGAGAACATCGTCGCCTACCAAGTAGCTCCACCCCTGATTGTTAACTACCTAGCATCCCTCGTCCGCTGTGGAATAGCCACGATGATGGTGGCTGGGGAGACCGGAACGGGAAAGACGACCTTGATCAAGTGTCTCGCTACTCAGTTCGGCTCTAGTGAGTCGATCGTCGCGGTTGAGGACACACCAGAGCTCAACTTCCAACATCCGTACTTTCGGTCGCTCGTCTCCCGCCCCGCGAACTCTGAAGGTGCTGGAGAGGTAACGCTACAAGAGCACATCAAGACAACGCTCCGAATGACCCCCACACGAGTTATCCTCGGAGAGATGCGAACTCCGTTCGCTGCTGAAGCGTTCCTGGAGAGCGCGCAGACGGGGCACGTTGGGATGTCTACTATCCATGCGCGCAACGCCCGAGAAACGCTAGTGCGTCTTGAGAGCCTGCTGGGGAGAGCCCAGAAGTCTGTCGCTATAGACATCATTCGGCAGCAGATTGCGCTAGCGGTAGACTGTGTCGTGTGGCTGATTCGCGAGAAGAGTACCGGCAGGCCACGAATCGCAGAGGTAATAGAGGTGGGACATTTCGTCGAGGGCACAATTCAGGTTCGTCCGATGTTCTCACTCATAAAGCAGGGGGCAAAGCCGCTGTGGCGCGTTGAATCGTGGTCGAGCAATTTTGATGAGCAGCTAAAGGCAGACGGAATTTTCCTCGGAGACTCGCCACCGGAAATTACGTTCGGGCCAATAGTTGGTGGAATGACTAAGGGAGGGTGACGTTGGCATCATGGAACCGATGGCTGTGCTCGCCATAGTTGCTGGTATCATCGCGGTGGTTCTCGCCGCGGCGCTCATCCTGCGCCTTCCTGTTTCCGGCAGAGCAGTGTCTCCAATGACGCTACGTCGACAGATGCGCTCGATAGTGGAGCTGCAGCGGGCCGAAGCTGGGCTAGGAGTCGAGGAAGGCGGCCCCTCCATCACGAGCACGGCTCTAGAGCAAATAGCAGTCGAGAAAGTTTCCGACACGCAACTCACGATTCGCAAGCGGTTGAAATACGCCGAGCTCTCTCACATACCTCCATACGCATTCAGCCTCGCGCAGATGATTGTGAGTTTGATCGCGTTTCTCGTCACGCGATTGTACTTCGATACGATGTTGCAGGTGGTTTCGCTCTTTGCGGGACCTCTGCTGTTGAACTGGCTCCTTAATCGCCGAATCAACAAGCGCTTCATGAAGTTCGACAGCGACTTCCCGCAGTTTCTTCTCAGCTTCGTGGGCATGATTAAGACTGGGCTTAATGTGACGCAGGCTCTTCAGGCAGCTGCGAGCGGGTTAGAGGAAGGCTCGCTCGTGAAACGCGAAGTCGACCTCATGCTTGAGCGCCTCAGGATGGGCGTTTCAGAAGAGCGATCTATTGGCTCGTTCGGAGAGGATATCTACCACCCAGAAATTGAGCTCTTTGTGCAAGCCTTGCTCCTCAGCAAGAGAGTGGGCGGAAACCTTTCGGACACCCTCGACCGGCTCGCCCGGCAAGTTCGGCGTCGCCAGTACTTTCGGCAGTCCGCGAATGCAGCGGTGGGACAACAGAGAGGGTCTATCTGGTTCATTCTCGGAGTGCTTGCTGCGCTAGAGCTGTACCTGTACTTCACGTGGCCGCAGTGCGTTGTGTTGACCTGGACACATCCGACGGGCCGAATGGTTGGTCAGGGTGGAGTATGCGCCATCCTCCTCGGAATCTTCTGGGTCAGACAGGTTACAAAGCTCAAGGTATAGGATCATGGACTCATCGCTTCTTGTCCCAGTCATTGCGGCCGTCATTGCGATAGTTACGGGGGGCTATCTGCTTTACCAACGCTACTCGGCGACACAGCGTAGCTACCGGGGCCTAATGGCGGCTGAGCAGTACAGCCAGTCGATGGCGGAGCTTCGTCAGCGCATACAGAAGGACGAGAGTGGGGAGGAGCTGGATCGCCTCCGGAGGTCAGTGGTCAAGGAGAAGAAAAAAGGAGGGGAGCCCTCTCTAGAGGAGAAGCTCTTCCGCGCAGGCATCTTCTCCAGCAAGCAGAAGGCTGACTTTAAACGCCTGCAGGTGATGGTGCCGATTATATCAGTGGTGGCCCTCGCTCTCCTTGGCAGAGCGCTCGGAGGCATGCAGCAGGTGCTCTTATTTGCCGTGATCGGCCTAATCCTCGGGCTCTATATACCCTTCAAGGTTCTGGAGCGCAGAATCAATCGTCGCCAAGATGAGATCCTGTTTTACTTGCCGCTCGTAATTGAGCAGGTATCGATTGGCGTGAGCAGCTCCCTCGACATCGGCCCGTGTCTCATGCGAATCGTTCAGATGGCGGATGAGCGTGATACGCATAACCCCGTTTCAGAGCTCCTCCGGTACGCGCAGTTCCACATCAAGGCAGGTGCGAGCCTTGAAGAAGCGCTGACCGAAGTAGGGCACCTTCAGGGACACAACGACCTTAAGCATGCATTCCTGGCGCTATCGCAAGTGGCCAAGCACGGTGGTGAGATAAGTAAGCAGCTACAAGACCTGGCAGATAGCGTTTCGTCTCAGCGCGAGGCTCGCATCGAAGAGAAGATCAAGAAACTGGAGCTGGCAGCTACTGCTCCCGTGGCGTTGGTATTCTTTGGATACCTCGCCATACTCTTGATTGGGTTCGGACTTCAGATCGTAACGTCTATGTGATGTAGTGGTTGGACAGGTGGTGAAAGGAGAGTTCGATTTAGCATGATGCAGAGCCGGGTGCGCTACTCAGATTTTGTGCTCATGGCGCTCGTAGTTGCCATCGCAGCTATGCTGATAGTGCCCCTGCCCACGCCGCTGCTCGACATCCTGCTGGTCGTAAACCTGTCTTTCTCTATCTTGCTGCTCCTGGTCGGTCTGTACGTCGCCAACTCGGCTGCGCTGTACACATTTCCGACGATCCTCCTACTGAGTACGCTCTTTCGCCTCGGTCTCAACGTGGCGTCGTCTCGGCTGATCCTCAGCGAAGGAAACGCCGGCCAAGTCATCGAAGCTTTCGGAACGTTTCTAATCCGGGGCGAGGTTCTAGTCGGTATTATTATCTTTTCGATCGTCACGGTCGTGAACTTCATCGTCATCTCGAAGGGCGCGATGCGCGTCTCAGAGGTGGCAGCCAGGTTCGCCCTTGATGCACTTCCCGGAAAGCAGCTCGTGATTGACAACGACGTGCGAGCTGGACTGCTCTCAGCCGAGGAAGCTCGGCGCAAGCGAGATGAGCTTCGAAGAGAGTCGCAGCTCTACGGCTCGATGGACGGCGCGATGAAGTTTGTGCAGGGCGACGCGATCGCCGGCCTGTTCATCATCCTCGTCAACATCTGTGGCGGCATGTTCATGGGTGTATCGTCAGGGCAATCAGTGTCCGACGCGGTCCAGACCTACACGGTTCTGACAGTGGGTGACGGGCTTGTAACACAGATTCCGGGCCTGCTGACCTCTATCTGCGCGGGCATCATCGTGACGCGTGTCTCCTCGTCAGAAAATTCGAGCTTGAGCTCGGACCTCAGAGCGCAGCTCTTCGCTCAGCCGGTAGTGCTCTTCGTGACTGCTGGCATACTTGCGGTTTTTGGTGTGCTACCGGGGATACCTACTCTTCCTTTCATGGTGGTTGGAGTTTTTGCCGCAGGAGCAGGCCTGATGCTCACGCGACGTCTCCGCAGTCAGGCCGGGATGGCGCTTCAGCAGACCGACTTCTCTCGCATGACAGGGTTGCCGCAGCCTCAGGGCTCTGGCTCCGAGCTTGACAGTGACTCCGAGAGCATCGAAGTCTCCCTCGACGCTGCGGTGCTCTTCCGTTCGTACCGCAACGCGGTGCCTCGATACGTGGCCTGGTGGACGCAGTTTCGTGCAGCGCTATTTGGAGATGTCGGATTGCTGATGCCGAACGTGCGGGTAGCTGCCGATGATCTTGGAGCATCATCCACCTACCGTGTTACGCACGGCGGTGTAGAGATGTTCTCCGGGCGAGTGCTGCCCGATGCGCTCCTCGTAGAGATCTCCTCGTCGCAGGCGTCGATGCTCGGCCTTAACGTTTTGCTAACGGAGGAGCATCCAGTGTCCGGGCATAGAATATTCTGGACGAGCCACTCGCCAAAAGTCCGGAAAATGCTCGATGCGGCGTCGATTAAGAGCTACGACTTCTTTGAGTACATCGGACTCCGGATAGCTAGCTTCTGCCTCCAGCACCCAGAGGAGTTTCTCTCTGCAACGGACGTACATTCACTCTTACGCCAAGTCGAGAAGCGACACCCAGGACTTATTGGGGAGGGCTTCGGGCGTGAATTCGTGTCTGTTCCAAAGTTAGCCGAGATTTTGCAAGAGCTGATCAGGCAGGGGATCAGTGTGCGAGACTTCCGGGCGGTTGCTGAAGGAGTTGCTTCGTACTGCTCGACGAATGGCGTTACCCTCGACAATGAGAGCACTGTGAATGCATCAAGCGTCGTTGATCACATCCGCTCGGGCCGACGCCGGCAGGTGCTTCGCCGGTTTATCGGCCCAGCCAAATCGCTTCGCGTCATCTCTCTGACAGCCGAAGTAGAACAAGTGCTTGAGGATGCGGAGCTCGGTGGGAAGTCGTTGCCGTTGGCGGTTGAGCCTGAGACCTACGATGCTCTCTGTAATGGACTCCAGGCTGTCCTCAAGCCGACTCTTGAGCTTGGTGTCGTTCCAGTAGCGATACTGTGCTCTGAAGACACCAAAGCAAAAGTTCTCTCGGTCACTCGCGGCGCGGCTAAGAAGCTCTTCGTGCTGACCTTCGGAGAGTTGGACCCAGCAATTCGAGTTGAGCAGATTGGCTCGTGGGGGCTGGCATCGCGGTAGTGGGGGACAGGCTCGGTGGACACGATGCAGTCAGAGGGAAAGCGTGCTGATCTGTCGGTGCCGATAGAAGAGCGGTTTACGCTAGAGGCTCGTTTAGCCTACTCGCTTTCCGGACAAGTTTTCAAAGCTATCGACCGAGCTTCTCGCACTAGCGTGGCTATCTGGATTTCGCGTCGACCACTCTCCCCGGACGCAGTAGATAGCTTTTTACGCCGAGTCGAGCAGCTCTGTAGCGTGTCGGGTCAGCCACAGGTGCTCGCCTTTGGCCTGGACCCAATGCGGCACGGATGGTTCTCTCTGCGACTCTTCTCTGGACGCCACATCCTTGAGGGGCGTGTCGACCGACGCGAGGCGGAGCGTCGGTGGCTCGGTTGCGTCAGAGCGATTGAGCGGATGCACAAAGCGGGTATCGCCTGCGGTGATGTTTGCCTTGAATCATTTCTGCTCACAAGCAGCGGGGAAGTTCGCTTTCTGGGCGGGCTGGGGGTTCTGGCTTCCGGGTCTGAATTGTTCACAGCGGCCCCTCTTGAAGAGGCTCAAGAGCTTCACCTGTACCTCGCACCTGAGCAGGGTGAGGAGCCCTCTTGCTCAATGATGACAGACGTTTTTGCGCTCGCTCGACTGTCATACCGCTTCTTCTCGGGGAGGCCGCTTGCCGAGACGGTGCGCAGTCTTGAGAAACGTGCACACACAAACTTTCCGCCTCTCGACCGAGCGCCGAGTTGGTTCAATCCCGCCGTACTTCCGATTCTCTCCTGCATTGCCGAGGACCGACCGCAGAATGCGACAGCGCTGATGCAGGCGATACTCCGGGAGCGCTCTGAGGTTTTAGTAGATGTACCCAGAAGACCGGGTCCTGCTGCGAAAGATATTGACTCCGAGAGCCCGGTGCTCGACCTCATGACTCCCCCCCGAGCCAGCAAAACGGGAACGAGCCTGTTGGTTGCTCTCGCGGTGCTGACTGGGTTGCTCGTGGGGCTCAGTGTTGTGCAGCCAGCCAGGCTCACGCGGTTATTCGGTGCAGGCGCATCTGCGGTGGCCTCGATAGCAGAGATTCAAGCCCTGGCCGCTTCCGACGATCCGATGGCTCACGAATCGTTGCTTCGCTTCGCCGCGGACGCCAGGGACGCCGTCGAGAGGAGGGAGATTCTCCAATTAACTACCGAGAGGTCTCGACGGCTCGGTTTGATTCGCTCGTCCGACCTCGTTCGTGATTGGTTGTTGCGCGGAAGCTCTTCGACGCTAGTGGCTGGCAACGCTCCGCTTGCTCTGAAGGTGCTCAATCCGTCGCTCTCCGACGGCGCTCGAGTTGAGCTTCTCCAGCAGGGGTATCCGGACGACAGGTTGGGAGCCGCGCAGCTCGCTGCGGCGCTCGGGCTTGACATGCAGAAACTGGAGTCGTTCCGCCCCCTGTATTCGAATGCAGCTAAAGAGTTTGTAAGGTCTCCAGAGCCGATGGAACAGTCAACGGTAGCAATAATGGCAGCAGCTCCGCCAATTCGGTCGCTGTACCTCACCGAATTGCTTGAGGCGAAAGAACTTAGCCCGTCTGACACGCAATGGTTACTCGAGCGGCTTCGTGAGCAGGGGGAAGCTAACGTTAAGCCGGTGGTTGCGCTCGGGCTTCGTAACGGAACATTCGTGGGTCCTCGAAGAGTTTTCGCCGAAGCCTTGGCTGCTCCGAGCGCACTCTCTACCCGAGATCGTATCGTATTCTTTGCCTGCCTCGTGAGCGAGCCATCGAGAGCCGGTGCGGCCGCTCTTGTCTCATCGTACAATCCGTACACCGCACGTGCCTTGCTAGCTCTCGTGTGGCTATCGAACGATCCGGACGTTCGAGCAACAGCTATGGACGGTCTCTTCGCGAAGCCCTTAGGCGATCCAACTCTTCAGCGAGTCGTAGATTTTGTGGAGTCACGGAAGCCGGAGGAGCGTGACCGATACTCAAGAGTCCTCGCCGCAGCGGGCTTGAGCGACCTCCTAACAGACTCAGAATTCTCCTCCGGATTCGCAATCCTGCAACAAGGCTCTCTCGAGCCGGAATTGCTGTCAGCCCTACTCCAGCGAGCCCCCGCGCGCCTGGTTTTTGAGGTTCTGGCAGCTTCGGGTAACAATCTTCAGGCAAACGTGTATCTTGACCTGCTCAAGCATCCGTCCAAGGATGTCCGCCTAGAGGCGCTCAAGAGGCTGCGCAGCTTCAATGATGCGACGATGTACGCGCTGCTGCGGCAGATGTATGAAGACGAGCGCGATGAGGATGTGCGGCAAGAGTACCGCGCTTTCCTGGGATCGTAGTGAGGTGACGCGTGAATAACATGATTCGGATTTTCATTTGTTGCCTGGGGATCTTGGCTGTCGGCGCTCTCTCCTCGGGATGCGCAGCCGTCTCTCCCGCCGCCGAAGCGATGATCGGGAACGAGGCTCCAACGGGACGCTTGATGCTCCTTAGTGGCGACGATGTGGCGATTCGCCCGGATGATGGCAGGATGAAGGTTCTGCTCTTCTGGGCTACGTGGTGCCCGTACTCGAAGGATGCGATTGCTGACTTCGAGGAGCTAGCGCGCCGCTATCAGTCCAGAAGAAATGTCGTCTTCTATGCGGTCAGCATCGATCGAAACGACGAGCTCTACATCCTCGAGGATCGTATCAAAGAGCAGGACCTGCGCACAGTACAGCACGTATTCTCTGGCAACGATGTGCAGGACGAGGCGTTTCTAGCGCTGCACGGCAACACGATCCCGTACGCAGTTGTAGTGGATGGAGATGGGGTCGTCCGCTTCGTCGACATCGGCGTGTCGGGCTTGAGCTCGTACCTGAGGCGTACGATCGGAAGGTGAGTGCGGCCTGAGTGGCTCTGTGGAGGGCTGTCTCTTCGTAGATCTTTTTTCACAAAGAGGGCGGCGAGGACAGAGAGGAGAAAATTTGGAAAGCGCCAGAGCCCTTCCCTCGCACGATATCCAACGTTACCTTAGATTCCTTGGCACGAGGCTTCCGCACTGTGGTTATCGCTTAGCAGCGGGAAGGATGATGCTCGAGGTTAGTGCAGGTGCAAGAGAAGGAGAAAGACTAGGATTAGGAGGAGGCTGGGAGCCCATCAGGTGGCGCAAGGGCTCTTGCCTTGCACCGTGAGCGACACTGCCAACCATGACCGGGTTTTCCCAGCGTGTAGTACAAGCGTGTAGTACAAGCGTGTAGTACCTGCTGGTGTTGCAAACGTGTGGTAGCTCTGCGGGAGGGGGGACTTGAACCCCCAAACCTTGCGGCACCAGATCCTAAGTCTGGCGTGTCTGCCAATTCCACCACCCCCGCATAAGGGCTAAAAACCAGTAATAACAACAACTTCAGCGGATTGGGGTGCGACTCTGCTAGCGGCGGAGAAGCAACCAGTCAGCTTTATAAACCGGCGCGGAGCATATATAATCGCTCCTGCGGTTGCAATCGTAAGTGCAGCCTCAGTAAGGTATAACCTCAAGTTTTGTCCAGGGGTTGCGCGTTCTCCTATCGCCTAAGCTTTGCTTCCGTGGAAGTCGGTTTAGTGGTTGTGTCCTGCCAGTCCCGTTCAGAAGAAGTGCACACGGAGTAAAGATGGATTTCCAAAGTTCAGTTCAAGATATCGACGAGATCACAAAGCAGCTTACAGTCACCGTTCCGAAGGAACGCGTGCAGAAGGAGTACGAGAGCTCCGTTGAGCAAGTTGGCCGGTCCGCGAAGGTAAACGGCTTCCGACAAGGCAAAGTTCCGCGCCACATGGTTGAGAAGCTGATGGGTGATCGCATCCGTTTCGATGTCACCAACCGCCTCATCAACGAGGCGCTGCGCGGGGCGTTCGAGCAGCACAAGCTTGAAGTAGTTGGCCAGCCGGAGATCGATCTCAAGGACATGGAGCCTGCAAAAGCGCTCGAATTTACCGCAAAAGTTGAGCTGTATCCGCAGCCCACGGTTTCGAACTACCTCAACCGCAAAGTGAGCGTCGCAAAGCGCACCGTATCGGATAAGGACGTTGAGCAGTCGCTCGAGCGGTTGCGCGAGTCCAAGGCAGAGCTTAAGCCTATCGAGGATCGCAAGCAGGCACAGAAGGGAGACGTTGTGGCGCTCTCTGTGGCTGTTCAGGTCGAGGATGGCGAGTTCTCCCGCGGCGAGCCATTTGTTGATGAGCTTGGCTCTGGCCGACTTTCGCTTGAGGTCGAGGAGCAGCTCGTGGGGATGAACGTCAACGAGTCGAAGGATGTTACGATCACAGCGGGAGAGGACCATCAGAACCCGGAGCTGCGCGGCAAGAAGGTCACCTATCGCGGGACGCTGCACGGTCTCTTCACGAAAAATCTGCCTGTGCTCGACGATGCCTTCGTAAAGGCGCTCGGCTTCGGAGTTGAGACCGTGGCAGCGCTGACAGAAAAGGTATCTGAGCAGCTCAAGCAGAATGCTGAGGAGGAGACGAAATCTGAGTCCCAGAGCGCACTTCTTGACCTGTTAGTTAAAGAGCACACGTTCAAGGTCCCGTCCGCTATGTTGGACGACGAAATCCGGGGAATCGTGGCGCGGTACGGCTTTGCTGGAAAGGGCGCCAGTCCTGATTCCATAGACGTACAACCCTTCCGGGCTCAGTTTGAGGATTTTGCTTTGAATAGGATCCGGTGTGCGATTATCATCGACCGCATCGGGGCAACCGAGGAGATCAAGGTCGAGGATGCTGACCGGGAGCAGATGATTCAGCGAGTAGCTGAGCAGAACGGCTCTACGGTTGAGGCAACCAGGAAGACCCTCCTCGACAAGTCTCGGATTATGTCGTTCCTCCTTGAGGTGCGCAGGACCAAGATCCTCGACCACCTGATGAGCAAGACGACGGTCGAGTATACCGACGAGTCGAAGGAGAAGCAGAAGTAAGGGGTCCGACGCTCTGATTGGGGCAAAGCGGGCTCAGCTCAAGGGCTAAAAGACTTCGGTTGCCTCACGTCGGCGGGGTTGGTACGGTCTACCGAAAGTCGGTCTCAGCTTTAGGCTGGGTCCGTAGGAAGAACGAATTAGGGGAATTCCAATGGCTTACATTCCATTCGTCATCGAGCAAACCGGAAGGGGCGAGCGCTCGTACGATATCTACTCGCGCCTCCTCAAGGAGCGGATCATATTTCTCGGCACTGAAGTAAACGACGTAGTCGCTAATCTCATTATCGCCCAGCTGCTCTTCCTTGAGAGCGAGGATCCAGAGAAGGATATCTACCTGTACATCAACAGCCCAGGTGGCGTGGTGACTGCTGGCATGGCGATTTATGACACCATGCAGTACATCCGCCCGGATGTCGCGACAGTGTGCGTCGGGCAGGCTGCCAGCATGGGAGCTGTGCTGCTCGCCGGCGGGGCTAAAGGGAAGCGCTCGGCGCTCCCACACTCACGCATCATGATTCATCAGCCGCTCGGCGGATTCAGCGGACAGGCATCTGACGTAGAGATCCACGCGCGCGAGATGATCCGAATCAAGCAGGAGCTCACAGAGCTGCTCGCCCACCACACCGGGAAGCCGTCGAAGCAAGTAGCGGAAGATTCCGACCGCGACTTCTTTATGACGTCGGCGCAAGCGAAGGAGTATGGCCTGATTGATGATGTGTTCGAGCGACGTCACATTGAGTCCAAGTAGAGGATAGAAGCCATGAGCAAGTCCGGGGACAAGAGCAGGCACACTTTAGTTTGTTCTTTCTGCAACCGTTCGCAGGAAGAGGTGCGAAAGCTCATCGCCGGACCGTCGGTCTATATCTGTGACGAGTGTATCGACCTCTGCAACGACATCATCGCTGAAGAGGTCGACACGGATAGCCCGGCCCCTACCCAATCAAAGCTTCCCAAGCCAAAAGATATCCGCAACTTCCTTGACCAGTTCGTGGTCGGCCAGGACTTCGCCAAGAAGTCCCTCTCAGTGGCGGTGCACAATCACTACAAGCGGCTTGAGGCTAAAGCGCAGTCGGGCGACGTTGAGATTGCAAAGTCGAACATCCTGTTGATTGGGCCAACTGGAACCGGCAAAACCTTGCTGGCGCAGACATTGGCCCGCATCCTCCAGGTTCCCTTTACCATCACCGATGCAACCACCCTGACTGAAGCAGGCTACGTGGGAGAGGACGTGGAGAATATCATTCTCAACCTCCTTCAGAACGCAGACTACGATGTTGAGAAGGCTCAGCGTGGAATCGTGTACATCGACGAGATCGACAAGATCTCGCGCAAGGCCGAGAACCCATCTATCACTCGCGATGTGTCTGGCGAGGGTGTGCAGCAGGCGCTTCTCAAGATGCTAGAAGGCACTGTTGCGAGTGTTCCGCCGAAAGGTGGCAGGAAGCATCCGCAGCAGGAGTTCCTGCAAGTCGACACGAGCAGCATCCTGTTCGTGTGTGGCGGGGCCTTTGTCGGCCTCGAAGACATCATCCGTCGTCGCGTCGGTGAGAAGAAGCTCGGCTTCGGAGCGCACAAGAAGAAAGACTTCGAGAGAGCCAAGAAGGAAGAGAAGCGCTCGCTCCTAAGCCAGGTTCAGCCAGAAGATCTCCTTAAGTTTGGCCTGATCCCTGAGTTTATCGGCCGTCTCCCGATGATTGCCGTGCTGGATGATCTCGACGAGGGCGCGCTGGTCAAGATCCTGGTTGAGCCGAAGAACGCGCTCACCAAGCAGTACAAGAAGCTTTTCGAAATGGAGAACGTCCAGCTTCGCTTCACTGAAGGCGCGCTGATGGCCGTTGCAAAGCAGGCGATCGAGCGCAAGGCTGGAGCCCGCGGACTGCGCGCAATCCTTGAGTCGACCATGCTCGACGTCATGTACGAGGTTCCATCTGACCCAGACATCAAGGAAGTTATTGTTTCTGAGGACACGGTCGTGAAAGGCGAGAAGCCCTTGGTCGTGTACCAGCACGCAGAGTCTGCCTAGCCTCCGTCACTCCCTTTTCGCTGCATTTGTACCAAAATTGTACCTGCCCCTGGCCGGATCTGAGCTGCAGGATCGCGGCTCATCGACTCGCGTCGGGATGTGGAAAAGCTCGAAAAGCTTCCGCACTCTCACGAAATCTTCCGTTCAACGGAAGACGTGTTGAGCGAGCTGATGCTGGTGTGTAGGTGAGCCCGCTGAAGTGCGCGAAGTTACTTATTTTATCGAAGCATCATTATTGTGATTTTCCTGGGGCTCGACTAGCATCATACGAATATGGGCGGTGGAGTCTGCGCCGTTCCAAGCAGTTGCCGTGGCAGTACTCGCGGCAGGTTAATTCTGTTCTCTCCAGTGTTCGTCGAGCGACCGAGTGCCGAGAGGCGCTCCCGCTGCTGAGGCTGGAAGGGAAGGTTCCAACAGCGCTTTTTAGACCACGAGAACTACATGAAATCAGCTCCGAACAACCCGATTCCTCTCCTCCCCCTGAGAGAACTTGTTGTATTCCCGCAACAGGTTGTGCCGCTATTCGTCGGCCGCGAGAAGAGCGTCAAGGCGATTGAAGAGTCGCAGCGCGAGGGCAAGTACATCTTCCTCGCCGCACAGAAAGACGCCCGCACCAGCAATCCCGGGCCAAAAGATATTTACACGATTGGCACGCTCGGAGAGGTAGTTCAGCTAATCCGTCTCGCTGACGGCCCGATCAAGGTCCTCGTCGAAGGCAAAGTTCGAGCCCGAATCAAGAAGTTCGTGCGAGAAGACGACTTCATGCTCGTCGACGTGGAGGAGATCCTTCCGCCAGAGGAAGTCTCAACAGAGCTCAAGGCGCTCATGCGCTCGGTCAACACGACCTTCGATAACTACGTCAAGCTCGGGAAGAAGGTTAACCCCGAGATGATCATGCAGGTGAACGCGATCGAGGATCCGTCGCGCCTCGCCGACGCCATCGTGGTGCAGCTCAACATCAAGCTTGAGGACAAGCAGGAGATCCTTGAGACGATCGATCCGCAGGAGCGGCTTGAGAAGATTCTCGGCCACATGAAGTCCGAGATCGAGATCCTTCAGGTTGAGAAGCGCATTCGCAGCCGCGTGAAGAAGCAGATGGAGAAGACTCAGAAGGAGTACTACCTCAACGAGCAGATGCGCGCGATTCAGAAGGAGCTCGGCGAGAAGGATGACTTCCGCAACGAGATCCAGGAGCTTGAGGACAAGTTCAAGGCGAAAGACATGCCTGAAGAGGCTCGCGAAAAGACCGAGAAGGAGATTCGCAAGCTCAAGATGATGTCGCCCATGTCTGCTGAAGCGACGGTAGTGCGCAACTACGTCGACTGGATGCTGTCTCTTCCGTGGAACGAGGTCTCCAAAGAGGAGATTGACATGGACAAGGCGCGCGAGGTTCTCGACGAGGACCACTACGGCCTTGAGAAGGTTAAGGAGCGTATTCTTGAGTACCTAGCCGTGCAGAAGCTGGTTGGGAAGATTCGTGGACCGATCCTGTGCCTTGTCGGCCCTCCAGGCGTTGGAAAGACGTCTCTCGGGAAGAGCATCGCCAAGTCCACTGGGCGCAAGTTCGTGCGCGTGGCGCTCGGCGGCGTTCGTGACGAGGCGGAGATTCGTGGCCACCGACGCACGTACATCGGCGCGCTGCCCGGAAAGATTATCCAGTCTCTCAAGAAGGCTGGAACGAGCAACCCAGTGTTCCTGCTGGACGAAGTTGACAAGATGTCGACGGACTTCCGAGGCGATCCGTCGTCTGCTCTCCTTGAGGTTCTCGACCCGGAGCAGAACGACTCGTTTAATGACCACTACCTCGACTGCGACTACGATCTGTCGAAGGTGATGTTCATCACGACCGCGAACTCGCTCCACACGATTCCGCAGCCGCTCATGGACCGCATGGAGATTATCCGGCTCTCTGGCTACACCGAGCTTGAGAAGATCGCGATCTGCAAGAAGTACTTGCTTGAGAAGCAGCTTCAGGAGAACGGCTTGACGATGGAAAACGTCAAGGTGAGCGACGGCGTGTACTCCGAGATTATCAACCGGCACACCCGCGAGGCGGGTGTTCGTAGTCTTGAGAGAATGATAGCGACTCTGGCTCGCAAGGCCGCGATCGAGGTCGTAGAGAAGGGGCCAGACACGCTCGTTGACATCAACGTCGACAACCTTCCGAAGTTTCTCGGCCAGCCGAAGTTCCGCTACGGCAAGTCAGAGGAGCTTGACCAAGTTGGTCTCGCCACTGGCCTGGCGTGGACTGACAAGGGCGGAGAGCTGCTCGTCATTGAGACAACAGTGCTGCCGGGGCGTGGCCGCTTGCAGATCACCGGAAAGCTCGGTGACGTGATGCAGGAGTCAGCCAAGGCTGCCCTGAGCTACGTGCGCTCGCGCGCCGCGATGCTCGGCCTTCCGCGCTATTTCTACGACAAGGTAGACATCCACGTGCACGTTCCCGAGGGCGCTATTCCGAAGGACGGTCCGTCCGCTGGTATCACGATGGCAACATCGATGATCTCGGCCCTGACGGGCATCCCGATCGACAAGCACATCGCGATGACGGGTGAGATAACCCTGCGCGGAAACGTGCTCCCGATCGGAGGCCTCAAGGAGAAGGCCCTCGCAGCGCACCGCGGAGGAATCCGCCGCGTGATGCTGCCGAAGGAGAACGAGAACGATATCGAAGAGATCCCAGCTACGGTGCGCAACGAGCTCGAGCTCATCCCCGTTTCTCACGTGGATGAAGTGCTCTATGAGGCGCTGCGCTGCCGCAAGCCTGAGGATTTCACTGCCCTGCTGGAAGCGAAGTCGGTTCGCGACGACCTGCTTTACTCGGAAGAGAAGAAAAAGGACGACGTCGGCGGCGCTCCACGCGACGAGAAGGCTCCAGTTCCGGGGATCGTGGCGCACTAGCTACAGTTCGGGACGCGAAAAAGAGGACGGACACCTTTAGCCGCTGCTACGCCGCAGGGTTAAAGATGTCCGTCCTTTTTTCGTCCCGGGAGCCCTCTTTCGCCCCATTCTTTTCCCTGTCTT
The DNA here is from genome assembly GCA_947491545.1 of Deltaproteobacteria bacterium. Lineage (GTDB taxonomy): Bacteria > Bdellovibrionota_C > UBA2361 > UBA2361 > OMII01 > OMII01. The sequence goes on from CANLJX010000045.1 coordinate 17,879, forward strand.
CCTCCCTTTCCTCCCCCTGTACCTGCAACAGGATTCCTCGTCCTCATCCAGGGATATCGACACGTGGACAATGCCCGGACATTTCTTGATTATGAGCAGGAACAGGAGCCGGTGCAGGTGCAGGAGGAAGAGGAGGATTAGGATGAAGATGAGGAATGCTAGGTCCCGCTCCGGCCTGCCTTAAGACTGCACATGTTTTCTACAGAGCATGTCCGTCCATGTTTCGCCTAAGACCTCAAAAATACGAGGCTTTGGGTGTTATGCTCGGATTTGACTTTCTGGGAGATGGTCGCTACATTTCCCTTCCCTTTGCGGGCGCTTAGCTCAGTTGGTAGAGCGTCAGCCTTACAAGCTGAATGAGGCGGCTCAACGAGCCGGAGCGAAGCGAAGGGTCGTAGTAGCCGCCTAACAGGCGCTTGATGCGAGCCAGCGAGCATCAAGACGACAAACGACATTCGGCGCTCCCGCGACGTTGAATGGTAGCTGGAAAAAATGCGGGCGCTTAGCTCAGTTGGTAGAGCGTCAGCCTTACAAGCTGAATGTCGTAGGTTCGATCCCTGCAGCGCCCACCACATCTTCCTCAACCCCCGAGTCAAATTGATAGACACTCTCCCTGCGAAGATGATGCGGGTGTGGCGTGTTGCGCGAACGTTGGGAAAGATGCAATTCGATCGAGGCTGTTCCTCGGGCTCCGGCGAGCTGCTCAAAGGGTGTGAGCAGGGGTCCAGTAAACCTATTCCACGGCTGCTCACACATTGCCTCGAGATCTCTCGGCTCAACTAGCGCTGAGCTTTGTAAACCTCGAAACCGATCTCGGCTGCTACTACGATAACCGCAGCAGCAAATCGAAGGCGCGCGGCGCGCACTTCGTCGGACGGAAAAAAGAGCTCCCTAAACACCGTGTGCTCAGAGGTCTTCTCCGTCTCCTGCGATTTTACCGGAGCCTGCTGCTTGAAGCAGCAAGTGACTCGGGCGTCGCAGCGTCTCTGGGCGCTTGCGCAGCCAGAGACGGTGATGAGAGCCAACAGGGCTCCCACAACCAAGGTGTGTTTCACCCGATTCATCGACAACCTCCTGTCGTCAAAAACGGGATGGAAAACGGGGCTGGACCATCCATGCCCACCAATGCCTGATATGATGCTCTACCGCGCCCTTGAAGCCTTACTGGGCAAAGTGATCGCAACCGCCCGTATTAAGGGCTGTTTCGAGACCTAAAAAAGTGGGGTTTTGCCCCCTGCAAGAGTGGGAACATGCCCTCGCCGGCAAGCGCAAAGTGCTTTGACTCCTGATTAAGAGGAAGATGGGATTGTTCATAAAAGGGAGCCATGGCAACGGGCAGGCCCCGGAGAGGTAACGAGATTGCGGAAATCAGGCTGAACGAGGGAGATCAGCAATAGAGAGCCGATGCGGGAGGCCTACAGAAGAGCACAGAAGCGCTGAGACTGCCAAGAAACACACACGGATTTGGTCCTGGATGTCCCCGGGCGCGGGCTGCCCTAGTATTAGGCAACAGTGGATCCTGCCTCCACCGCCCCGATCGTCATGGAGGCAGAGGGGGTTTGAACTCGTCTGAAGGTGACTGAACTGAGTCGCAAGAAGGTAGCTTATTGAGCACCTGATCCTTGTGCGGATCCCGACCGAGGTTGCGGCGCGCGAAGTGTGCCACGCGGCACCTCGACTTCCTGTTGGGAGAGTGGCAGCCCTGAGCTCTTCTAACAGATCGCCGAGCAAAGCCATTGCTTATCCGGAGAGTGGTCAAAATAGCTATTCAAACAACCAGCATCGGAGCTGCTGCAAAACATGGGACTGTCTTAGTACGCTCTATTAGGGCCGGTCCTCAAGCGGTAATGAGTAGTATGTGAAGCCACGGCGGTCTTGCTCAGTGATTTGAAGAACAACATACGATACCGAGCCGACCCTTGCTGCCCCGATTCGATAAATTGTGGACCCGGGCGCGAGAGGTAGATACAGATCCTTCCAAACACGACCGGGAGACAGAACGAATATGTGCTGATCTCGTCCAATCCTGCCAAGCACTGCGAAAGTGGGAAGCTCATCTGGGCCTCTCGGAACGACGGAGATCTTGTGCGATCGGATTCGGCTCGGCAACCGAGGTGTCTTGACGCGAGGCACTCCGTTCCACGCGAGTCCCCTAATAGTCGACGTCTTGCGAGTCGGGCTCGTGTTGAGGAAGTAAAGGAAACTGTTTCCCTCCAGTGGTGGGCCACATCGGACACTTGATGCTGTAAGTGGCACGGGGAGGAGGATAGTCATATTCTCAGAGCGCTGCGATTTCAGGACGAAGGATCGCTCCAGCTTAACGAGAACGCTAGGGGCTAGAGCGCTTTCAATATAGCACCCAACGATCGGTGTTCCTTCGCGCTCCATGGTAGCAAAGAGCTGTTCGTTGCCCGTAAGTATGTCGAGAGAGCGCCATTCGAAGGTCGGTTCCGTTTTGCGGACCGCAATGACTGTCGGCCGATCGTCACCCGGAACAACGCCCACAGCTGCACGGCAGAATTCACCTTGTCTGGTTATGACTGAGCTACTACCTGCTATGTCAAGAACGATTTGAGCGGACCCATTTGAGAGGAATGCGATATCTGTTTTGAGGTCACCGTCTAGGTCGCCATCAACTGGGGTGGGTGTGAAGGTAGCGGTATTGCTTGGCGCTGGGACCGGCGTCTGAGAGGGTTGAGCTGTAGGGGTATTTGTTGGAGCCATCGTGGGCGCTGAGCTTGGCGTGTTGGTTGGAGTCGAGGAGGGGGTG
>CANLJX010000046.1 GCA_947491545.1 Deltaproteobacteria bacterium
GGGGGGGGGGGGGGGGCTGGACGAGGATGGGGCACAAAGAGGGCGGCGATAGCGGTGAAGTCAATCGCCAAGGGTAGCTTCGCGCCTACCTCTCGCTGCTCTCGCTGTACTCTTTGTGACTTTAGTTTGCCACAAATCGGCGATTGAGGGTTGAAGTTGCTTACGCTTTAGGGGCGGGCTCGCACGGGGGAATATCGGGAGCTCTTTTTTAACAAAGAGAGCGGCGAGGGCAGCGAGGGGCTAAGGCGATGGAATATTATCCCCTCTCCATTATCCTAGTTCGCCAACGTCGGGCGGCTGCCTAGCTTTTTGGTTAATTAACGCGGAGGCGCGGAAGACGCGGAAGACGCAGCCGTTAATTAGGGCAATCAGGAACGTCTTCGCAGTTCGGTCGCTCTCCTGCGCTAGGTCTTCTGAGTATAGTGGCAATCCCCAACCTGCGAGCTCCGCGTTTTCCGTGCCTCCGCGTTACATAACCAGAAGATTCGGACTCAGAAGAACGTATGAGCCGGGTGCAACCATGTTCATAAAGAGAGCGGCGAGGGGCCGAAGCGCTTGAGTCTTACCCCCTCTCTGCTCTCGCGGTTCTCTTTGTTTATTTTCAGCGCGCTCGGTAAGCAGCCCGGGGTTCACATCAAGGCTCGGCAAAGCCTCACAGCATCCCCGCTCTCTTTGTGAAGATCCCCCGCGCCTCAGCCCACGATTACGTTTCTTGGATGACTGCAACTAGCGGTCGTCGATCCTGCCGCGCTTAGTTTAGTATTTTACGGAGCAGCCGTACGGGTCAGTCGACACAGGATCGAAATCCTTGCCCTTAGCGATGCCGTCGACGGCATTAAGGACGTAGTTTGTTGCTCCTGGGATGTCGTCGGAGTCTGTCGACGGCGTGCTGTCGATGGCGCCGGCGTAGACAAGCGTTCCAGCCGGATTTACGACGTACATGTGTGGTGTCGTGCGGGCTCCGTAGGCGCGCCCAGTGGTGCCCTTCGGATCGAGAAGGAGAGCCGTCGACTGAAGGTCCATGGACGAGACTGCCTTAGGGGCATCTTGCAGCGAGATGTAGCCGGGCTTCCCCTCGGCGCTTGAAGCGATCGTGAGCCAAACGCCACCCTTTCCTACCACCTCCTTCTGGAAGCGCTGCATATCGCCCCCTGAGTAGAACTTCTTTACGAATGGGCAGCCAGGGTTGAACCACTCAAGCACAACTGTCTTGCCCTTGAACTGAGAGAGGCTTGTCTCTTTGCCATTTGCGTCTTGCAGCCGGAATTCTGGCGCTGCGCCACCGACTTGGGCATCAGCAAAAGCGGTGAGGGGAGCTATAGTTGCTGCGATGAGAGCGAAAAGGGCGGCGAGGATACGCATGAGGCCTCCGATAAAAGCTGACCGACACAGAGTAGCAGAGTCAGCGAAAAAGGGGACAGCCATGCTTTGTGGAAAACCTGCTCTGTCTCGAGAGATTTAATAGCCGGCCGCTCTTTTCCTAATAATCCCCCTTGTCCTTCTCCTCCTCCTGCACCTGCACTGGGGCCTAGTCCTCATTCGGGTATTCCGACACGAAGTTCGTACGCAACTCCGGGAATTGTCCTGATTGTGAGCAGGAGTCGGTGCAGGTGCAGGAGGAAGAGAGGGGGTAGGATCGAAGACAAAGAGTGCTATGCCCTATACAACCTGCTCTGATACTTCACACGTTTTGCACAAAGCACGGTTTTCCCTTCCTTCACCCTGCAGCCGCTACTTAGTGATGGTAAAGGGCGTCTTGAAGCTCGGCCTTGTTGTGCCCAGAACAACCGGCGGCCTTCGAGTGGATATCTCTATTCGGTAGCTCGCAACCTTCGCTCCTGGCGCAAGCCGGTTCAGCGTGATTCTGTTGCGCTTTGAGCGGCGGGAGATTGACGAGGCGAGAGTGCCGGCGTCGCCAGCTCCAGCGATCGAGGCGCCGGCGCCGCGAGACACGGTGAAGATGTAGGTGACGGCTAGGTTCCTCTGAGCGAGTGCGCGAATGGCCTCAGCGCGCTTCATGCCGTTTGCCATGAGCTTCTTAATCGCAGCATTTTTGGCCCGAGTTGTTAGCTTCGGAACAACTAAAGGCGCGGTGATTGTGGCGACCTGCCCGCTTGTAGTGACTTGTGGCGCCGGCAGGTTGCCACCGCCTGGCGACACTGAGATTGGAGTGGCTGTTGGGGTTGGAGTTGGTGTTGGCGTAGGTGTTGGATTATCGCGCGGGATATTAAAGTCACTAAAGATGAAGGCTGATCCCTGGTTCGAGAGGGACGGGCTTCGGAGGTCATCACCCACGATGACGTCTGGAAACCCGTCGCCATTGACGTCTCCCGCACTCGCCACGGAGACTCCTAGGTTGGTACCGTTGAGATCGTTGCCGCTTGCGTACCATGCGTTCGTTGACTCAGGGCCCGAGGCGCTTCCCAAAAACATGAAGACCGTGCAGCCGAGGCCGTCTGGGCTTCCGATCAGGAGATCGTCGTAGCCATCGCCGTTGATATCTCCTGCCGAGGCGACGCTGGCACCGAATTGCGCTATCGCGTTGCCGCTGCCCGTCTCCGTCCAGTCGGCCGTCGTGGAGGGACCTGACATGGAGCCGAGGAAGAGATCAACCTTTCCATTCTCGCCGCTAATGCCAAAACTCTTCGCTCCTAGCAGGACATCATCGAATCCGTCATTATTGGTGTCACCGGCCGATGCGACGCTAATTGGGCTGTTAACCGTGAAGTTGTGATTCCAATCTGGAGTAGTTCCGGGACCGGTAGCTGAGCCAAAAAAGAGGTAGCCTTGGGCCGCTCCGTCCCAGTTTGGGGCGCCAGCGAGGATGTCGGAGAAGCCATCGTTGTTGGCGTCTAGTCCGCCAGCAACTGACAGCCCAAAGTTTGCGGCTCCTCCTGGGACTATGTCGTCAGCGGCCGGATACGACCAGTCAGGCCCTCCGGTAGGGCCGCTTGCGGAGCCGTAGTCGAGAAAGACTTTGCCGTCAACATCAGCCATGCTGATACAGCCCGGACACCCATACACGATATCCGAGAAGCCGTCGTTGTTGACGTCACCTGCGCCGGCGACGCTCCAGCCGTGCCCGCTTCCAGCACAATCGCTGGAGCTGAAGAGAAGCGTGAGGCTGGAAGCCCCTCCACGATACACATGGACCGAGCCGATATCGGCAATCACGCCACAATCCGTGTAGGGGGCGCCGATGATGACGTCCGAGAAGCCATCTCCATCGACATCTCCTGCAGAGGCGACGCTCCAGCCGAAGCGGGCGCCTGCCTCAGCTCCCTCGATGACGTAACTCGGATTGGTTGACGGCCCGTTCCCTGAGCCAAGGAAAACGTACGCCACACCCTCACTCGCCTGGCCGTTGGAATACTCCGGCGCCCCTACGATAACATCAGCGAACCCATCGTTGTTCACATCACCAGCCGAAGAAACGCTGTAGCCGAATTGGTCGTTGGCGGCAGATCCATTTTTCGTCCACAACGGTGAGCTCGTTACAGGGTCAACAGTTACTGGATACTGAGCCTGCGAATCGTCTATGTGCAGCGCAAGCTGCCCGCCGCCAGCACCCTTCTCAAACGAGAGACGGCTAGGAAGCGTCTTTCCAGTTGAGTCAAACACAACCAGCTCCGCGTAGCGCACGAGAGCCTGGCCTGCTCGGCCGAAGGTGAGGGAAGCCGCATCTTCAGAGATGAGCGAGAGATCGGTCTCAACGGCGCCACGTAGAACTAGCTCGCCTGCGTGCGTCCCTAGCGGGCGCTCCCTGATTGCAAATCCCTGTTCGATTCCGGAGTGAGCGTTCTTGTACCACTCTCTTATTCCGCCTGAACGTTCGAGAGTAATGGTTTCTCCCTGAGCAGACACGGTTGGTTTGCCGACTTGCTGGTAGCCTAGCTGGCGCGCGAGCGAGGTGAACTGGTATCGCCAGCGCCACTTCTGGTCATCCCTGCTCGGTTCATTGATTCGAGTCGGTAAGGGAGGAATCGGCGAGAGCTCCCAGCCCTGCTCACCAAAGGAGGAGGCGAGGCGGTGTCGAAGATTGCGGAAGCCCCAGCTATCCTGCTCGTCGCCCTCGCCAGAGACTCGCAACGCTTCGAGCCCCTTTCTCTCAACGGAGTCCCGCACGGAGGCGAGCACGGCTGCACTTGCCTGCAAATCAGATCCAAAATGACGTGGCTCGATGATTGACGACGCTTTGCAGAGCAGAAGCGTCGAGAGTAGAAGCCCTGCGACCATGCCGAGTCGAACCCACCACGCTTTTGTGGGCGCCGCGTGTGCTTGATATTTTTGCAGGTGCCTAGACATTGTCATCTTCCGCCGGTAGAGCTCTGGGATCAGCCAAGGACCCCAAAAGGGAAGTCGGCATATCTGGTCGATATCTAAAGTGGAAAAAGGCCTGAAATAGGCCGCAACCTGCTGATTCAGGGGTCAAGAGCCCAGCTTTGCATGACAGAAACCGCAGGTGCCTCGTGAGGAGTAGTCCAGCTAGGGAGTGATGGTAAAGGAAGTGCGGCTGCTAGGCTTCGTGGTGCCGAGCACTACGGGCGGGCTTCTCGTCGATATCTCAATGCGGTAGCTCGCGGCTTTAGCTCCAGGCTGGAGGTTTGCGAGGGTAACAGAGTTGCGCTTGCTGCGCCGGCTGATTGAAGAGGCTCGTGTTCCGACATCGCCGCTCTCGTCCGTAGACGCCTTGCCACCCTGTACCACAGTAAAGATGTACGTGATGGTGAGCTTAGAGATAGCCTTTGTCGCTTTAGCCTTAGTGAGCCCGCGCTGCATGAGCTTCTTGATGGCAGCTTTTTTTGCGCGCGTGGTGAGCTGCGGGGTGACTTGCGGAGCTGTAACCGTTGCATTCCTGCCGCTTGTGGTAACTGTCGGTGCCGGCAGCTCTCCTTTTCCGGGGAAGACGACAACAGGTGTGGGAGCCGGAGTTGGCGTTGGGTTATCTCTGGAAATGTTGAAGTCGCTCCAGATCAGGGCGCGGCCTGAGCTGTCTCCGTAGCCAGAGCTGCCGACTATGACATCCGGGAGGCCGTCGTTGTTGACATCGCCAGCGCAGGCTAGCGATTTTCCGAAAGCAGCATTTGCCATTTCGCCGGTCGCTATCCAGGCCTCAGTGGTTTCCGGGCCAGAAGCAGACCCCAGGAAGAGGTATGCGCGCCCAGTAGGGTCGCCGTTGAACTCGAAGGCCGTGGTGCTTACCAGGATATCATCGAAGCCGTCGTTGTTAACGTCGCCTGCGGAAGAGACAGCCGAGCCGAGCAGCGTCGTTGAAAAGTCACTGCCCGTCTTGGCCCAATTCGCCGTCGTTGACGGGCCGGTCGCAGAGCCGAAGAAGAGCGCCACAAGCCCATGCTCCCCAGCGATGTTCACCGATGGGTAGCCAACCAACACATCATCGAAGCCATCCCCATTCGTGTCTCCAGCGCTGCTCACCCTAATCAGCGACGTCACTGGCAGCACGTCCGACCAGTCCGGCGTGAGCGACATAGTCATACCGCCGTAAAAGAGGAATGTTCGACCCGCGCTCGCCCACGCGTCAGCACCGACAAGAACGTCCGAATAGCCATCGTTATTTACGTCACCGGCACTGGCAACCGATGAGCCAAAGGTTGCGGCGCTGGCGTCCCCATCAGCCGTGTTGTAGCGCCAAAATGCGCTGGCCGATAGACCGCCGGCAGAGCCAGCGAAGACAAATGCGTCTCCATCCAAAGAGCCGCTGGCCATACAGCCCGGACATCCAACGATTACGTCAGAGAATCCGTCATTGTTAACGTCGCCTGCTGCTGCGACGCTCTGTGCGAAGAAGTTTCCGATACATTCTCTGCGCTCCCAATCCGGAGCAGGGGAAAGGCCGCCTGCAGACCCGTAGAACGCAAATGCCTGCCCGCCATTCGCGTAGGCGCAGATCTGAGAGCCCGGGGCCCCAACAATCACATCCGAGAGGCCATCGTTGTTGACATCTCCTGCACTCGAGACGGAGTAGCCGAATTGGGCATTCAGGGAGTTGCTCTCGATAATCAAGCTGGGAACAGTTGAAGGGCCCAATGTAGCGCCCAGGAAGAGGTAAATAGCGCCCTCATCTGCCTCGCCGTTGGTAAAATTGGGAACTCCTACGACCACATCAGCGAATCCATCACCATTCACGTCCCCTGCAGATGCAACGCTGAAGCCAAACTGGTTCGTGATATTGTCGCCAGTCCTGGTCCACAGCGGCGAGCTCGTGACCGGGTCGACTGTTACTGGGTACATGGCCTGCGAGTCATCGATGTGGAGCGCAAGCTGCCCCCCGCCATCGCCTTTCGCATAGGAGAGGCGGCTAGGGATAGTCTTGCCAGTTGCGTCGAAGACAACTAGCTCTGCGTAGCGCACGAGCGCCTCGTCTGTTCGACCGAAGATGAGGGAAGTTGCGTCTTCAGAGATAAGGGAGAGATCAGTCTCAACGGCACCGCGTAGAACTAGCTCGCCTGCCTGCGTCCCTAGCGGACGCTCCCTAATTTCGAAGCCCTGCTCGATTCCGGAGGGAGCGTTCTTGTACCACTCCTTTATTCCGCCTGAATGTTCGAGCGTGATCGTTGATCCTTGGGCAGACACTGTAGCTCTGCCGACCCGCTGTGAGCCTGCATCGCGCGCGAGAGAGCTGAACTGGTACCGCCAGTGCCACTTCGGATCTTCTCTGGCCGGCTGATTCATCCGAGCAGGTAAAGGAGGAATCGGGGAAAGCTCCCAGCCACGATCACCGAAGGATGAAGCGAAGCGGTGTCGAAGATTACGGAAGCCCCAGCCATGCTGCTCGCTGTCGTTGCCAGAGAGTCGCACTGCTTCGAGCCCCTTTCTCTCAACTGAGCCCCGTGCTGATGCCAGCACGGATGCACTTGCCTGCACTTCAGATTTAACACGATGTGGCTTGAGCAGCGTCGATGCTTTGCAGAGGAGGAGGATAGAGAACAGCAACCCAGCGGCAAGGCCGAGTTGAACCCACCACGCCTTTGTGGTCGCCGCGTGCGCTTGATATTTTTGCACGTGCCGAAACATCATCCTTCTCCGCAGGTAGAGCCGTGGGGGCGACGCAATACCCTCACCAACAAGGTCGGCGTATACAGGCGGTATCTTGAGGGGGAAATGGTGTGGAGGTTGTTTGCAACGTGCTGATTCAAGGAGTAGCAAGCAGATTTTGATGACAGAAACTGGAGGTCCCTCGTGAGGGGCGGCTTGATTACGGAGTGATGGTGAAGGTGGTGCGGCGGCTGGGCTTAGTGGTGCCGAGCACCACCGGAGGGCTCTTCGTCGAGATCTCGATTCGGTAGTTAGCCGCCGTAGCTCCATGCGCAAGGTTCGCGAAGGTGAGGGAGTTGCGCTTGCTGCGACGGCTGATTGACGAGCGCTGTGCTTCGAAGTCGTTATCCCCGCTGATAGCTGCCTTGCCACCCTGTGACACAGTAAAGATGTAGGTGATGGTGAGCTTAGAGACAGCCTTTGTCGCTTTAGCCTTAGTGAGCCCGCGCTGCATGAGCTTCTTCATAGCGGCGTTTTTTGCGCGCGTGGTGAGCTGTGGGGGTACTAGGGGGGCCGTGGCGGTTGCATTTCTGCCACCGGTAGTAACCGCAGGCGCTGGTAACTCGCCTGTGCCAGGGAAGACGACAACAGGCGTCGGGGTTGGTGTTGGCGTTGGAGTGGGATGGTTTCTAGGGACATAAAATTTGCTCCAGATGGGAGTGCGCCCAGTGCTGTCAAAATAGTCGGAGCTTCCGACCATGATATCCGGGAAGCCGTCATTGTTAACATCACCAGCGCAGGCGAGCGACTTTCCGAAAGCTGTACCTGTCATCTCGCCCGTTGTTATCCAGGCCTCAGTTGTCTCCGGACCAGACGATGATCCTAAAAAGAGGTATGCAGCCCAGTTCGGTCACCATTTGACTCGACAGCTGTGGTGCGGCCCAGGATGTCATCGAGGAGCGAATCATGCCCGCTTGTTGCGAGACGTCGGCGGCTAAGCTGGACCCAGAATCGGGAAAGCGGCTTTAGGTGCCCCGGTAGCCCCATACGCAGCAAGAACTAGAACAGCGACACAACCGAAAGTAGCGCCTCCCACAAGCCGTTGAGTTGAAGATGCGTGCCTATGAGTCTATAAACACGCCCGGAATGGACTCTCCAGCCCCCATCTTCATCATAGGCTCATACCGCTCAGCCACCAGCGCCACCACGTGGGCCATCGGGCAGCACCCGAACATCTTTCCTCTCGAAGAGACAAATTTCCTCGGCAAGCTTTCTATCGACCTAGGGATTCAGCACGAGTTGGGGTCGGATCGGGGAGCACGGACGTTTCTCAGCAGCGCTGGACTTACCCGCCGGGAGTACTGTCAATTCTTCGGAAGCTGCCTCGATAGGCTGGTGATGAATTCGCGCCAGAGAATTGTCGACCGTTCTCGCTCGGAAGCTGCCAACGGTAACCGAGTTGCCGATGTCGATAGTTTGCTCCCGTTCCCAGACAGCGGCCAGAAGAGCCGCTGGGTAGATGGAACGCCGGAAAATAGTCACTACGTTCTCCCCTTGAGCCGCATGTTCCCACAGGCAAAATTTATCTTCATGCTTCGCCACCCCTCAGAGGTGGCAAGGTCGCTGATTCATTTTCAGTCGATCGGAGGTGGTGCGTACTCCGAAGAGCGCGCCTACACTCTATGGAGCGAACTGACACGAGCATGCGCTATTGCCGAGCGGGCGCTTGGAAGCGGCGTGGTCTTGCGGGTGCGATACGAAGAGATTGCAGAGGACCCAAGACAGGCTCTAGAACGGTGCCTCACATTTGTTGGCGAGCAGATGCACGAGCAGTGCGTCACCCCTTTTCGCGAGCGGATCAATGCGAGTGTGATCCCTTCGAATCTCAAACAGCAAGCTCGGGGGAAGCCCCCTCCGTATATAACCGAGGCGGTGGCACTGCACGAAAGCCTTGTGTCGGGAGATTTTGAGCGGGATTGGTCGCGCTTTCGTGCCCTCAAGGAATTGGCGAAAAAGCTGAAAGCTCACGAGCAACTTTTTCACCCTGCCACGGTGAGTGAGATCCTACGGAGGAAGCGGCAGCTCGAACACAAGCATCGCCCTTTGCGCGTGAAGTTGTGGAACGCCAATAAGCGCGTACTAGCTCACTTGAGCTCTTTTGCGCGCCGAGCCACTAGTGCGCTGAGGTAGGCCAAGGCGATTCCCTGATCTGGCTACGCCGCCTTGGTTCGGCTATTGAGCTAACCGCGAAATGGCTGCGGTGTTATCTTCCTGAGCGCCTCCAGGACGAGACCAGGGGAGAGAACATTCGGAAGAATCTCTGGCTGCCGACCCTTCGCCAGGATGACGTTCAGCGGCACCCCGTTTCTGCCGTACTTCTTGAGCGCTTGGGTGATGACGGGGTTGCTTGAAGTCCAGTCGCCTTTCACGAGAGCTACGTTCTTCGCCATCAGCATCTGGCGAACTTCGGCTGAGCCGAACACGCGGGCCTCGTTGACCTGGCAGGTTATGCACCACTCAGCAGTGAAGTCGATGTAGACGATCCGTCCGCCTGAGACGAGCTCGTTGACGCGCGCCTCGGAGTAGGGTTCCCAGAGCAGGCCATGCTGGTCGGGCTCTGGCTCCGTTGAGCCATCGGCAGAGCAGGCCTTGATCCTGCTCGACTGAATCTCTGGCCGTGTGGGAAGCGCGCGGATAACGCCGTAGATGAGGAAGAAGGTCGCAGCGAGGTTGAGCGCCATGCGCCACTCCTGGCGCCGCGCATGTGTGGCGCGCAGCAGTATCCAGAACCCGAAGCCAACAGCGAGGGAGCCCCATAGCACATCCATCAGCGGCGTGAGGCCTGAGGCATCCATCCCCATCTGCCGCGCGAAGACGCGCACCAGCCACAGCACGCTTGCAAAGAGCGGGAATGCCATCAGCTCCTTAAACGTCTCCATCCAGGCTCCTGGCTTCGGCAGGAAGCTGAGCAGTGCGGGCCTAAACGAGAGGAGCAGGTACGGGGCGCTCATTCCGAGCCCGAGCGAAGTGAAGACGAGCAGGCTTAAAAAGGCCGGCAACGTGAGAGTTGCCGCGATTGCAGAGCCCATGAAGGGCCCAGTGCACGGAGTTGCAACAGCGGTGGCGAGCACGCCGTTCATGAACGAGCCCGTAAAGTTGCTGCTGAGCTTAGCGCTCCCCGCGAGCGACTGGATCCGAGCTCCCAGAGCTAAGTCGCTTAGGAACATCAGCCCAAGCAGCAGGAAGACGAGGATCATCAATACGACGAAGGTCGGCGACTGGAGCTGGAATCCCCAGCCAAGCTGATCTCCACCCGCTTGCAGCGAGAGCAGGAGGCCAGCCAAGATCCAGAAGGACACCAGCACTCCAGCAGCGAACGACATGCCGTGCAGCCGGATGGTGCGAGGGTCTTCCTTCGACTGCTCGACGAAGCCCAGGATCTTAATCGAGAGCACTGGGAACACGCACGGCATAAGGTTAAGGAGCACGCCACCGAGGAACGCCAGGATCACTGCGGCGAAGAATCCGGTTTGGTCGCTCGGTGGGATGCTGGTGACGGCTGCTGATTGCTCAATTTGGCCGCTGTTCTCAAGCCCCGTATCCTCCGCCTTCGTGTCGATTGAGACCGCTTTCGGAGTGCCTTTTTCGGACCAGCCTTGTGGCGAGTAGAGCACGCCACGGATGCGAGAGATCGGTTCTTTGTTGCTCGGGTCCCGGGTCAGCGTGATCGACAGGGAATTGTCGCCGCGCTCGATCTGTTGTGGCGCTGCATTTGCAATAACCCGGCGATCCTCCGGGAAGAAGTGAGCTACGTTCGGAAGGAATCGCTTCTCAAGAGGAATGAGCGCAATAGTGATCTCCTTCTCCTGTTCTTCGACTGCAACTGAAACCCTGCTCAGCGGTGCGGGGACGTTGGCAAATGTGTCTGAGAAAAGCCCGGAGAACTTTGAAGGCTCGCCTACGCTGTCAGAGACCGGCATCGCAAGTTCGAGCATTGCCTCTCCAGGCAAGCACTCGTCCTTGCACACGAGCCACCTCACCTGCAGCGCAAGCGCGAGCGAATCGCCAGCTTGGGCGCTCGCGGTGAGAGAAGCGGGGAAGGGGATTAGCACATCTCCGTAGCCGTAATTGACGAGCGGGCCGACTTCGATCCGCTCTGGGTAGGGCCACAGCGGCTGCTTAAGGCTCACGCCAGAAGTGACCTTCCACGCGAACTCAGGGGGAAGCCCTGAGTCACCCGGATTGCGCCAGTACACATGCCAGCCTGGCTCCGGCATGAACTTCACGCCAAGAGTGAACGCTGCGCCGGGTGAAACGGCTTGATGGTCAGAGACGAGCTGGACCTTGATGTGGGGCCCCTCGCCTATAGACCTCTCTTTGCAGCCAGAGGCGAGGAGCGAGAGGAGGAGAAAAGAAGTGAGGGTAGAGAGGAGGCGACGAGTCATAACAGGCTGACCGACATGGTCAGGCCGTAGGGGTTAGAGTGCAAGTGCGAAAAAGGAGACGGACACCTTTTATCCGGGGCGACCGTGGATAAAAGGTGTCCGTCCTGCTCCTTAGAAAACAAGTGGAGTCTAAAAGTGGACTTTAGGGGAGCATAGAATTGAACAACTTCGCCCTAATCCTTCTCTTAATCCTGCGCCTGGACTGACTCCTCCGCATCATCGAGAAATTCCGGCGGATTGCCGGCGATATGAGTGTCGGACCAATCAGATTAGGACGAGGAATTCAGTGCAAGTGCAGGAGAAGGAGGAAGAGAAGGAAAAGGATTGGGGAAACAGCGGTGAGCTGTTTTTCCCCAGAGCCGGAAAACGTTTTCTACGTAGCCTGTCCGCGTCCTCTTTTATTTGGATTCTGTCGTCTACGCAGCGCGCAGGAGAGACTGAGGCGACGGCATCGAGCCCCGAATGTACGAATCGCCTAGGCCTTCGCGCTCAGCGTGACGATCAACCTGGAAACTGTAGAAGGAGAGCTCCTCGTCCGACGCGCTCTTTGCGATATCGCGCAACTCTGAACTAGGGGAGACCTCAAGCCCTACCACGCTGCGCATTGAGGGCATCGAGAGGGAATTCAGCTCCGAGAGCGACGGCATCTTGAGCTGGATGTCATTTGAGAGGGAAGGCATACCGAGGACGACCTCTGAATAAACTAAAGGGTTAAGTACCACCAAAGCCTTGAACAGCAAAGAGAATCTTCTCTCCGGCTTTGGGGAGTTCTCTCTCACATCTGGCGTCAGCAAAGGGAATGAAGAGGATTCAGACGGACTGATGAATGACTGGTCGGGCCGTAACCTTTTGATACCTCTGCCCTTTTAGGCGTCCCAGAACGGGGAAGAAATGTTACAAGCCCCAACCAACTCCAGGAAGCCTCCCTGATCAAGCTCTCATCCTATCCACCAAGATACGGAAGTTACCGTTGTTCGCCCTCTTCGGGCCCTAATCGACACCGACTGAACGACCCCTCCGGCCGTGCGCCGTTTTCGGCGGGGACTTTTCGAGAACTGCTATGCCGCTGCCGAAATTCTCTGTCATCACCGTTTCCTTCAATCACGGTGATTTCATCCGCCAGACGATTGAGTCTGTTATCAAGCAAGAGTACCCAAACTTTGAGCACATCGTTGTCGACGGCGGCTCAACTGACAACACGGTCTCAATTCTCAAAGAGTATCCTCACCTGAAGTGGACATCCGAACCCGACCGCGGCCAGTCGCACGCCCTCAATAAGGGCTTCGCACAGGCGACGGGGGACGTGATTGCGTGGATTAACTCCGATGACTGGTACGCTCCTGGAGCTTTTCACGCGGTCGCTCGGCAGATTGAGAAGAGCCCGATCGTGATGGGTGCCACATGTGTCACGAACAGAGAGGGGCATCCAACAGAGACAGTCGAGAACATCGAGCGCACCTGGTTCGACGCGATGAAGTACTGGGTGTTTAATTCGGTGCCAGCGCAGCCGGGGATCTTCTTCCGACGCAGCGTGCTCGACGAGCTCAGCATCGAGCCGATGGAGTGCTTCGACGAAGGGCTCTACTTTACAATGGACTACGACCTGTGGCTGCGCATGCTGGAGCGCTACCCATTCTCCTGCCGAATTCCTCAGACACTGGCGTACCTTCGAAACTACGACACGAACAAGACCGGCGCGGACATGGCCGGAGCGTACCGTGAGATGTCGCGAGTGTTCCGGCGCCACGCATCGCGCCGAATTCATCCTGAACAGCAGCTCTCGTTCGTTGTTCCGCTCGCCGCAGAGGATCGCCGCCTTGAGAGCTTTACCGAGGCAGTGGCGAGCCAGTCGCTCGCTGCTGCTGAGATCGTTGTTGTCGACTACAGCAACAGTCGCCAAGCTAGCAACCTGATTCGCAAGCAGGTGGGCGCGCTCGGGGCAAAGTTCCCGGCGGTTGCATTCCAGTGTGTGCTCGATGCAGAAGGATCTCCGCTGTCGCGCACGACTGCAATTGACACGGGAGTTCGCGCAGCTCGCTCACACATCGTTGCCTGCCTCGATATTCACAACGCTCTTCCGCGCGATTTCGCGCTGAATGCTGTGAACTGCTTCACCCGAAATGACATCGGACTTGTGTTCCCAAACCTGACTGAGGAGGTGCGCTCAACCCTCTTCACGCCGGTTACAGGGGGTCTCATGTTCAACCCAGCAGGCCCCTTTAACCTCTCGCTCTCTGAGATCGACTTCGTGGTGCGCAAGCTGGCTTGGCTCGACTGCGGCGGGCTCCAGGTTCGTGAGCAGCTAGACAGCAGCGACTACAGCCTGAAGCGGCTGCTGGTCATGATGGCTCACAAGGCCTGGCGCCTCTCCAGCGAGAACATGCTTCCGTGCTCCCCTTCTCGCGAGCAACGACAGGCGGAGGAGCCGTTTAGGCTCTACGTTAATTCGTCGGTCGTAGATGAAATTGCGCTTGAGCTGCGCCGCAATCCCTTCTCAGTGCTGCGCGCAAAGAACGGCTTTGGGCTCGTGCTGCCGGATGAGCTGTGGCACGCAGCGCTCAAGGTTCTTGAAGGGATGCCGCAGTCAGCTCTGCTGGGAAGCAGCGCCATCGGAGTCGCGCAGCTCAAGACTCTCGTTGAAAAAAATCCTAGCTATGGACCCGCGCACTACCTCCTTGCGAACGCGCTCGAGGAGTCCGGGCTGCCGAATGAGGCCCGCGCAGAGCGTGCGCGCTGGGCAGCTATCCGTGCGCAGGAGGAGGTTTCGCCGCTGTTTGGGGCGGCTGCGCGGCAGTAAGAGGGCACAGCGAGCCTGCAGCATTATCTTATTTCTTCTTCCTCCTCATTATCCTGCACCTGAACCACCCTCTTAGTCTTTGCGCCTCCTCTTGATGAGAGCAGGGATTAGGAAACCATTGCAGGTGCAGGAGAAAGAAAAAGAGAAGGAGGAAGAAAAGGAAGAAACTAGGCCCCTACGAAACCTGATACTCGCGCAAATTGCGCTGCAGCCGAGCAGAGATATCAGGATCCTTCGGAACAACAAATCGCTCGCCCGTCATTCTCTCGTGCAGATCGATGTACTTCATGGCGAGCATGACCCGCACTTCATCAGTAATCTGCGGCTTCGGCCCTCCGTACTCAAAGCCCTGCTCCCGCAGCCAGAGGCGAAAGAACTCCTTGTCGAGGCTCTCCGGCTCAAGCCCTAGCGCGAGCCGCTGCTCATACGATGAAGCAATCCAGTAGCGCGACGAGTCAGGCGTGTGTACCTCATCGGCGAGTGTCAGAGTGCCGGCCTTGTCGAAGCCCATCTCGTACTTTGTGTCGACGAGAATGAGGCCGCGCGCAGCCGCGATCTCTTGGCCATGGCCGAAGAGGGCAAGCGCCTTCTCCGAGATCTCGTCCCACTGAGCTTGTGTTGCGAAGCCGCGTGCCACGATCTCGCTCGGCGCAATGAGCTCGTCGTGCTCGCCCTTAGTCGTTGGAGTCAGTATCGGGCCAGAAGGGAGGCGCTGGTTCTTTGCCAGCCCCTCGGGAAGGGTGTTTCCGCAGAAGGAGCGCACACCTTGCGAGTAGTTAACCCAAGCAGATGTCGACGTAGAGCCAGCTAGGTACGCACGCACAACGATCTCAACTTTGAGCATGTCGAGGCGCCGCACGACGGTGGCGTTTTCGTCCGGCACGTCAATGACGTGGCTCGGCATTATCTCCGCCACCTGCTTGAACCACCAAGCGCTCACCTGGTTTAAGACCTGCCCCTTGAGCGGCACAGAGCACCAAGAGATGTCGAAGGCCGACTGGCGATCGGTCGCCACAAGAATGCTGCGCTCGCCCTGCGAGTAGACATCACGCACCTTGCCGACGTAGCGGCTGCCGAGGTTCTGAAGGTTGGTGGACTCTAGCGCCGTTGCGAGAAAGGCCCGCACGTCGCGCTCAAGAGTGGTGGAGGTGCCCATGAGCCAGGAGACTAGCATGCGGCTGGGCTCTGCCGCTACGCGCAGGCGGCCTGCTTCTCGGAGTTGTCGGGCTCAGTCAGCTCAAGCAGCGAGAGGATAAGCCCGTTGGCTTGTCGCAGCACTGGCACTCGGGTCACGGCGAAGAGCTTCATGATGAGCGAGAGGCTAATGCTGATGAGCCGAAGCGTGCGCGATTGTCCGGTAGAGGTATCTCGCAGCCAGAAGGCTATCACTGACATCTGGTAGAGCCACAGGAGTCGTGGGAGGTGCTGCTTAAACTCCGATGCCACCTTAAGGCTGCTGCCGTGGATGATGGAGCTAAAGAGCTGCATTTCACGCGCCCGAATCTCGCTCGACTCGTCGGAGAAGGGCGAGAGTGCGCTGCCGGGTATGAGAGCGTGCCCGGCCAGCGGCCCGAGAAAATCCCTAAAAGGCTTGAGCAGCGAAAGCTTGAACTCAAGCGTGTCCTTCACGCGATCGGCGAAGTCTGCGCTCTTTGCGCTCTTGAACCGCGCGCGCTCAAGGGCGTCGTCGATAGTCGACTCGTAGAGAGCCAGAAGGATCTCATCCTTGGTTCGGAAGTGGTAGTACGCCGCCCCGACGGCGAGCCCAGCCCGATCGGCCACCTCGCGCATCGTTGCTTGGTCGAAACCCTGCTCCCGGAAGAGGGAGAGGGCGGATTCGATGATGTTGGCGCGGGTGCGGCGGGCTTTTGTGGAGTTTCGTTCTGGTAGCATTATTGAAGGGCTTTCTAGTTTTTTTGAGTCGGTTCGGAACGGCCTTAAACTCGAACCTGTTCAGATATTTGCCGCAACACCGCTATCTGTCGAGGTGTTTTCTTTAGCTGCTCTGGTCGCACCGGTAAGCTTCGTGCTCGTTCGAGCTGGGCTGCCGGCTAGTGCTAGGAAGCCCGCAAAGGTTAAGCAACCAGTTGTATTTGATGAATATTTCGCTATTTTTTGCTTCCACAGCGCACTTCCGCCTCTGCGGCGAATCGGGTCGTGGGCACTAGGCGCCGTTGGGGTGGTTCGGTTGACCCTAGTGGTGAAAGTATCTAAACTCGCGCCGTTATTGATAGGTAGTTCAGTATGAAACGCACGTACCAGCCCAGCAAAAAGAGCCGTCACTCCACTCACGGTTTCCGCAAGCGGAAGGCAACAAAGGGTGGCCGCAAGGTGCTCAAAGCTCGCCGTGCCCGTGGCCGCAAGCGAATCTCGGTAAAGTCACCGCGCAAGGGGCACTATCGTTAAGCTCTTCCCTCACGGGCCTGAGGCCCGTCTTCGGAAACGCGCCGATATCGCCCAGTGCCAGAGCCGTGGCGCAAAGATCTATTGCAAGCATTTTCTCGTTCTCTTCCTCCCCTCGGACTCATCGACGAGCCGGCTAGCCATAGCTGTAACCACAAAGCTTGAGAAACGTGCTGCTGTGCGCAACCTGATCAAGCGTCGCGTTCGCGAGGTCTTCCGCTCCGTTCGAAAAGATTTCGCAAAACCGTTTGATATGGTGGTGATTGCGCGCCGCGATGTTCAGTCGTGCGAATTCGCCGATGTAAAGCGCGAGCTGATTGGAGCTTGGAGAGCAGAGGGGCTGCTGCCCAAGGAGAAGCGAGCCTGATGTCGCAGCATGGTGCAGCGAGCAGTTGCGGGGCCAAGGTTAGGCCGGTAGCCAGGGCCGTGCACTGGACGTACAAGCGCACCCTTTCAAAGACCTTTGGAAACGCTTGCCGCTTTAGCCCAAGCTGCTCTGACTACGCCCTAGAGGCCGTAGAGCGACACGGCTGGCTCCGTGGCGGATGGCTCTCGGCTCGGCGATTCTGTCGCTGCCACCCCCTAAACCCGGGCGGCCCCGATCCAGTTCCATAAGAAAGACCGGCAAACTCTCTTTGCTTTACCGGCAATCCCTGAATAGGCTTTGAATGTAAAGAGAGCTCACGTGACCTGCGGGTGGGCTGTTCGAGGCCAGAAGCGGGAGCGGCTCCGGCCACCGAGAATTTCTACAAAGAGAGCAGCGAGAGCAACGAGGGAAAAGGATAATTCTCCCCCTCTCTGCCCTCGCAGCTCTCTTTGTGCATTTCCCCTCTCTGCCCGAGCTGGAGCCGTCGCCCCTCCCCATCAGAGGGACACACGCCGCGACACTCCCCACCCGGGCATGGCACCGGGAACGACTCCGGTTTCGGCGCCTTAGCGCTTACCGGAGCTCTCTTCCGTGTGCACAGCGCCCCCGAAAAGACTTGAAATCAAACGCCCTAACGCCTTGATTTTCGAGGGGCATTTTCTTACAACATGCGCTGAGCGCGGGCTTCTACGTGTGTAATTTTCTCGCCGCGCTTCTTCATCAAACAAGGACCTTCGTGCTCGATACTAACAAGGAACAGAACACTCGAACCCTTCAGGCGATAATCCTCTGCATCTTCATCGCACTGATCTGGTCCAACTTCATGCAGCCGGAGAAGCCGGCTCAGATACCGCAGCAGCAAGCTGTTCAGGCTGGCGCAACAGCAGCGCCGATTCAGGTCCAACCTGTAGGGGCACAAGAGGTCGTTCCGGTCGCCGCACAGGCTGCTAAGCACCCGACCCGTGCTGAGCTTGAAGCCGCAACGGGAGCAGTAGTTGATACTGGCGTTGCGAAGATCACTCTTTCTCGGCTTGGTGGCCGCATCCTCAGCCTCCGCCTCAAGGACTACAAGGTGGGACTCAACTCAGAGGAGGGGCTCGACCTGATCGATAATCCCGATGGGTCGATTTTCCCGCTCGGCGCTTACGCTGGCGCAGAGAGCGACGAGCGCGTGATGTACTCGCTCGCTTCGATAAATGGGGCTCCAGCACAGCCGACAGCGTCGATTACCGTTCCGCAAGGCGCCACTGCCGTCGTCGAACTAAAGGGAACCCTCGCGAGTGGGAGCGAAGTCACAAAGAAGCTCACCTTCCGCGGCGGCTCGTACCTGTTCGCTACCGACCTTTTGTTGGCACGTCGATTGCCAGAAGGCCAGGCAGTGTGGCTTGAGTGGACGCACTCCTTTCCGGAAGCGGCAGAGACAGGTCGAACTCCGGTCACCCACATTACGCTGCTCGACGGTGCTGGCAAGATTAAGCATGTGACTCTCACTGACATCGTTGAGGGGGTTCGAGGATTCGGGCCAACCAAGTGGGCCGCGCTCGGCGACCTCTACTTCATGTCAGCAATTATCCCGATGGCGCAGGCTTCGAACACGGTGCTTGGGCGCGAAGGAGAAGTGTACCTGGCGCGTGAGCCCGGCAGCACGGAGAGCGGGCGCTTTGAGGCGTACGCGGGCCCAAAGGATTACAAGACGCTTGAGTACGTTGGCGACTTCCACCTGGAGCGGTCGATCGACATGGGCTGGTTCTCGTTCCTCGCCCTGCCGCTGCTCTGGCTGCTGCACTACCTGTACCTCTACCTGCACAACTACGGACTGGCGATTATCGCCCTGACTCTCATTGTGAAGACAGCTCTCCTTCCGCTCTCGAAGGCGAGCTTTGCCTCGATGAAGAAGATGCAGGAGGTGCAGCCAGAGATTAAGGCGCTCAGAGAGCGCATCAAGGACCCCACCCAGCTCAACCAAGAGATGCTGGCTCTCTACCAGCGCCGTGGCATCAACCCGATGGGCGGCTGCTTCCCGATAGCGATCCAGATTCCGGTGTTCCTCGGCCTCTACAACGCGCTGTCTAACTCTATCGAGCTGCGCCACGCCGCATTCGCGCTCTGGATCACCGATCTGTCGGCTCCAGAGCGGCTAGAGGTGTTCGGAATCGGAGTGCCAGTGATGGTGCTGCTCATGTCTGCCTCGATGATCATCCAGCAGTGGACCACGCCGAATCCGTCGGCCGACCCGCAGCAGCAGAAAATTATGATGATGATGCCGATAATCTTCGCCATCATGTTCATCATCTACCCGATGCCGGCAGGTCTCGTGCTCTACTGGCTCGTCAACAACATCATCTCAATTACGCAGCAGGTGTACATGCGTAACACGGAGAAGGGCTCTGTGTACGTAGCGACCTCCGTGGTGAGCATTCTGCTGCTTGCGGGCGGATACATCCTGACGCTGATCTAATGGATGGCTCAACGATAGCCGCGTTAGCAACTGCCCCCGCGCCTGCAGGCGTGGCGGTGGTCCGCGTGAGTGGCTCGCGTGCCCGCACTGCGCTCTCCTCCCTCTTTCGGAGCAGCAAAGACCCAGTTACGAACCCGCGCCTGATGGTGTATGGGGAGATCCTCGACTTTAAGAGCAGTGAGCCGATCGACCGAGGGCTCGCAGTCTTCATGCCCGGTCCGGCGAGCTTTACCGGCGAAGACATCGCGGAGTTTCAGTTTCATGGTAGTCCGGTGCTCGTTCAGCGAGTGCTCCGCTCTCTGTACGCGTTTGGTATCGTGCCGGCACCCGCGGGAGAGTTCACAAAGCGGGCCTTCATGAACGGCAAGCTCGACCTCGCGCAAGCTGAGGCGATCGCCGATGTCGTGAACGCCAAGTCAGATGAGGAGCTGCGCTTCGCCGGAGAGCAGCTCAAGGGCCGCCTCAGCGAGGCGCTTTCCTCGATCGGAGAGCCGCTGCGCGATGCGCTCGCTGAGCTTGAGGCAACGATCGATTTCCCAGAGGAGGACATCAAGCCTGACGCGCTTAACCAGGTAGCAGCTCGCGCAGAGGTAGCGCGCGCGCAGGTGTCTCGGCTGCTCGCAACGTACTCCTTCGGCTCAATTGTGAAGGAGGGGGTGCGTGTTCTGCTGTGCGGACGGCCCAATGCCGGAAAGTCGAGCCTGCTCAATCTGCTCGTCGGGAAGCGTAAGGCGATCGTGTCGGCTGTCTCAGGCACAACGCGCGACTTGATTGAAGAAGAGGCATCGCTCGCTGGCCACAAGTTTGTCTTCTGCGACTCTGCTGGCATTCGCGACACTAACGACGAAGTTGAGAAGATCGGCGTTGATCTCGCCAAAGAGCGGCTCTCCTGGGCAGATCTCGTTCTGTTCGTCGTCGATGGCACCGACACCTCTTCAGCCTGGAAGGAGATCCTCGATGTGCTCAAAGCTTCCAAGAAGAAAGCATGGATGGTGGTGAACAAGATCGACGCGAATCCGGCA
>CANLJX010000047.1 GCA_947491545.1 Deltaproteobacteria bacterium
CTTCTGTACGCAGGTCACCCTGAAAGATCTCCTTACCCCCCTCACCGAAACGCTCGGTGAAAAGGTGTTTGAGGTAAGCATGAGCCGATTGTCGAACAGCTTCGGAGGCTCGCCCTACAAGATCGTTAAGCACTACCTCACACTTATTGGAAAGGACGGTGAGCTTGCGGATTTTAAACCTTATCACATGAGAATGGCTAGCCTTGGTACCTGGGCCGAGCAGACGACAAGGGATGAGGTCCTAAAGAAAAAATGCGACGCCCTCCTACGCGAGAACTTTAACAACGACCTCGTCGACTTCTGTACGCAGGTCACCCTGAAAGATCTCCTTACCCCCCTCACCGAAACGCTCGGTCGAAAGGAGGTGGAGGTAAGCATGGGCCAATTGTCGAACAGCTTCGGAGGCTCGCCCTACGAAATGCTCAAGCGCTACCACAGGCTCTCCGGCCGCAACTTCCCCTACACCAAAGCCTGCTTTATCGGTCCCCCAGAGGCGAGGAGCAGGCGTCAGCGCGGCGATTTCTCCGTCGAAGATCTGCGCAAGATCCGCCAGCCTGACGGCACCTTCAACACCGCTGTCTTCGGCCTCAAGAATTTTAACACCCAGGACAAGGTTGCAACCCGTGAGCTGATGCTTGAGATGGCTGAGCTTGAGCTCGAGGACCGCTCAATCAATTACCTTGGCCTTGAGACCGAGCAGTTTCACTCGCTTCGGGCGGTGTACCAGCGCCTAAACCTCTCGCCAGAGGGCTCGCGAATTGTTGAGCGGGATAAGCGCGTGTTCAAGGCGATGCAGAGCACGGTGGCGAAGCTGCCACACTGCGAGGGTAAAGCGCTCCGTGCGGTGAGCCTCAGCAACAATACCTTGCAGCAGGACCTGGAGGCTCTGCCGATCGGCGAGAGTGAGTTTAACCTCGTAAATTTCGACTATCTCGGTCACCTAGAAAGGTCTAAGGAGCACAACCTCCAGCTGCTCCTTGAGAGGAGGCTCCTCGCCACAAAGGCGCTCGTCATAGTAACCCTCCAGAACTCGCCACTTGCTCAGGCTCGGGCAAGCAACGAAGGGTACGGCACCGACCAGGTGCAGGCGCTGCTCGTAGAGATGACACGCCTCGGGAGCCTCACGGGGCACCAGGTCCATCAGATCGCTGCGCTGCCCTACAAGGGTGGCTCCGACGCAACAACGAGGGGCAGCGATATGCTCTGGATTGCGTACCGAATAACTCGGAAAACCCCTGTCAGTCATGACTTTCCCTCTTTTTCGGCCTGCCGCTCTTTGGCGGATGTACCCGAACACCATACTCCCGCTCCAGCGAATCCAGAAAATCCTCGAAGCCTGTCGGCAAGTCTCGACTTGTGCACGTTCGAAGTCGCTTGACATGCTCCGGATCTGACCGCTCTTCCAGCCACTCCGAGACATCCGCCATAGATGCGAGGCGAATGCCATAAGGGCCTTCGGTGTTGATATAAGGGTTTATGACGTTACCGCAGTGCGCCGACGCGCTTGACCACGCATAATCTGCTGGATGCGTCACTAAGCTCGCCTCAACCGGATTGCGGTAGATGTATCGAAGGGCAACCCAAAAATAGTCATCATCGACGGGACTGGAGAAAAACTTCGCCTACCAGAGGTGTCCGGTCCATTTATTTCGAGCGTTGATATATTCCGCATACCTTTTGTGCGTCATTTGAAACGTCCACCGAAGGGAGTCCTTCTCATGAGGAACAGCTAAGTGATGCACGTGATTAGTCATTAAGGTGTACGCCAAGAGCTCAAGACCGTAACGTTGCGCGTAGAGGCTAAGCCACTCCAGGTATACGGAACGGTCTTCCGGGGTGAAAAATACATCCTGACGTCTGCCGCCACGTTGGGTGCCGTGATGGGGTAACAATTGAATTACGGTTCGAATATCTCGCGACACATACTCGTATCGAGTCCTGGCTTAGACAGTTTCGTGTGGTGCGTCGAAAAAGTAAGAAAGTCATGACTGACAGGGGTTTTACGCAACTTCCCTGAGCGACCCCCGAACTAACCTCCGTAACCCTGAGCCACACGTGGAGGACGCCTATGAAGCCAATTGAAGTTCGGTACTTGGACCCGTCAAACAGCGAGAGCAACGACGCCATTCAAGCGATTATCGATTCGACTGACGACATTGAGAGCTTCATCAGCCACTGGTTCGTTCAGCAGCAAGGGGGCGTGCTCACCTTCTTGCGCGGGGAGGACGACGCTACCGGGAAAGTAGACTGCTTGTGCCTGCTGGTGCAGCACAACTGCGCCGACGCCGCCGAGCTGTATTACCCACTCGATGAGCTTCGGCAACGCTACCCGAACCTGACTCCGATCGACGAGTTCGTGAGTGGCTACGACTCGACTGGCAACTGCATGGTGGACGATTTCGCCTTCGATGAGTTCGAGCGGCTGATGGGGTACCGCTACAACGACGAGCTGTGCGGGCGGCTTGGGCCGCGCGACTCGCTGCTCAAGGTCGCGCTGAGCTACGTCCTGGCGAGCAGGGGAGAGGCTCAGCTCTCGCACTTTGAGCCGATCGACGAGCTAGAGCCGGGGCTCGAGGTGCCGAAGCTCGACCCTGACAACATCATGATGCTGAGCTTGCTCTACCAGGCGCCGAAGCCGGTGCGCGGCTGCCTGCCGATGTTTGGGAACTTTCTGTACCTGCACGCTGAGCGCGAGGCGGTCTGCTGATCGCAGGGGCGGTGCCGTGCGGCTCTGCCGTCAGCGGCACCAAAAAACTACCGAGACTCGATTGCCGCTCACTTCAATCGAAGCTGCCTTTGTTGGCGAGAGCTCCATGCGTCCTGTCGTGGGAGCCTTGCCGTAGCGGGTCTTGAGCAGCTTGCGGTACGCGAGCGCAAACTCGCGTGCGTCGTTCTCGCTCTCCCAGGAGGTCATCCACGACACGATTATTACGCCGTCAGCAGCCGGGAAGAGCCCCACACGGTCGCCAATCCAGCCCTGGGCCGCTCGTGCGGCATCTCCGCGAGTCTCCTTCTCGGCTTCGAGCACCGCGCGAATCAGGAACTCTCCGAGGGTGTCGGAGTACGACGGTGGCACCCCAGCGGCTGCTCCGCGCAGCTCCTGCGCCGCAGGCACAGCGAGGGAGAACCTGCGGTCGATGAAATCCCGCTCGTGCAAGATCTCGCGCGTCGATTGCGGCGCTCGCTTGAACGCTCGGTCGACTTCAGGGTACCCGTCTCGGCGGAGCAGCTCGTGAACAAAGCGCAGCCCATGCGTGTACGGGAAGAGCACAAGATCCCTGAGCGCGGGCGGCGAGTCTTTGAGCTCTGCGGCTGCTGCGAGTGCCCGTGCCTGCCCTTCCATGTACGCCTTCACGCTGCGCTCGCTTGAGAGCGGCGCCATCCCTTTAATGCCGCGCTCGATGTCGAGCATCACGGCAGTTGCGTCTCCCTCTATCAGGCCTGAGTGCGCGAGCAGCTCGTCGCCGTTCTCCATCTTCGGATCAATGAACGACGAAAGGCTGTAGTGCTGATCTTGCAAGGCGTGAGTCAGCTCGTGTCGTGCGATGACAGCCTGGATGTGCGCAGGCATCCAGTCAGCCATGATAAAGCGCTTCTTCTCCGGGTCGTAGTAGCCGCCGATCTGGCTCATGTAGAGGTTGAGGAGCCCGGCCGGGTAGTCGTAGTCGTCGGGCACGACTCCGACGGCTCGGTACACAGCCTGCTCGTGCTGCAGCTTCTGGGGCGGGAGCTTGCGGGCGATGGTGTTGCGGAGGAACTCCTCGACCTGCGTCCTGCTCTCAACTGCGCACGGAACCGGGCTCGTTGCCGCCAGGCCCCGAAGTCGCGTAACTTCTGCCAGCTTCTGCTGCACAATGGAGCACGGCTCTCCTTCGGTCGCTTGAGCCTCCATAGGCCAAAGGCCTAAAACTTGAAGTAGAAGCATAAAGGCAACAAGCGTGAGGGGACGGATGCTGTTGTGAGGAAGTCTGCAGAGATGCCCCTCTTTGGATGCGCGCACAGCTCTCTCGTTGGCACTTCTGCCCCGCTCGTTTCGCTCTCTTGTAACCCTCGCTCTCACTAGCCCCCCGCTCCCTCCTGAGCTATCACGCCAGCCCGTTTTTAGGGAGTCAGGAACGCTCCTCGTGCGGTAACTTCAGCCTTTACTTCCAGATTTTTGCGGTGCTACACGCCCCAAGCGATGGCCGCTCTGAAGTTCACTCTCGTCTCGTTCGGCACCGGCTCCGCGGGCCGTTCCCGGGGCCGGTGCCGGCAACGGAAAGAGGCAGGCCGAGAAGTGCCTTTTAACCTCCCCCTTGGTACACTGCTCAGGGCATGCCGCAGCGAAACAGCCTCTCCATCATCAAGGCCAGCGAGAACAACCTCAAGGAGATCATCCTTGAGCTTCCGCACGACTCGTTTGTAGCCATCACGGGGCTCTCCGGCTCGGGCAAGTCTTCGCTCGCCTTCGACACGATCTACGCCGAAGGGCAGCGCCGTTACATCGAGACCTTCTCTCCGTACACGCGCCAGTTCTTCGACAAGGTGAAGCGCCCGCGCGTTGACCTGATTGAAAATGTGCGGCCGGCTATCGCCATCCAGCAGCGAACGAGGATCTTAAACTCACGCTCGACTGTCGGCTCGATGACTGACATCAACGATTTCTTGAAGATCGTCTGGAGCAACCTCGCTGTTCCGGTGTGCCAGACGTGCGGCCTTGAGCTCTCGCGCTGGGACGCCTCCTCGCTCGCTCAGCTCCTCGAGCGCTGGTGCGACGCGAAGCCTGACGCCACGTTCGTGCTCGGGGTGCGCACGAAGAATTCACCGGAGCTCCTTGAGCGCCTCCAGACACTTGGCTACTCGCGCTACTTTAGCGAGAAGTCAGCGAGCCTAGAGAGCTTCGAAGATTCCCCCCCGCCGAAGAAGACAAAGGAAGTGGTTGTAGCAATCGACCGCTGCCGCAGGCAGGGCTTCACGCGCAAGCAGGTGCAAGACTCGCTCGACCAGTGCTTCTCGCTCGGGAGCGGCACGGTGATCGTCATCGAGCTGCGAGAGAAGCTGCCCAAGCCGCTGGCGCGCATAACGGTGCACCACGGCGAGAGAGCTGTGCGGCGCGAGTGCGAGACGCACGTGTTTAAGACTTCTTACCACTGCGGCGACGGCGAGGTGTCGGTCGAGCGCCCACGGCCTGCCCTTTTCTCGTACAACCACCCGATCGGCGCGTGCCCGGAGTGCAACGGGTTCGGAAAGATCCTGGTGGTTGACCCGCACCGAGTTGTGCCCGACCACAGCAAGTCTATCGCGGACCACGCAATCGACTGCTGGCGTGGCAAGGCTGCCTCGTCGGAGTTCCGCGAACTCTTAAAGTTCTGCAAGGCGCAGGGGATCCCTACTGAGGAGCCGTGGTCGAAGCTCTCAAAAGAGCAGCAGGAGCTCATCTTCAGCCACAAGTCGCGCGCCTTCATCGGGGTCTACCCGTGGTTTACGTGGCTCGAGCGCAAGAAGTACAAGATGCACGTGCGGGTCTTCCTTGCCCGCTACCGTGGGCAGGCAGACTGTCCGCAGTGCAAGGGCACGCGCCTCAAGGCCGACGCGCTCGCCTACCGCGTGCAGGGCCTGACGATCTCAGACGTCTCCACGCTGCCGCTCGAAGAGCTCAACACTTGGTTTCTTAAACTTGAGTCCTCGCTCAAAGAGCAGAAGCGGCTACCGCGCCAGCTCCAGGACGTGTTCAAGGGTATCCACGGGCGGCTACAGTACCTAGTCGCCCTCGGGCTTCCGTACCTAACACTCGACCGACAGTCGCGAACGCTATCGGGCGGCGAGACGCAGCGCGTTAACCTCGTCTCTGCGCTGGGCAGCAACCTGATCTCGACCCACTTCGTGCTCGATGAGCCGTCGGTCGGGCTGCACGCCCGGGACACTGAGGAGCTCGTGAAGGCGCTGCGTGATTTAACAACCCGCGGCAACTCGCTCACGGTCGTCGAGCACGACCCAGACTGCCTCGACGCCGCCGACTCTATCCTTGAGCTCGGTCCCGAAGCCGGAGAGCGCGGCGGCGAGGTGACGTACTTCGGTCCCCGCGACGGCTGGGGCGGCGTTCGAATGGCGCCGTTCTCGCTCGCCAGCTCGCGCCCGAGCTTCTCGACGACGCTCTCAGTCCGGAACGCCAAGAACAGAAACTTAAAGTCTATCTCGCTCGACATCCCGCTCCAGTCGTTTGTCTGCCTGACGGGTGTCTCAGGAAGCGGCAAGAGCTCGCTCCTTACGGAAGTGATCGAGGCTTCGTGGCACCTGCACAAGGGCGTTGTGCCGGGCGAGACGACGGCAGACGCAGAGGTGTCAGGCTTTGAGCACGTGAGCAACGTGCTGCTCGTTGACCAGTCTCCGCTCTCAAAAACTCCGCGCGCGAACATCGCAACCTACACCAAGGTCTGGGACCGAGTGCGCGACTTGCTCGCGGGAACTGACGACGCCAAGACGCGCGGGCTCTCTCGCTCCTCGTTCTCGTTTAACGTCAATGCTGGGCGCTGCCCGACCTGCGAGGGCGCCGGCTTCATCCGCGAGGACATGCAGTTCCTGAGCGACGTCTTCATCGAGTGCGAGTCATGCCTCGGCACGCGCTTCCAGACGCCGGTGCTGGAGGTGCGGCTCAATGGGAGGAACGTGCACGAGATCCTCACCATGACGGTTGACTCGTGCGCTGAGTTTTTCGAGGGCGACCTGCTCATATCGAGCGTCTGTCGGGTCCTGAAGCAGCTCGGGCTCGGGCACATCACGCTCGGGCACCCTCTGAGCGATCTCTCAGGCGGAGAGGCGCAGCGGCTCAAGCTCGTCCCGCACATCGTTGAAGGGTCGCGCAGCCGCTCGCTCTTCCTCTTTGATGAGCCAACGACTGGCTTGCACGTGCGCGACGTCGAGCGCCTGATTGAGCTCTTTGAGTTCCTGCGCGACAGCGGGCACTCGATCGTGTGCGTTGAGCACAACCTGAGGCTCATAGCTGCTGCCGACTGGATTATAGACCTAGGGCCCGAAGGCGGCTTTAAGGGCGGAGAGGTCGTGGCGCAGGGAACGCCTGAGGGTCTCGTGGCCAGTAGCGGAGCAAGCCTAACTGCACGTTACCTGCGTGAGTTCGCCGAGCAGCACAGCCGGCGCAAAGGGTCGCGTCAAGCCACAGCGAAGCGAAAGGGACGCGCAGCGCCGCAACTTCCGAAATCGATCGACATCATCGGCGCCCGTGAGCACAACCTAAAGAACGTCTCGCTCTCGGTGCCCCTCAACTCGCTCATCACCATTACTGGCGTCTCTGGCTCGGGCAAGTCAACCATCGCCAAGGACATCCTGTACGCCGAAGGGCAGCGCCGCTACCTCGACTGCCTCTCGCCGTACGCACGGCAGTTCATCAAGGAGCTCAAGAAGCCTGCGATCGACGATATCCGCAACGTGCAGCCAACCATCTGCGTCTACCAGCACACTTTCCAGCCCTCTGCGCTCTCAACGGTCGCCACGATGAGCGAGGTGTACAACTTCTTGCGCCTCCTGTACGCCAAGGTTGGCACGCAGTTCTGCCCCGAGCACCCGAAAGAGGCTATCTCCCCGCTCTCAGCTGAGCAGATCGCTGCCACCATCAAGCAGAGCTACTCCGGACCGGTGAAGCTCCTCGCCCCGGTCATCAACCAGAAGAAGGGAAACCACAAGGCGGTCTTCCAGCGCGCCATCGACACTGACGTGACCGAGGTTAGGGTTGACGGCAAGATCGCCCCGCCCTCGCGCTTCGTCGAGGAGGGGCTCAAGAAGAGCGTTGTGCACTCGGTGGACTTCGTCACGGCGAGCTTCAACGCCTCCCGCATGCCGGCGGACCTCATCACCGATGGTGTGAAGCAGGCGCTCGCGGTTGGCGGCGGCACAGTGGTGCTGCTCAGCGGCTCCGACGAGCGGGTGTTTAGCTCGGAGCGCACCTGCCGGGTCTGCCAGCGCGGATTTTTTAAGCCCGATCCTGAAGACCTCTCGTTTAATTCCCGCCGCGGGCGGTGCCCTAAGTGTGACGGCTACGGCTCGCTGCGCAACAAGCCCTGCCCAACGTGCGGCGGCGCGCGGATCAATGAGACGGGGCGCAACATCAGGCTCTTCGGGCAGAACATCCACGAGCTCTCGATGCTCACGGCGCCTAAGCTGCACGAGCTCTTGACGAAGCTCTCGCAGGACTCGCTCGCCAGGGAGATCGTCGAGCCGATAGTGAGAGAGCTCGACGGAAAGCTTAAGACCCTTTCAAGCCTCGGGCTCGACCACATTGCGCTAAACCGCGAGTGCGCCACGCTCTCTAATGGCGAGCTGCAGCGCTTGCGGCTCGGAACTGCGATGGGGTCTCCGCTGTGTGGAGTCACCTACATCTTCGATGAGCCGAGCGCAGGGCTTCACCCAGACGACAACAAGCGGCTGCTCGATCGCCTGGTGGAGCTTTCTGCGAGGGGCAACACCGTCATCCAGATTGAGCACGAGATCGACAACATCATCGCGGCGGAGCACGTCATCGACGTGGGGCCCGGCGCTGGCACACACGGCGGAGAGATTGTGTACCAGGGGCCCGTGAGGGGCGCTGCCGCCTCTGCCCGCTCTGCGACGGGGCGCGCTCTCTCGTCGCCTATTGAGATACGCGGCAAGGAGCGCGCGATCTCTGGCGAGAAGCTCGCGGTGAGTGGCGCTTCGTGCAACAACCTGCGCGGGCTCTCGGTCTCGCTGCCACTCAAGAGCCTCGTTACGATTGCCGGCGTCTCTGGCTCTGGAAAGAGCTCGCTTGTGCACGGAGTCATCGCATCGGCGCTCGCCTCGGCAGGCTCGTCAAAGAAGCTCTTTAAGGGACCAGCCGGAGTCGTTGAGAGCTCGCTCGACATCGAGCGCTTCCTCGTTGTTGACCAGCAGCCGATCGGAAAGACATCTCGGTCAACGCCGGCGTCGTACCTCGGAGTCTGGGACGAGGTCCGCAAGGTGTTCGCGGGAACGCTCGAGGCCAAGTCACGCGGCTGGACGACGAGCTTCTTCTCGCACAACGCCGGGAAGGGCCGCTGCCCGTCGTGCAAGGGCCAGGGTGAGATAACGCTTGAGATGAGCTTCTTGGCGGAAGCGAAGGTCACGTGCGAGAGCTGCCTTGGCAGCCGCTTTACCCCCGAGGCGCAGACGGTGCTCTACAAGGGCATCTCGATTAGCGACGTGCTGCAGCTCACCTTCGAGCAGGCTCGTACCTTCTTCGTAAACCACAAGAAGATTCACCAGGTGTGCAAGCTCGCGTGTGAGCTTGGGCTGGGCTACCTAACGCTCGGGCAGCCTTCGTCAACGCTGTCTGGCGGCGAGAGTCAGCGCCTAAAGCTCGTCTCTGAGCTGCACGTCTCACGGCGCGGCCACACGCTCTACATCCTCGATGAGCCAACAACCGGGCTGCACCGACTCGATGTCTCTCTGCTCCTCAAGGGGCTCCACGGGCTCGTCGACCAGGGACACTCTGTGCTCGTGATCGAACACGACGCCGACACTATCGCGCAGTCTGACTGGGTGGTTGAGCTTGGGCCCGGCCCGGGCGAACGAGGCGGGCGGATTGTGTTTGAAGGGGTGCCGAGCGCGCTCCTAAAAGCGAAGACTGGCTGGGGTGCTGCGCTGCGGGAGCGGGTCGCGCTACACAGCGACGGCGGAACGGAAGCCTTGCGGCTTGCTGACGAGCGCGAGGTTAGCGCTGCTGTTTGACGAGACGGTGGCGGACGCACTCCGTTGAAGACATGTGGCGTGTCGGAGCGGATAGTAGCGAGGCGCAGCATTCCTCATCGTCCTCACTTTTCTAATCCTCCTCCTTCTCCTGCACCTGCACTGACTCCTGCTCATGATCAAGACGTAGCCCTGAATAGCCTGCGCCATTCGTGTCGGACAGCCAGATGAGGATTAGGAATCCAGTGCAGGTGCAGGAAAAGGATGAGGAGAAGGCTGGGGAAAGGAACTCTCAGTTATTAGCTATCTCGGGAGAGAACACGTTCTCTGCACAGCAGGACGGGCACCTGTACCTATGCGGCTTAGCCGCCGATACAGATGCCCGCTCCTTTTTCCTTCCCTTGCTTTTTCGTCTACCTAACTAGAACGCCAGGCACCTGCGAGGTTATGAAATCGGATATGTCTGATGACTGGGTGTTTGAGTAAAGCGTCATGTCGCCCTTTGAGCACACCTGTTCCTCTGAAACACTCGGATCGCTCTGTGACACAACACCCACGATTGCTAAGCCGCTGTCATCTTCGATGAACAGAGCTCCGCCTGAGTCGCCTTGGCATGGGTGACTCTCCTCTCCACGGAAGTCAATCCGAACATGATTGTCGGTGACAATTCGAATGATCGCTCGACCCGCAACGACATCTTCGACCGCGAGGCCATTATTCTCTGTCTGCCCGTAGCCAGCCACAATTGAAACCTCCCCGACTTCCGGAGCCCGCGACAACAGTATCGGCGCCGCTGGAGCTGGCAGCTGCGAGGACGTGTGAACTACCGCGACGTCGTTGAAAAACACACCCTCAGATCCAAGGAAAAACCCAGGATGTGTCACTACCCGCGACGAGGGCACATCTACTTTTGTTCCGTTCGCCACGACTCTTACGACAGCGGAGTCAGCCGATATAAAGCAGTGTGCTGCTGTCAGCACCGCTGTGGGCGAGATCACCGCGCCGGTGCAACTTCCGACGAGGCTGCCATCGTCATCATCGAGGAGGAACAGCTTGACCACTGAGGAGGTGTCGCCGCTGCTATCCACTAGGCACTGCTCACCATCGGCGACCTTGAGCGACTTGCTGTACCCAATCGCGCTGCAGACAGCCGCCTCCTCCCCCGAGGATCCATCGCTTCCGCCGCCACACCCCATGGCAGCTACTACCAATCCGCTGAGCACGATGTTTTTTAGTGATACGGTAGAACGCTCTCTCAAGGGGCCCCCTTTGCTACGTGATAGCCAACTAGGTCTATTGCACCTGGCAGTTTGCCAAGGTTTGGGGGGAGCCTCCCCGTAAAGCTTGCGATTGTCAAATCATTTGTAAGAAACGGGGGGAGCATGCTCTGTAGAGAACAGATTGAGCCTCCAAGCAGCTTGTAGTGGCGCATAGCCCTACCCTTCTTCCTCCTAATCCTCCTCTTTCTGCTGCACCTGCACTCACTCCTGCTCATAATCAAAACGTAGCCCTGAATAGCCTGCGCTACTCGTGTCGGACAGCCAGATGAGGATTAGGAGAAGGTTTGGGAGGGAATCCTCAGCTATCAACGCTCCCGGGGGAGAACAGGTTCTCTAGAGAGCGAGTTCGGACCTTTCGCCTAGTTCGTTCGAACGAGACGGCGGGCCTCCCAAGCGTAAGTCACCTTGGCTGCTCCGCCCTTAACAGGAACAGCTTCTGTAGTAGAGCCAGTGAGTTTCATGCCGTCAGCCGAGAGCTTGGCGGTTGAAGAGGCGGGCGTCCCCTTGCTTCCCTTGACCTCGAAGGTCACGTCGCCGTTCCCGAAGCTGCCAGTGAGCACCACGCTTGTTACCTGCTCGTCGATCTTGTAGGCGTTTGGCCTGAAGGCAACCGTCGAGACGCTCTGTCCCCTAAGCGAGCCGCCTTCCTG
This sequence comes from Deltaproteobacteria bacterium, assembly GCA_947491545.1. Classification (GTDB taxonomy): domain Bacteria; phylum Bdellovibrionota_C; class UBA2361; order UBA2361; family OMII01; genus OMII01. Next base: position 11,603 of record CANLJX010000047.1, read on the forward strand.
CGTGAAGGCCAAGAGCCCCCCCGGCTGCTGCTCGGGCAGGAGCATCTTGTCGTCTGTCATGCGCCACTCCCAGATGCCGCTCACGGTGGTGCGTGGGTCAATCTTTGCTGCGTCCTCTGCCGCAGCAACCTGGGCGCCACCAGCAGGACCGGTGGTTGAGCTTGGCGCGCTCTCGGACGACGACGGGCTCTGTGCAGGAACCTGCCCCTCTGCGAAGCCAGCGAACCAGTCAACAGAGCCGCCCACGACCTCCTTTCCATCAACGCGGCGCTTGAAGCCGTTTGAGGCGAAGATGTTCTTCGTCTTCTCGTCAACACGGTCGCCCTTCGCGCCGATTGCGGAGACGCCGACGTCTGCTAGGCGCTTCACCTCTCCCTTCTGGCTCACGCCATCCTGGTTGAAGTCGAACCAGAGCGCGACTGCATTGAGCTCCTCGCCCTCAAGCCAGCCGCTCTTGTCGATGTCGAGCGAGGCTAGAGCGTCGTAGCCGTTCTTCCACTCCTTGCCGAAAGTGTGGTTACCGAAGAGCTGTGTTGCATCCTTGATCTCCCCAAGCCCGGTTGAGTCGTACACCACAAGTGGCGTCATCCCCGAGGCGCGCCACTGAAAGGGCTTCTTCTCGCCGTTTTTCCCGTCAAGCGGGAAGGCTGCAAACGAGATCACTTCGTCGATGTTCACGTCGTTGGACCAGAGGAGCGAGACCGGTGAGCTAAATTCGACTACGTTTACGTTGAGCACGTCGCACCGGAGCCTCGTCGCTAGTGCCACAAGGGTTGGGTCCGCTGGGCCACAGCCCTGTTCAGTCGACCGGTTTACGAAGGCAAACGCAACTTGCACAGTGGTGGGGGCGCCAAACAAGTCTTGTGTGGAGGTGGCGATGTGGTTCGCGCCCCAACTGCGGATTATATTTGTAACGCACCTGTCGGCGTCATCATTGTTGCCCGACTGGCGGCGAGCCGTGAGCAAGTACTGAAGCTTTTCTTCTCTGGTTCCACCGATAGCCTCCTGCAGGCAGCTCTCCATCGCACCGCCGATACATGAGCTAGCCGCGTTAACGCCGGCAAAAGTCCCGAAGCCGCCAACGCCCACCTTCACAATCGCGCTAGTTGTGTTGACCGTTGGCTCCTGCGTTGGGTGGTACAGCACCGCTCCAACCCTCAAGAGGTTAGCCTCAAGCTTCCTGCAGATGTTGTCAGGCGTAAGGCAGGTATTCTCTGGCGGGTACAACTCTGTTCCAGATGGGCACACGAGAGTGCACGGGTCTGAGCTTGGCACGCCACCGATTGGGCCCACTGGCACTCGCCCGCCAAAGGGCACGCCTGCGCAATCGAGGCATGAAGTGTTGTCACCACACCTTCTGCATGCGTAGCTGGAGCTGCCTGGCTGTCCGCAGCCGCAGTCGGTGACCCGGGTTGTGCCGTTTGGAATTCCTGCGCAGTCGTAGCTCACTTCCGGAGAGCTCATGGACTGGGCGGTGGCTGATTGATTGAGGAGAAGAAGCGTGGCAGCGGCAGCAAAGGTGGAGAGATAACCTTTCATGAACCAGCTCCCTTAATATGGGTAGACAAACCTGCTCCCGAGGGCTTGCGGCAGAGGAAACTGCCCGCACTCCGAGATGCTATTAGTATGAAACGTTTGGAGCGGCGTGTGCACTATCCTCGCAGCGGGGATCTAAAAACCACTAAAGCACATCATTACAGCTAGTTACAAAACCTCCGCGGGATCCGAGCTTTAAAGAGTCTCTCTCAACGAGAGCTACCCCACCCGACCCCAAATCTCTATCATGCGGGCACCCGTCACTCAGATGTCTTTACACCTACGCTCAAAGCTCGCTTCCTGCCTCTCAGCACTTTTTGTGCTCGCGTCTATCCTCGCCCTCCATCCCGTCATCGTGCGCTTCTTCTCGACGCACTACCTGGGCGGCTCAGAGGGGGACGGCGGGCTCTACGTCTGGCTGGCTAGCTCGTTCCACGCCGACCCGAGCCAGGCACTCGCTTTTGAAACGGGAGCGCTCTACCCGTACGGCCTGACGCGCGCGTGGAGCGACTCGTTCTTGCTGCCCTCTGCTTTCGTGCACCTCTTGGCGCTCATCGGCTTCTCGCTTCCCGTCGCCTACAACGTAGTGACCCTCGCTGCCCTGACACTCAACGGCACCGCTACCGCCCGCCTCGCGCGCGCCTTCGGGGCCTCTGCTCCGCTATCGCTCGCCGCCGGAGTCTCGTTCGCAAACAGTAGCTACATCTTCGGCAATCTCGGGCACCCACAGCTCCTCTATTTTTTCTGGGTTCCGCTCGCCTGGTCGCTCGTTGTCTCAAGGCCCGAATCTAGGCGGCGCTGGTGCCTCGCTGGGCTGTGCACCGCAGCCTCGTTTTACTGCGCTGTGTACTTCGCCGTCTTCGCTGCCCTGGGTCTCGGTCTCATCGCTGCCCTCTCGGCTTTAAGCGAGCGCATCTCGCTGAAGCAGATGACACTAGCTGGCATCGCGCTCGCGATCGGGCTGCTGCCGATAGCGTACGCCCTGCCAGCCTACCTTGCGGTGCAGGAGGCCTTCGGCGAGCGGCACCTCTACGAAGCAGCAGCGTTCGCCGCAACTGGGCTCTCGTACCTGGCGTTCTCCTCGCTCAACTCGCTGTGGGGGCAGACTTCAAGCTTTACGCAGCCGGAAGCGACGCTCTGCTCTGGCTACCTAATCACTGCCTTAGCTCTTGTCGCCGCAGTTGCCCGGAGCTGGCGGCGCGCCGCCTTCCTGTGCACCGCAAACGGCGCATTGATTGCTACCGTGCTCGTCGCTTCTTCGGTGAAAGGGCACGGGCCGCTCCCGCACATCATTGCGGGGCTCACCGCTTGGGCCACGCTCCTCGCTGCTGTGCTGATGGTGTACCGACTGCGGAGCCCAGCTGCCCTGCTCTATGCAATCGCAGCCGTGTTCTTCGTGCTCTCGCTTGGCCCTGGTGGCGAGCAAGTAAAAGACGAGCCCATGTGGGCGCCGCTTTCGACACTCTGGGATCTCCTGCCAGGAATAGACGCGATTCGCGCCGTTGGCCGCTACGGAGCGGTCGTGGTGATGTCGATAAACATCGCAGCGGCGCTGAGTCTCTCGGCGCTACGCAGCAAAACGCTGCAGGCAGCTCTCGGCGGGGCGCTCTTCCTGTGCACCATCGGCGAAAACTCGGTCAGCGCCTTCTCGTTTGATCCAATTGCGCCAACGCCACCTGCGTTTGCATCGCTCAGCAAGAGGCTCAGCCCCGCTGAGCCTGCAATCGTGCTTCCGTTTGCGAGCCGTGCCGAGAACGGCGAAGTGAGCTGGCGTAACCTCGCTCTGCTCAACACAAAGTACTCTCTCTGGGCGACTCCGCTCGGGATAAGGCTTGTGAACGGCTACTCGGGTCAGCGCTCGCGGCTGCAGTACGATCTCTCTGAGTCGCTCCTCTCTTTTCCCTCAAGCGAGAGCGTTGCTCAACTCGCGCGCGTATGTGGGCTACGTCGGATCGTCGTGCTCCCGGGGCTGATTCCGGACTGGGACGCGAAGCGCTTTGAGGCGCAGCTCTCTTCGTTCTCGAACTCGCTCTCTGTCGAGGAGCGGCTGCCTGACGGAAGCCTTATCCTCTCGCTCGACGCGTCGACTGAAGTGAGCCCTGAGAGGAGCCAGCCGACTTTCCTCGTGCCCTCCGGCAGGTCGTCGACCATCTCCCACTTCGGAGCAGGCGGTGAGCGGGGCTGCACATTTACGGCAACAGCCGTCTCAGAGCCTGGAAAAGGGACCGTCACTCCTGACTCCTGGCGCTCTGTTCTCCGGGAGGGGCCTCTCAACCTCCCAGCCCTGGCTCGCGGGGTGAGACCCGTCACCTTTAAACTAAGCCCAAGCGAGGGCTGCTCGGTGACTGTCCGCTGCGCTGCAGCACTCCGCTAGAGCACTCTAGTTGTTGAAGCCCGCTCTACCCCCTGCTAGGGTTGCCCGTATGAGAGCGCAGATATTTCTTCCCTCCCTCCTGCTCACCGCCCTGCTGCTTGCGATGCCACGCCTTGGGCTAGTCGCTGAGGAAGGGTTCCCCGCAACGACCTCCCCGGAGAGCTCCAACGAAGTAGTTAAAGTAACCGCCTCAGGGGTCACTCCTGCAACGCTTGAGATGAAGCGCGAAGACAGCATCGTGCTCTTCCTCAACGACACCCCAGACTCGCTCGTCACGATGGAGCTCACCTTCGGGAAGCTCTCCTCGCACTGCGCTTCAGAGAACCTCAAGATCGGAGAGGATGGAGTCATCCGCTCAGTGGCACCGATTGCGCCGAAAGATTTTGCGACCGCCTGCTTCCATGACCCAGGAACCTACTCGTACACCATCTACGGGCTAAAGCAGGCGCCGCAAGGCGTCAAAGGCTCAATCATCGTCAAGTAAGACCGCGCCACGCGGCGCACCGGGAGGGACTATGCACCGCAAGCTCCGCACACTAGCCCAAACACACTTATTAGGAGCGGCAGTCGCGCTGCTCGCTTCCGGGTGCGGCGCAACCGTCCACTCGAACCTGCCGGCGGGAGCGCCGATGCCAGCGAGCCTCGCTCTCCTGCCCGCTGACTACTCCGTCGACATCCCGCGCGAGAGAATTAACCTCGTGCGCCAGTCCATCATCAACCAGCTCCGAAACCGCGGCTTCATCGTGCTCGACGAGCAGGCAGTCACCCTGCTCTGCTCATCTCCTGCCTGCCCGGAGCGCGACAAGCTGGCGCAGAAGTACATCGTCGACGGCTTTGCGACGCTGCGCCTGAACTCCTTCTCGCGCAACAACTTCTTAGCCGGGTACTACAACGAGCTCTCTGGGCAGCTCTCGGTTTCGAGCCGCTCTGGGCAAGATCTCGTCACGGTCACCAACACCGAGAACGAAGAAGGCGGGCTGCTGCTTCAGTCTGGGCAGCTCTTTCAGGCAATCCTCTCATCAGTGAAGAACACTGGCGACGAAGCCTTCGACAACCTAGCCGACAAGTTCTCGCACACTATCGTCGAGAAGCTCCCTCCGCCGGCTGAGGCACCGACCAGGATCACGCAAGAAGGCGTGCAGGTGGCGCTCAACAGCGCCACAGCAACCTGGAGCTCCCCAACAATGTACCGAGTCTGCGCCAAGGGCACCCCCGTGTCTTTTGCGTACCTCGTGACAGCCAAAAACCGCACCAACCTGCGCGAAGTCTCGCCGGGGCTCTACTGCCGGAACTTCTCCGCACTCGTGGCAGAAGACCCCTCGCACGACGCGTCAATCGAGCTGCGCTCAGCTTTCGGTACGTCTGTCCGGCAGGACGTCTCGCTCCCCTCCTCACCGCCGTGCGACCTAAAGAGCCGAGTCGAGGCGAACGGCGGCGAGCTGCGTGTTGCGTGTGCCAAAGTTGGTTCTTCGGCAGCCTCTGGCTGCACCGGAGCGGTAACACCGTGCTCTGCGCAGAAGGTCGTGCTCTTCACCGCGCCGTCGCCGGCCGGGCCCTTCGCCAAGGCTGGAGAGTTCTCCTCTGCCAGTGCGCCGCTTCCAGCCGGGGGCGCGAACGTGCAGGTCATGACAGTTGGCGCGGGTGGTGTCGCGTCGCTTCCGGTTACAGCGCAAACGAGGTAGGAGCAAAAGATGAAGAAGCTCGGACGATCACTCTGCATACTCTTCGCTGCAGCGCTTGCTGGCTGCCAAGCGACGTACAAGCACACGTTAAACTTCAATCCGTCCGAGCCGATCCGAATCGCCGTGCTGCCGTTCGCACAGGTAGACTCAGACGGCACGCTGACCCGCGCTGACGAGAGCCTGCTAATAGACAGTGTCGGGCTCGTCTCATCGAAGCAGCGCGAAACGCCAGCTGAGTTCATGCAGTCGCTCATCCAGTCTGAGCTCTCTAACGCCTCGCTCGACGTCATTACTCCCGCTATCGTGCAGGCGGACCTAATGCACTACGGATACGCCACCCCGGGCAGCAATCCTGTGACGATTGACCTACAGCGCGTCTTCGCGGCAGACCCGCGCGAGATCTGCACGAAGGTGCTCTCGTGCGACGCCGTCATGTACGGAAAGGTCACGCGCTGGGACCGCTCCTACTACGGCATACAGTCAGTCGCCACCGTTTCGATAAACTTAAAGCTCGTCTCGGCGAAGACCGGGAAGCTGATGTACGAAATCGACGCCGAGGACTCAGAGAGCCGCGGCATCTCGAAGGGCCCGACGGGCTTCTCGAACCTCGCGCTCGAGCCTATCAAGGGGCTCGACAACGAGATCATCCAGGACCTTGCCCGCGACGTCGCTGACAAGGCCATCCTGCCGCTGTCCAGCCGCAGCCGGCCTGAGTTCCTGAAGACCGCGCCGCCTGCCATCATCGCATCAGGACACGACGCTCGTGGCGGCATCATCGGCAGCGAAGACAAAGTAGTCGTTATTGCCTTCGGCAGCCCCGGGCAGTCAGCGACGTTCTCTGTCGGAAACGTTGCCCTCAACATTCCGATGCTTGAGCGCGCGCCTGGGCACTACATAGGAGAGTACGTCCCGCTCCCCGAGGACTCGTTATCCAGCCAGTACATCGTAGTCTCACTCAAGGATGAGTTTGGGCGCAGCACCTCTCAAAAGCTTGCAAAGACCCCCATCAGCAGCCGGTAGCACGATGCGTCTATTACATCTCAGCCGTACACTCTCAGCGCTTCTGGTCGCGCTCCAGCTCAGCGCCTGCAGCGCCTCACGAGCGCCCCTTGCGCCGTCGCTCGCCATGGTAGAGTCGCTGCCCAGCGCCGGGGGCTCAACCAGCGCCCACTCAGAGCTTGAGGCTCCGGTGGTGATGGTGCACTTCTTCGCTTCGTGGTGCACTCAGTGCATCTTCGAGTTTCCGCACCTGGTCGCGCTCCGCCGCACCATCGATCCCGCAAGACTAGGAATTGTAGCTATCGCGATCGACGACTCACCTGAAGCTGTCACGAAGCTCACCGCCTCTTACGACTTTCCGTTTCCGGTTCTCTTAGACAATGGAAGCGACGCCAAGAGCGCCTTCGCTGTCACGGACCTGCCACTGACCGTCTTTCTCTCGCGTGACGGGAAGCCCGTCATGATTCAAGACGCGAAGTCTGGCTCGCCGACCAATCGCTTTGAGGGGGCGTACGAGTGGGATCGTGGGGCCGCACTAGCGGCGGTAGAGAGCGTGCTGTAGCGCGGAAGCTGGCTGCCGCAGCGCGCTTTCTGTTTATGCAAAGCTCCCACTCCTCTTCTTAATCTTTCTCCTCCTCCTGCACCTGCACTCACTCCTGCTCGTAATCAGGAGACTTCTGCCAGTTCAAGAACGCGCGGGAAAGGGAGTGAGGAATCAAGTGCAGGTGCAGGAGAAAGAGAAGGATAAAGATGAAACTACCGCGACAGAGCTCTCGAAAGCTCCTCAGCAATCGCGTCCATGAACTGCTCGGTGCTCAGGTAGTGCTCGCGCTTGAGCGCATCACCGTGCACGCAGAGCGCCAAGTCCTTCGTCATCTTTCCGCTCTCAACGCAGCTCACGCACACCTTCTCGAGCGTGTCAGCGAACGCCACAACATCTGGCGTTCCATCAAACTGCCCGCGGTACTTAAGCCCCGTGGTCCACGCGAAGATCGACGCAATCGGGTTCGTCGAGGTCTCCTTCCCCTGCTGGTGCATGCGGTAGTGGCGCGTGACGGTGCCGTGCGCCGCCTCGGCCTCAATTGTCTTGCCGTCCTCAGTCATGAGCACTGACGTCATGAGCCCGAGCGAGCCGAAGCCCTGCGCAATCGAGTCTGACTGCACGTCGCCGTCGTAGTTCTTGCACGCCCAGACGAAGCCTCCCTTGGACTTCATGGCGTAGGCGACCATGTCGTCGATCAGCCGGTGCTGGTACTCGATGCCAGCGGCCTCGAATTTCGCCTTAAACTCGCTGTCGTAGATCTCCTGGAAGATGTCCTTAAAGCGCCCGTCGTAGGCCTTCAGGATCGTGTTCTTCGTTGAGAGGTAGGTCGGGAGCTTCTTGGCGAGCCCGTAGTTGAGGCAGCTTCGGGCGAAGCTCGCGATAGAATCGTCCAGGTTATACATCCCCATCGCCACGCCAGCGCTCGGGAAGTCGAACACCTCGTACTCGACCGGAGCGCCGCCGTCGGCTGGCTGGAACTTCATCGTGAGTTTCCCCTTCCCTGGAACCTTAAAGTCAGTCGCGCGGTACTGGTCGCCGAAGGCGTGGCGCCCAACGACGATCGACTCAGTCCACCCTGGAACGAGGCGTGGGATATTCTTGCAGATGATCGGCTCGCGGAACACCGTGCCACCGATGATGTTGCGGATAGTGCCGTTGGGCGACTTCCACATCTTCTTAAGGCTAAACTCCTTCACGCGCGCCTCGTCAGGCGTGATCGTCGCGCACTTGACCCCAACGCCGTACTTCTTGATCGCCTCGGCTGAATCAATCGTCACCTGGTCGCTCGTCGCATCACGGTGCTGCACCGAGAGGTCGTAGTACTTAAGGTCGATGTCGAGGAAGGGCAGGATCAGCTTCTCGCGGATAATCTGCCAGATGATGCGAGTCATCTCATCGCCGTCTAGCTCCACTACTGGGTTCTTTACCTTAATCTTTGCTGCCATACGCCCTCGCGGTTATTTGCGGGGTATTAGTACCAGGGATGGGGGCGGGGCAAAAGTGGCAGGTGCGTGCCTTTTTTGCGGTCTGTCGGGGCTGCTGCGAAACCCGAGGCTTTCG
>CANLJX010000048.1 GCA_947491545.1 Deltaproteobacteria bacterium
GCAGCCAGCGATTCGCCAGCGGCTTGAGGAGCTAAAAATCGTCACCCCGACCCCTGTGCAGCGTGGAGCGATTCCGGTTGTGCTTGAGGGGGACGATGTGATTGCGCAGGCGCAAACCGGAAGCGGAAAGACGCTGGCGTTCGTGCTCCCGATCCTCTCGCGTCTGCTCGACGCAGGGGATGTGCGTGGAACCTTCGCGCTGATAGTCACCCCAACCAGAGAGCTTGCCACCCAGGTGCGAAACGTCGTCCTGTCGGTAACCCCAGACGTTCACCCCGCGTGCATAATCGGCGGTGCTAAGCAGTCAGGGCAGGTGAGAGAGCTTAAGAACGACCCGCGTGTCATCGTTGGAACGCCGGGGCGCCTCCTTGACCTTATCGAGCAGCGCGAGATCAACCTCAAAGACTGCAAGATGTTCGTGCTCGACGAGGCTGACGAGATGCTCTCGATGGGCTTCCTTGAGGAGGTTCGCTCAATCCTCTCGCGCTTGCCGCGCGAGCGACAGGGGCTATTCTTTAGCGCCACCATCACACCGCGCGTAGACCAGCTCGCAAGCTCATTCCTGCGCAGCCCGAAGCGTGTCGAGTGCGAGGTAAAGCCAGAGACGGCGCCGCAGATCGAGCACCTCTACCACCGCGTTGATGGGCAGCTCACGAGCAAGGCTACGGCTCTGGCCGGGTTCCTGCGTGATATCAGGCCGCGCTCGACGATCGTGTTCTGTAACACGAAGTCTGACACTGAGCTCGTAGAGATAATGCTCCGCAAACGCGGCTTCGAGCCGGAGCGGCTTAACTCGGACCTATCACAGAAAGAGCGTGAGGACACGATGAACCGCTTTAGGTCTGGTGACCTAAAGCTCCTTATTGCGACTGACGTTGCTGCGCGCGGAATTGATATTCAGGACATCGACCTGGTCGTGAACTACGCTATCCACGAGCAGGCTGAGACCTACGTGCACCGCACCGGGCGCACCGGCCGAGCTGGACGTTCGGGCACAGCGCTCTCGCTGGTTGGGCCGCAAGACTTCTTCGCGTTTAACACGCTACAGAAGAGTCTGCCTGTAGTGCTCAAGGAGGTCCCAGCTCCTGCTGCGGCTCCTCTGGCTGCGACTGCGTAGCGGGCCAAAAGGAGCCTTTTAGCCTCGTCGTCCGCGCCTGGACACGTGGCGGGGAAGGTGCATGTGCTCGCACCCGACAGCAATTCGAACAAAGAGAGAGGAGAGGGGGGATCAAAGCGCCCTCTCTCCGTCCTCGCTGACCTCTTTGTGAATCCCCATTTGCACCGTGACGGAGGGGGAAAACAAAGAGAGCGGCGAGGGCAGCGAGGGGTGGGATAAGAGATCCCCTCTCTCTCCGTCCTCGCTGACCTCTTTGTGAATCCCCATTTGCTACGTTACGGAGGGGAAAAGCAAAGAGAGCGGCGAGGGTAGCGAGGGGTGGGTACAAGAGTCCCCTCTCTCCGTCCTCTTTGTGATTCCTCCTCCCTCCGCCCCCGCAGCACAATCCGCCTCCTTCACAAGCACCTTCGCCCGCTGTAACAGGAGTTTAGGCGCCAATCTGGCTCTTCCTCGTGCAACGAATTCTGATGCAACTTCAGGCTGCTGCGGCTAGTTTCGCGTTAAAACCCCAAGTTTTTTGGTGCTTTCCTATCTTAGGGGGGATCGCTGTGATACCGTTCCCGCTCCTGGTGAAGTTTCTCGCCCCCGCAAGACGGGCGGTCCTGCCTTAACAGCCCGCCGGCGGCTATATCGCATTGAAGGCTTTACTACATCGTAACACGAGGGTCTGAGTCGCTCCGGCAGCACCTTACCCGCTTAGTAAAGGGCTTCCATGGCACCTAGCAGTACCACTACGTTCTCCAGCCTACCGCTGGCGGCATTTCTACAAGAGACTATCCGCACCGTGGGGTATGAGACTCCCACACCGATTCAGGCTGAGGCGATCCCGACCGTAGTCGAGGGGAAAGACCTGATCGGTCTCGCACAGACTGGCACCGGCAAGACGGCAGCGTTTGTCCTTCCGCTCATCAATCGCTTGAGCGGCGAGAAGAAGACCGGCGTTCGCGCGCTGATCCTCGCGCCGACACGTGAGCTCGCTGAGCAGATTAACGACGTGCTCAAGCTCTTCCTTCCGAGGACGGGTCTTAAGTCGACGACCGTCTACGGCGGCGTTTCGCACCGCAACCAGATTACGGCTCTCAAGGGCTCTCCGGCGATCGTCGTCGCTTGCCCAGGGCGCCTAAAGGACCACATGCAGGGCCGCACGATTGACCTTTCGAAGGTCGAGATGCTTGTGCTCGATGAGGCTGACCGGATGCTGGACATGGGCTTCCTTCCAGATATCCGCCACGTTGTGCGCGCGCTTCCAGCAGAGGGGCGCCAGACGCTGCTCTTCTCTGCAACGATGCCTGATGAGATCGAGACGCTCTCGCGCGAGCTGCTTACGAATCCTGTTGTTGTTCGCGTTAAGACTGAGACGCCGGTCGCACTTGTGTCGCACAGCATGTACAACGTGCGAAGCGAGGAGAAGGGCGACAAGCTGCGCAACTGGCTTTCGGAGAACCCAGAGGCACTCGCGGTTGTCTTCACCAAGATGAAGCACACGGCGAAGAAGCTCGGAACGAAGCTCTCGGATGGTGGCGTCGATGCCACGTCGCTGCACGGCAATCTGACACAGGCTGCCCGCCAGCGCGCACTTAACGGATTCCGTGAAGGAAGGTACCGAGTGCTTATTGCAACCGATATCGCTGCGCGCGGCATCGACGTTGAGGGCGTAACACATGTGCTCAACTATGACATGCCGGACACGCTTGAAGCCTACATCCACCGAACGGGTCGTGCTGGGCGCGCGTCGCGCACCGGCGAGGCTGTCTCGTTTGTAACGCGTGCAGACATGGCGCTCTTGCGCCAGATCGAGAAGTGGCTCAAGACGCCGGTTGCGCGCCTTGGCGGCGAGTCAGCAGAGAGCACTGAGGTTGAAGGCGACGATGCTGCGCCGGCGCGTGAGCGTCGTGGGCGTCCGCAGGGACAGCGCGATCGCGGCTTTAAGCCGCGGGGTGATCGTGGCTTTAAGTCGCGTGGCGAAGGTCGCCCAGAGCGGCGGCAGTTCAGCCGTGGTCCGAGGGATGGCGGCGAGCGCCGTCCGTTCCGTGGCGAGCAGGGCGAGTCACGGCCAGAGTTCCGTGAGCGTCGCGATGACACGCGTGGCCCGAGACCAGAGGGTCGCGGTGGCGCTCCTCGTCAGGCGCGTGGCGAGGGCCGCAAAGATTTCGGTCGTCAACGTTGGCAAGAGCGCGGCGAGCGCCCTCAGCGAAGCACTCCACGTTTTGAGGAGGGCCAGGAGCAGAAGGCGGGTGGCCAGTTGCCCTGGGATCGTGGCGAGGGCGCGCAGCCGAGACGTAGCGGCAGGCCGGAGCGTAGCGGCGCACCTCGCGGCGGTGCGGCTCGTGGTGGGCGAAGTGAGGGTGCCAGAGGTGGGCGTGGTTTCGGAGATCGCTCTGAGCGCGGCTCCTACCCGAGGCAGCCTCGCGCGGAAGGCGCTGGCGCTGGCCGAGGCTTCGGTGACCGTCGCGAGCGTAGCTTCGATCGCGGTTCCGAGCGTGGCGAATCTCGCGGCTTCGGCCGTGGAGCTCCTCGCTCCAAGACCCCGTTCCGTGGCCAGAAGGATATCGACCCGAACAGCGAGCACGTGTACCGTGAGCCCAAGCCTCATTTCATTGGGCAGGACGAGCAGCAGCCGCGCGGCAGTGGCCGATTTTCGCGCGGGCGCAGCAACGGCGGTAGCCGAAGCGGCGGGAAGGGATTCCCGCGTGGTGGTGGCCGCGGGCCGCGCCGCACGCCAGGATCGTTCTAGTGCTGCTGAAATAAGTTTTTTCACCTAGATTCTGTCTAGGGCAGTGCTAGCGCTGCTCGTTTTCGGCGCCCTTCGCCCCGAGAGCACGATGGATACCACTAGGCATGAAGAGTGACTGGTCGAACGCTTCCTACTGGGAGCACTTCTACAACTTTGCCGACACTCCGTGGGAGCTCGGACAGGCGTCGCCTGTTCTTCAGGAAGCAGTGTCCGAGGCCCGCGCGTTAGGCGCTGCGCTACACGGTGCGTCTGTGCTCGTTCCGGGATGCGGGACGGGTTCAGACGCGGCGTGGCTGGCGGAGCAGGGGGCGTCGGTCCTCGCGGTTGATTTCTCGCCGCAGGCGGTCGAGCGAGCAGCCGCACGTCGCTCGAAGCTTTCCGCTGCTGTCGCTGAGCGGATTACGCTCAAGCAGTGTGACTTCTTCGAGGAAGCTTTTGAAGGATTCAGTTTCCTGGTCGAGCATACATTTTTTTGTGCAATCGACCCCGGATCCAGAGAGCGCTACGCGCGGAGTGTCGCTCGCGCGCTCGTGCCAGGTGGATACCTCGTTGGAAACTTCTTTGTGATGGCTGAGAGCGAGATCGCCGCGCGGCGAACGCTTGCACTGAGGGACGGCGAGCCACGTCCGCCGTTTGTCACCTCAGTCTCAGAGCTTCAGCGGCTGTTTCTCGGTTTCTTTGAGCAGCTTTCGCTTCACCCAGCACGAAACCCCTGGCCAGATAGGCGACCGGGGATTGAGTGGGTTGGGGTTTTTCGGCGGCGGTGAGGAACGGGACAGACTTGATCTACTGCGCACGCTGAACATCATTGCGCCCCTAACACCCCTTTTCCTAATCCTTCTCCTCCTCCTGCACCTGCACTAACTCCTGCTCGTAATCATTACTCGTTCGACGATTGGCTGTGGCATGAGCATCGAGAGAGGGGCGATTAGGATTAGGAATTGAGTGCAGGTGCAGGACAAAGAGTAGGAAAAGGAGAAAGAGAAGGTTGAGGGACGGAGCTGGACCCTTTCTTCGCCTCGCGCCTCCTCCTAGTCCTTATTCTCTTCCTGCACCTGCACTGACTCCCGCTCGTAATCCTCACTCGCTCGCCGACTGCCCGCGATGTCGCCTCTGAGAGAGGGGCGATTAGGATTAGGAATTGAGTGCAGGTGCAGGAGAAGGAGGAAGATAACTAGAAGGAGGACACCTCCTTATTCCCTGGCGAAGCTGTCTAGTTAACAGGCTCCTCCCCCGTTTTCGCGCACCAATTCAGATCCTTACCCCGCAGAGCGAAGAGGGCTCAAGTTCTCAAGAGAAGGCGCCGATCCTCCATGTGAGGGGCAAAGCGCCCTTAAGGAGCGCTGTTATAGCCAGAAAGGATAGATGCAAGTTCGGTGCGGTAACATACCTAGCGCACGGCATGACCCCGCGGGAATGCGGGGGCTTTGGGTCCTTATCCTTTTTCTTGCCTTTCTCTTTTCCAACGCGCCGCAGGCGCAGGCGGCAGACTTCGTATCTACATGGAAGACCGACAACCCAGGGGTCTCAGGTTCAAACCAGATCAAGCTCCCCCTCGTCGATCCGGCCACCGCTGGGTCTGGTGCGTCCTACAACTTCTCGGTCAATTGGGGAGACGGGTCGACTAGTACGATTACGACGTGGAACCAAGCGGAGACGACACACACCTACACTAGCGCTGGAACTTATACTGTAACAATTAGCGGTACGATCACCGGATGGCGGTTTAACAGCGGCGGTGACAAGTCTAAGCTCCTTACGATCTCCTCCTGGGGGCCCTTTAAGTTCGGCAACACCGGTTCGTACTTCAACGGAGCCAACAACCTTACGATCACCGCATCCGATATCCCGGACATGACGGGGACTACGAAGATGTCATTTGCATTCAGTGGATGCTCCTCGCTAACGACAGTTCCCTCGATGAATAGCTGGAGCATGGGGGCGGTAACTGACATGAGCTTTATGTTCTCCCAAGCCTCCCTTTTCAACGAGAACATCGGCTCGTGGAACACGGCGGCCGTGACCAATATGCTCGAGATGTTTAATGGCGCCAGCGCCTTTAACCAGAACATCGGCTCGTGGAACACGGCGTCGGTAATCTATATGGACTCGATGTTCCGAAACGCCAGCGCCTTCAACCAGAATATCGGCTCATGGAATACGGCGGCGGTGACTAGAATGCACTATATGTTCGAGCACGCCACCGCCTTCAACCAGAACATTGGCTCATGGAACACGGCGGCAGTGACTACCATGTACTATATGTTTTCCTACGCAAGCGCGTTCAACCAGAACATCGGCTCGTGGAACACGGCAGCGGTGACTGATATGAGCAATATGTTCTATTACGCCCCCGCGTTCAACCAGAACATCGGGGCGTGGAACACGGGAGCGGTGACAAACATGGCCTCTATGTTCTGGGGCGCCAGTTCCTTTAACCAGAATATCGGCTCGTGGAACACGGGGGCTGTAACCGATATGAGCTTTATGTTCCTCAATGCCAGCGCCTTCAATCAGAACCTAGGCGGATGGAACGTCTCAAACGTGACCAACTTTTCGTTCATGTTCTCTGGCTCCGGACTGACTCAATCGAGCTATGACCCACTCCTCGTCGGTTGGAGTACCCTGTCACCCGAGGTAAAGTCGGGTAAATCATTCCACGGTGGATCGGCTAAGTACTCTGCCGCGACTGCCCGCGGAGTGCTGACCGGGAGTAGAACCTGGACTATCACTGACGGAGGTGCCGTCACCGTCCCAAATCCCTCGGCGCTCACGGTGCAGTCAACAACTTCGAGCTCTGTGACCCTCGGATGGACTTCGGGGGGTGGAACCACGAACGACTTTATCGTGGCCTACCAGGCTGGGGCCACGGCCCCGGCGACCTGCTGGCACGGAAGTAGTGTCACAAGCGCCACTAACTCTGCAACGGTAACCGGGCTTACCGGCGGGACTCAGTACTCCTTCCGTGTCTGCTCCCGTACAACCGGTGTGACGCAGGTCTCCGCGGGTGTCACCGTCTCAGGAACCCCGCCCGCGCCTACGGCTACGCCGACCAACACCACTACTCCTACTCATACCCCGACGAATACCCACACCCCGAGCCACACTCCGACGACAACCCCGACGGACACGCCGACTAACACCAACACTCCGACCCACACGCCAACGAACACCGATACCCCAACGCACACACCTACTCACACGCCGACGAACACCGATACTCCGACTCACACGCCGACGAACACCGATACTCCGACTCACACCCCGACGAACACCGATACTCCGACTCACACCCCGACGAACACCGATACTCCGACCCACACGCCGACAAACACTGATACCCCAACCCACACGCCGACAAACACTGATACCCCAACCCACACGCCGACAAACACGGATACCCCAACGCACACGCCGACCAACACCAATACGCCGACTCACACGCCAACCCATACGGATACTCCAACTGACACCCCAACTGACACTCCGACAGGCACGGCAACGCCGACGCATACCCAAACAAACACGAATACTCCGACGCACACCCCGACTAACACCAACACCCCAACGGACACCCCGACGGTGACAGCGACATCGACCGTGACGCCAACGGCCACGAACACCAACACGCCAACGGAAACCCCCACGGCGACGAACACGCCTGAAGCCACCGCCACATCAACTGCTACCAGCACTTCCACGCCGGCGCCCGTCGCAGGTGACATCGACGACGACAACCTGCCCGATGTGGCGTTTGTCGGCTCCGGCAACTCTGCTGATGTCGTAGTGAACATCGGCGACACGCCAACGAAGATCACGGTTCCAGGCCCGTTCCTCGGCACTGATATCGGCATACCTCCAAACGGCAGCGCCTCGAAGCTGATCTCGGTGTCGAAGTCAGCCAAGAGCTTCGTGTGGAGTGCTACCGACCTGCTAAGCGGAAACACCGAGAGCTTGAGGACGACGATCGGCAAGGGTACCCCTGTGATGGGGTGCTACGTCGACGGCACTTATACGGCAGCCAGCTTCATGTTCAGCCGGGTGACGAGCACGATGAAGCTCTTCACTGGGTCGCCTGATACCGTGGTTAGGTTTCCAACCGGGGTGCTGCTGGCGCGCTGCGGCTCGCCGGTCGATGGCAAGAGTGCGGTGTTCTCCCTGGTGCAGAAGCGCTGGAGGAAGACGCTCAACGTTGTAGGCAAGGTCGGCGCGCGGCAGGTGCTCAGAACGAGCAACTTGAGCACCAGGCTCTCTGCGACCGGGATAATCCTTATCCCGGTGCCACGAGCGAGCGGAGTGCACCCAACGGTTGCTGTCATAGCGCGTCAGGGGAAGAGCCGAGTAATGCAGCTCTCGGACCGGTCAAATAGGTGGCAGACGATCACCGTTCCGAACGTCCCGCCAGGGCACATCCCAACTGCCGCGGTTGGCGTGAGAATAGGAGACAGCACCTACATCGTCGTGCAGATCACGAGCCCCGCGAAGGAGACGTCGTACCGCACCGTGGTTGTTCCCGCTGGCTTCCTCTAGCCCCGCATAATCTCTTCGGGAACGGGAACGGAAACGGCCCCGGCGCCCCATTTCGCCCCGCTCCTCCTCCTAATCCTTCTCCTCCTCCTGCACCTGCACTGCCTCTTGCTCCTATTCAACACTTGTTCGCCGATTGCCCGGGATATCGCCGCCGAGAGGGGGCGGAGGATTAGGAATTGAGTGCAAGTGCAGGATTAAGAGAAGGAGGAGGAGAAGGGGGGGGCTGGAAAGGCAGGGGGCGGGGCTGGCTCCCTCTTTTCGCCCCGCTCCTCTTACTAATCCGCCGCTCCACCCGCTATGCTACATTTTTAGGGTTGGGCTCCCCCGCTGGGCAGGGTAGCCTACGCGGGCGTCTCTTGGCGCAGAAGCAGTACCCCCTCTTAAGGAGTAGCTCCATGACTGTTGCGATCATCATCGGCATCATCTTTGTAGTCGGCCTCTGGCTGATAAGCCTCTACAACAGCCTCGTCGTCCTGCGTAATCGGGTGAAGAACGGCTTTGCTCAGATCGACGTGCAGCTCAAGCGCCGCTACGACCTGATTCCGAACCTGGTGGAATCAGCGAAGGGGTACATGACCCACGAGAAGGAGACGCTTACGGGCGTAATCGAGGCGCGCAACCGGGCTCTCGCTGCGCGCAATTCGGCGGCAGAGAACTCAACCAGCGGCGCAGCTATAGGCGCGCTCGGCGCAGCGGAGACGCAGCTCACCAACGCCATGGGGCGCTTCTTCGCTTTGGCTGAGAGCTACCCGGACCTCAAGGCCAACACAAATGTGTCGACGCTCATGGAGGAGCTCTCCAGCACTGAGAATAAGGTAGGCTTCGCTCGCCAGGCATTCAACGACTCCGTGATGTCATACAACACGGCGATTCAGTCGTTCCCGGCCAACATGATGGCGGGACCTTTTGGTTTCAGCGAGATGACCCTTCTTGAGAGCACCAAGAGCGACCAGGAGCGCGAGGCTCCACGAGTTGCTTTTAACTAGTAGCTCTTCGTAGCGCCGTCCCGTGGAATTCTTCGAGCATCAAGAGAGCGCCCGTAGCCGTTCAAGGTCTCTCCTGTGGCGCTTCGTCCTCGCTAATTTGCTCCTGGCAGCGCTCCTGTCGGCGGTGCTGCTGTTTGTTGGAGAGGCAGCCGACGAGGCAGAGAGCGGGCGGCGTACAGGCCAGAACAGGGCAAGCTCCGGAGAGATGCTCCCAGTCATTTTGTGCCTCGACCTCTTCATGCTCCTTACTGTTTCTACGGCCGCTGTGGTGAAGTTTTACTCGCTCTCTTCGAGTGGCGGTGCTGTAGCCGAGGCGCTGGGTGGAACTCTTGTGTCGCCCGAGACCACCGACCCCCTTGAGCGGCGGTATCGAAACGTCGTCGACGAGATGGCGATTGCGGCGAACTGTCCCGTGCCCGAGATCTACATCCTTGAAGACGAAGAAGGGATCAACGCCTTCGCCTCTGGGCCGTCTCCGGAGAAGAGTGCAGTGGCGGTCACGCGTGGAGCCCTGCAGCGCCTCTCGCGAGATGAGCTGCAGGGTGTGGTAGCGCACGAATTCTCGCACATCGTTCACGGCGATGTGCGGCTCAATATAAGGCTCGCAGCCTACATCTCCGGGCTCGTTGTTCTCTCCACTATCGGGTATTTTATGCTGCGGCTCCTCGCAAACGGCCGTGAAAGTCGCCGCAGCAGCAAAGACAAGGGTGGTGGAGCGATCATTGTCCTGGCGATCGGGCTCTTCTTCCTGCTCTTTGGCTTCCTCGGGAAGCTCGTGTCGGTGCTCATGAGCGCTGCGATCTCGCGCGAGCGTGAGTACCTGGCTGATGCGACAGCGGTTCAGCTCACCAGGAACCCAGAAGGGATCGCTGGGGCGCTCAAAAAGATCGGAGGCTTCTCTAAGGGCGCCAGTATCGATAATGCATCCGCGAGTGGGCTCTCGCACTTTTTCTTAGCCGAGGGGAAGAGCGTTGGCTTCTTTGAGCACATGTACGCCTCACATCCGCCCCTTCTTGAGCGGATTAAGCGGCTCGAGCCGCAATTCAGTGGCGAGCTACCGGATGACGATTCTATCGGGGTCCAGACAGGCGAAGAGGAGATGCTCGTGTCACAGCTCTCTGGTGGGCAAAAGGCGTCCGCGCCGAGGCTAGAGCCGCCGGAGCTTCCTCCGCTTCACGCTGAGTGGCTGCCCGAGAAGTCGCTACATGCGGCGATCGTCGGGGTGGGGAGCGCAGAGGCGGTTGTCTGTTCGCTCCTGCTTCCAACGGCCGAGAAGGAGCGGCAGAGAGAGCTTGAGGCGCTCTCGGCATGGATTCCGGCCCAGGAGGTTCTGCGGTACGAGGCGGATGCGAAGGGTCTCTCGGTCAACCAGCAGGTGTCAGCTGTCTTTATGGCGCTTCCGACCATCCAGCTAGGCTCTAAGGCCCGCAAGGAAGCTTTCCGCCGGGCGGTTGAGCAGCTTAGCCGTGCGGACGGCTCGGTGTCGCTCCTTGAGTTCCTCCTTTCTGTCCTCGTTTACTTCGGCACCCAAGACACCGACCCGTCATTCACAATGAGGGGAGCATCCTCTCGGCGCGGCTTGAAGAGTGTCGACAAGGCGGTGGTGCGAGTTCTCAGCGTGTGCGCCCTCTTTGCTTCGCAGGACGAAAGCGCTCGTCGCGAGCTGTTTGGAGCGGCAGCCTCGAGCTTGAAGCTCAACGGGACCTTTTTGCCTGATGCCGATAGCGACATCGGCTCGTTCATGTCGGCGCTAGACGAGATCCGCGCGGTGTCACCCCGCGCGAGGAAGGCGCTCATGAATGCCCTGCACGGTTTAGTGCTGAGCGACGGGAAGGTAACCGAGCTTGAGCTTGCGCTCATGAGAGTCTTCGCGGTTCTCCTTCGTACGGGAGTGCCGCCCCTGGATGGGCTAGACGAGCGCCGTGTTGCTGTTGGCGCCTAAGGCAATCGGCTAGGCGTCTCTTCGGCGCGGTTTGTAAGGTTCAGGAGCGATAAATCGCTCACCAAAGGCAAGCCTCACCGAGGTCTCGTTAAGCTTTCCGAGGCTACCTCGCTCGTTCAGCCACGCCATGTGGGTGTTGAAGTGCACTTTGCCGGGGTGTTTTGGGAGGAGTCCGGCGCGGAGTTGCTCGCGAACAGCCTTCAGGGCGGCGTCAGGGTATCGAAACGCGTGCAAAGCGCCAATAAACCAGGGAAGCTCGGCGCCAAAAGCTGACTGCAGCGGCGCTAGGCCTGGGCGCTCCTGTTCGAATAGGGCCAGGAGTTCCTGGTTTGTTACGCGAATGTCACGCTGAAGCCTCTGGGCCAGTATCTCTAACTTGTGCTCGAACGGCAGCGCGCGTTCCCTCTCGGTAGGTGACCAGAGGACCGCCGGAATCACCTGAGCCTCAGTGCGTACCCGCTCCGCCGCTAACCTTGCTCTCTCTTCAGCGAGCTCAGCGTTGCGCTCCTCGCATGCAAGAGCATCATCGGCGCGCTCCTGTAGCAGCATCGTTAAGCCGGCAGAGATCTCGGCTGCGGTGGCCCCAGCGAGGAGGAGCCCGGCAGTAGCGGCAGCCTTGCTGACAGTTGCCGGGCCAGTCACCAAAGCGTGTTGAACCGCGAGAAGCTCGCGTAGCGGCGTATTCGGCCCCTTGAGGGCCGGCCGTTGTGCGGCGAACACCCGGTTTAGTTGGTCGAGGGCTGAGAGCATAGGATCCTCTTTCTTGAGGCAAGTGCCCCAGGCGCAGATACCCTCGGCCATAGTCGGATTTGAGCAGGCTGCGGCAAGGAGCTTCGTGAATGGGCTGCTCTGAGTGTAGCCAAGGGCAGCGAGGAGGCCTTTTGTGTGCTCAGGGGAGGGCGCCGCTCTTTTTTGTAGCTTTTTCAGCTCACGGAAAAAACTGCGCGGCTCAAGCCCCGCCCGCGCCAGTATTGCCCCCATCGGCGCCTCCCATCTGCGCCTTGCCTCGATACCGGACTCCGTGTTCGCGATCGCAGCCTGCGCCAGGAGGAGTCGACAGGCGGGAGAGTAGCCAGCCCGCGCAAGCTCGTCAGCAAGGGACAGCGCCCAACGAACTTGAGCCTCCGGGCCAACGCGGATGCCAGCGATTCGGGCAGCGCCCCGAAGCTGGTGAAGGTACGGCACCATCGAGCCATCAATCAGTCTCTTGGGCGAACCGAAGGCTAGGCCGACAGTAGTGCAGAGCTCAATCTCAGCGCCTCGCACCGAATCTACGGCCCACGAGAAGATCTCCGATGAGGTACTAGCCTGGAGTCTCCCAATGCCCCGCTGCAGCGAGCTGCGCATCTTGCCCTCACCAACTGCTGATACTAAGGAAAGCGCCCTCGGCGTCTCAGCGCGGTCCCTGCTCCAGATCGCGGCGAAGAGAGATGTGTCGCGGAACTTGATGTCGTCGGGGCGAACCCCCCAGAGACGGACCTGAACTGCTAGCTCTGAGACAGGAACGCGCAAAGCCTGAAGCTCTGCTAGAATCGCTGCCTTGGCCCTGTCAACGCGCGCAATAGCGTCTGTCTCGTTTGCCGCTGATAGGTATGCGGCGACGCCGATGGGGAAGTACGGCGACGGAGTGTCAGCCCGGATCGCCTCAAGGACGCTGTCTGGCCGCTTGCGCTGAATCGGCAGGTTGTCGGCGACAACCGCCGGAAGAGACCGCAATGGGAGATCGCTTGTGGCGAGGGCAGCGGTGAATTCGCGGAAGATCTCGCGCTCTGCTGTCAGGAAGTTGCCAGAGAGCGCTCGTGAGATGTCGGAGAGTGTTGCGCCGGGAAAAGCGCGCAGAAACGGGAGCGCGAGGTCAAGATTAGCCATCGGAGCGACATCACCCCGGGCAGCTCGACGGAGAGCTGGAAGCGAGTCAGCGGTGACGGATTCGCTAGCTGGAGGGGCGAGCAGCTCCTGAAGAGCGGTCCGTAACCGCCCGTCTGAATCGAGGTCTAAGAGCGACGTGTGCATCGCGGCAGCGATGGTTCCTTTTGATAGGAGGAGCGAAAATGAATGATGAACGGGCGACCCGTCTCGAATTCCAGTAGCTTTAGCGATCGTGCGCGCGGCTGCTGGCTCCAGGTATCCCGTCGCCGAGAAGCTGTGGAAAAGTGGGGCGAGAAGTGCGGGCACGGCGCCATTGGCTTCGATAACGGCGCCTCGACTCTCGCCCGCCTCAGCGATGTGCGAGTTGATAAAGCGCAGGAGATCGGAGTGAGTAAAAAGCGCTTGATGCTCGGCCGACCTGAGCCGCCAGTCGAGCTCAAGCTGTGTGGTGAACGGGCGCCCCGCCTGGTGGAGGAAGTGCTTGACGCGCGGCAAGGTCGGGACTTCATTACCCGCAGCCGCCGCGTGTATGACCCGCACGGAGGTGCCGAGCAGAGACTCAAGGGGAGCGGCTCCGTGGCGGTAGATAAGGTGACTAAGCACCCCGGAAAGGGTCGTCTCGTCCGTAATTCGGCGCAGCATCTGAAGGGCCCGAGCGGCCCGCTCCTCGCCGACCCGCTGTACGTGCAGAACGATTTCGGCCTCTCGCGCTAGGTCCTTGCGCCTCCACTCAAGGAGCTGAACCTCTCGCTTGTCAAAAGGAAGCTGCTGATAGTCGACGTTCCAAAGCAACCGCTCGATGGTAATTGGAGACTGCAGCTCGCTACCCGCCCGTCGCTTCGCCTCAGCGATCTCTCCTCTCCGTTTCTCAAGGATGCGCTCAAGCTGGGTGTCGTCTGACACGATGAGGTGTGCGAGAACCCCGATCGGGGCGAGGCTAGTGCTCTCGTTGTACGAAAGCGCGCGGAAGACAGGCAGGACCGGCTTGTTGGTCGAGTGCCGCGAGGTCTCCAGGGCGTCAGCTAAGAGCCGGTTCTCGATTCCGTTGGCTTTCGCCATTTCGCGCAGTTCGTCGGTTGCCCTCGAACCGGCACAGAGGTCGTCGGCCAGCCACGCCTCGCGCGAAGCGTCAGCCTGCGTTTGGTTCAGCACTCCAGTGGCGACTAGGTGGCTAAAGAGAGGCTCTACGTGCTTCCACGGCACGGGCTGATGGTGAGCTAGCAGGACAACGGTGCGACCCGAAAGCTTTACGGGCGAGTGGGGCCCCAGGGCGTCAAGGGTAAGCGGGATGTTTGAGGCTGCAAGCGTTACGTGGAGTTGGCTTAATTGCTCAGGCCGCCCGCGCTTGAGGCAGTCAGATAGCCATCCCTCCTTTAGCTCTTCCACCCAGCGTTTGCGAAGGAGCTTCTCACCACTAGCGCTCTTCGATATGAAGCCCAGTGTGCGACCGACTTCGAGCGCCTCGTGGAATTCGGGAATAAGCAGCATCTTTGCCCTGGCCCAGAGGTTCTTGTAGTCGAGCTTCGTTAGGTCCTTGAAGGCATCGGGACCAACGACGATGCGCCACTTGTGGTAGACGCGGTAGGTGTCCGAGTTCTGGCTCTTGGTCAGTTCACTCAGGACGCGGTCGGTCGCTTCGGAAAGGCGGCGTTTCAGAACCGGATCCCCGCGGCGCTGAGCAATGTCGTCCCAGCCGCGCAAGAGGCGGGTGAAGATCTCGTGATCGTACCTGGGTGACGCGGAAGCCGAGCCGCTCTCAAGACCCATGAGCGTAGACAAGGGTGCGCCGTGCTCTGCGCTGTACTGGTGTGGCGTGAGCTTCAGGAACTCACAACGAACCCGCGCCAGAATCCACGGCAGCGGTTGGCCCCGGTGCCATGCGCGCTCTAGGCCGTTGTTAAGAGCTGATAGCTCCCGGCTAGAGAGTTCGCCGGGCTGCGAGGTCACAGGAGAGAGCGTGCCCCACAATCGCCGCGTCGGCTTAGTGGTCTCGCTCGACGGCGCCACCGGCGCTGTATCATCCGGCAGGAAGGTCGTGAGGGGCGGGCGCGCGGGCGCGCGGGCCCTGTGCTTGGGGTCTTCGTGTCTATCGGCGGAATGCACGTTAGGGAGGGTAGCGTAGAACGGCCCGCCCCGAAACATCGTTTTTGCGGGGAGGGGCGGTAATGGTGAGACGGTGGAGGGGAAAACCTTCGGGACTGAAGGTGTGCACGAACGGGGAGTCCGTGCACGATCCCACAGCCAGTGAAGTTCGCGTTAGCGCTCTTTCGCCTCGTCGAACTTCACTTTGAGAAAACTGACGAAACTTTCCGACGGAGCCTGCTCATCGGGGTCAATGTCATCAACCGGGAGGTTGAGCTTGAGCCGGTGAGAGACCCAGAGGGACAGAAGCCTCTTGAACCCAAGACGCTGATGAGACTTCCGGAATCGGAGGAACGCTTGTGCGAGGTCCAAACTCATTGAGAGTTTATCCTCAGCGTCCTGTTCCGGCTTACGGAGAGACAGCTGCGGTCCGGGGTCGGACTCTGACTCGAAATCATAATCGTCTGGCAGACTAAAGTGCCGTACCATGGCGATGAATTCCTTTCTGTTAAACATCCGTGATTAGCGGAGAACCAGTTTCTCCACCGTCTGGCGCAGGTGTGCGCACTAGCGCCAGACGTAGGACAAAACGCTACCAAAGTGCCCAAAAAGTGTTGTGAGAAAGAGCGAGCGTAACCTATACCGCGGAGCATAGGGGGAATGGAATCGAGTTTAGCGGATTTTTCTATTGCTACCAGAAGCGCCGTCAGGCACCCTTTTCCTGCCTTGGGGAGGGGGGTCGGCCCGCTGCTCCACGCGCTCAGCCTATAACCAGGGAGGTCCCATGCGTTCGTCTCTCAATTTCGCTCTTTTCGCCGCTCTTGCCGCCACTCTTGCCGCCACTCTTGCTCCGGCCCTCTCGTGGGCTGATTTCCCAGGCCGAAAGTCAGGGCTCTGGGAGTCGGTCAGCACCGGCGCCGGAATGCCGGAAACGAAAGTGAAGGAGTGCGTTGACCAGGCTGCCGATAAGGCAGCGGTAGGTAACCCGAAAAGCCCCCCTGGCCAGAAGTGTAAGGTTGACTCTTCTCAGGGCACCGCCTCGGGATTTGAGGCGCAGATAAGCTGCGACATGCCCGGCACCAAGATGGTCGTTAAGAGCTCGGGCGCAGGCGACTTTAACTCGGCGGTCACCTACACCGTCGATACTTCATTCGAGCCCCCGTTTATGGGCCAGAGCAGCTCACGGATTACTATCAATGCGAAGTACCTTGGAGCATGCCCCGTCGGAGTTCAGCCGGGCGATGTCGAGATGCAAAATGGGGTTAAGTACAGCCGGGCTGACCAGGAGCGCATGGCGAAGCAGGCTCAAGAGGCCATGAACAGCCCAGAGATGCAGGCTGCCATGAAGCGCGCGGGCAGCGCGCAGTAGGTCCCTGTGTCAGGCGAGAAGGTTTCTCACCTCGAAATTATCGTAGACCTGCTCGACCAGTCCAATCGCACCGCAGCCTTTGCGAAGCGTTGGGGGGTGAGCTTCGCGGCTGTTTTCATTGCGCTCGGCACCCAAGAGGTAGGCTTTAAGGTCGCATACCTAGCAGTGTTCCCGCTCGTGTTCCTGTGGCTGCTCGACGCCCAGACGACCCGCAGAGAGTACCTGCTTAACACCCTCTACGAGAGGGTTAGAGTCCTCGATGATGCAGCGGTCGATTTCTCGATCAATGTGGAGGCGCTCCCCGAGGCCCGCAGGTCAACCTTGGGATTCTTCCTCTCGCCAGATCCGGCGCTCTTCTACGTCGCGATGATTCTCGGAATCGCCGCAGTGGATATGTTGATTAAGTGAGCCTACAGCAAGGGCGGCTAGATCGCCCTACCTCGCAGTGAGCTGGTCTAAGAGCTGCTGCAGGTCTCCCTTAAAGAGCATCGCCCCCCGGTGCTGCAGGTGGTTGTCGTCGATGTAGAGAAGCTCGCCGTCTAGCGAGGCGGCGCACTTTTCGCCGCATAGCCGCTTCGCTGTATCGAGAGTCGGGACACTGCCGAAGGAGCTGCGGTAGGCTGCCGCGCCCTCCGCGTGCTCTGAAACGAGGGGCTCAAGTTCATTAAGGTCTTTGCGCCTGTTCGTGACCGAATCGCGCAGAAGTGGTGGCGGGAAGATGACGGCGAACGGTGTCCCGGAGTCTTGTATGGCGCTCAGTGTTGCCGGTATTGCTGCCGCAAGAGCGGCCCGCGAGCTCTCTCTGGTCGCTTCGCCCGATGGATCTGAGGTGAGGAAGTGAGTCGGATGGTACAGCCTGCCTCCACGCACCCAGCCATTACTGTACAGATCCCAGCGGCCGACGACGAAGAGCGCGGCGGGCTCAAGCCGCAACACATCACCCAGCACTAGGTCTGAGGCCTCAAGGGTCGAGCAGTGAGCCGTAGTTGAGGTGAAATCGGTGCGCCTCACGCCCTTGAGCGGCGGACAGCCAGGGAGCGAGAAGATGTACAGCTCAAAGCCCCGCTCCTTTGCAAGCTCGGCGAAGGGGTGCCGCCAGAACTCTGCGTGCGAGTCACCCCACACTACAACACGAGGCGCGGCGCCCGCGTTTACGTGGAGTATGCAGCCGCTCCGAAGCACTTGGGGCAGGGAATCGGAGTCGGGGCACGAAGGCGGCAGTGAGCGCAGGCTTAGGTTGTTGGCGGATGTAAGCTGATCGAGCTCCTTGAAGACGAGCCGCTCTGGGTAGCCGTCATTTCGTGAGATGAGAGTTCCCGCAACGGCTATCGAAACCATGAAGAGGATCAGCGTTAGGATCTTCTGCGCTGCGCGCCCATCTGCGCGCCACGGCCGCTCGACGTATCGCTCGGTGAGCCACGCCAGGAGGAACGAAAGAGCGACAACTCCGACAATGCAGCTTGCGGGGGGGGCTTCCGGGGAGAGGATGCGAGTGAAGGTGAGCAGAGGCCAGTGCCAGAGGTAGAGCGGGTAGCTGATGAGCCCGATCCAAACGAGTGCACGGCTCGCCAGCAACCGGTTGAGTACTGTGCCTGATCCGGAAAAAATAATGAGAGCCGCGCCAGCTACAGGCAGCGCAGCCAGCGCCCCTGGGAAGCTCGACGCCCTGGTAGTCAGCATGAAGGAGAGTCCGAGAAGCGCGATTCCCAGTCCTGAGAGTGCCGAGCGGAGAGCGGGCGACCTCGCTCCAGCCGGAGAAAACGCAAGCGCTGCTCCCACCATAAGCTCCCAAGCGCGGTTCCAGGGTGCGAAGAAGTCAGCGATCGGGTCGGTGCCGGCGATCAGCAGGTTCGCAGCAAAGCTGAGGCTCCCCAGTAGGATCACCGCGCGCCGCAAGGAGAGGCGTAGCCGCCACGCGCTCCAGAGAAGAAGCGGAAAGACGATGTAGAACTGCTCCTCAATGCCGAGTGACCAGAGGTGCAGAAGGGGCTTCGTCTCGGCTGCCTGGTCGAAGTAGCCAGCCTCGCTCCAGAAGGCGAAATTAGCGATGAACAGGGCTGCTGCAGTGCTGTGTTTCGCCAGGGCGCGGTACTCGTCGGCAAGCAGCAGGTACCAGCCAGCGAAGCCGAAGAAAAGGAGCACTGTGAAGAGCGCCGGAAAGATCCGGCGCACGCGGCGGGAGTAGAAGTCGAGAAACGAAAAGGTGTCTTGCTTCAGCTTCGAGCAGATAATTCCGCCGATTAAGTACCCGGAGATAACGAAGAAGATATCAACGCCGATAAAGCCCGCCGGTAGCATCTCAGGGAATGCATGAAAGAGCAGGATGGCCAGCACCGCCACAGCGCGCAGCCCATCGATATCGGGGCGGTATTCAAGCTCCGAAGAGTGGCTAGTGCTGCATCCAGAAAGTTTTTTCACCTTGATTCCGTTTAAGGCAGCACTAGGGCTGTTCGTTTTCGGCGCCATTCGTTCCGAAAACACTATAGATATGGCTAGTGCCTCGCGGAAGGCTGTAACGTCGTTAGGCTTATGAACTTTTTAGACGAGGCACCAGGGGGAGGATGTGGGGCGCTCTTGGTCAAAGGATGCCCTGCTAGCGCTTCCGGCTGAAGGTGAGCCCCTTCGCCGGGCTCTGCTCGACGTCGAAGCGGCGTTTGTCGTACCACTCAACCATCTGGATGCTTGAGTGTCGCGAGAATTCCTGCACTTCGCGGTGCGGGATTCCGTCTGCGAGGAGCTTCGTAATCGCGGTGGCTCTGGCGGAATGCGGAGTTGCGTGACGCCCGGCTCCCGCCGCCATGCAGCACTGCTTAAAGAGAAGGTAGACGGCGGTGTCCGACATCCGCCGCTGGGTCATCACGGCACCAGCGCGACCGGTGAAGCATACGAAGAGGTGATCGCCCTCGGCCGCTGCGAGCTTCTTCCGCTCTCGAATCAGCTCCCAGAGCGGCTCTGCTGCCCAGGGCGGAAGCGCCTGCTCTGCGTCACGTTTCGCCTTGGTGTGCCTGAGGTAGAGAAATGTTGTGCCGGAAGATGTCCTTCGCACGTCACCTATTCGCAGCGACACGAGCTCGCTGCGACGAAGCCCTCCGCCGAACAGCACTGCCAAGATGGCACGGTCTCGGCGGCCCTTTGGGGTGCTTGCGTCCGGAGTCTGGATGATGTCGAGCACCAGTTCAAACTCGACCATCTGCGTCGGGCGCTTTCGCCCAGCGTCCTTTGGCGGGGGCGGCACACGGTCGGCTTCGAATGGGTTCTCGGAGAGCCCAAGCCCGCTCGCCATCAGCACCCTGTACATTCTGCGCAGCGCAGCAAACTTCTTGTGAATCGTTGCGTTGGACTGAGTGGCTTCTAGACCGTCCTTCTTCCCAGCACGGGGGGAGTTCTTCGCCTGAGCGAGCTCTCGCGAGGCGCTTCGGGTCGTGCTCATCTCGTAGCGGGGCTTCTCGCCGGGTTGTCGCTCAAGGAACTTCCGGTACGCTATGGCGTGGAGGTCGGTTGCTTCGAGGATGAGCTTCGCGCTCTTTTCTGTTCCCGCTTCCGCACCGAGAAATCGGCACCACTCGGCGACGATGCCGGAGTAGGTAACGCGAGTGGCAGGGGACTTCAGCGACAGGAAGGCTGATATCCGCAG
>CANLJX010000049.1 GCA_947491545.1 Deltaproteobacteria bacterium
AGTTGCAGCGCACCTGCTCAATCGTCACCTTGAGCAAGGCTTCAAGCCACTCGAGGCGATGCGGCTCATGTGCGGCGAGGTGAGGGGGAGCTACGCGTTCCTTGCGATCGACTCGCAGAGCCCAGACCGCATCCTGGTCGCAAAGAACTCAACACCGATTATCCTCGGGCGCGGAGAAGGGGAGAACTTCATCGCCAGCGACATTCCAGCCCTCTTGCCTCACACCCGCCGCATCGTGGTGCTGGAAGACGGCGACCTGGCTGAGGTCACGGCTGACTCCATATATATAGAGAACCGTGGCAGCATCGTAAGCCGCAAGGAACAGGTAGTTGCCTGGGATCCCATTACAGCCCAGAAGGGCGGCTTCAAGCACTTCATGCTTAAGGAGATCTACGACCAGGCGCGGGTCTTAAGCGACACGCTGCGCTCGCGATTCAACGAGCACGACGGCGAAGTGGTGCTGCCAGAGCTTGACGCGCTCGGCGCGAAAGCTAACAGCATTAAGCGCGTAGTGCTCGTCGCTTGCGGAACCGCATGGCACGCCTGCCTCGAAGGAAAGTTCTTCATTGAGAGCTTCGCCCGCATCCCGTGCGAAGTCGACTACGCATCCGAATTCCGCTACCGCACCCAGTTAATCGACTCAGGCACTCTCGTCATCGCCGTCTCGCAGTCAGGCGAAACTCTCGATACCCTAGGCGCGCTCGAGTGCGCGAGCGGGAAGGGGACAACGCTCGCAGTGTGCAACGTCGTGGGCGCATCGATTTGCCGCAAAGCAGAGATGGTGCTCTACACCCACGCGGGTCCAGAGATCAGTGTTGCGTCGACAAAGGCATTTACCACGCAGCTCGTAGCGCTCGAGCTTCTGGCGCTCTACCTCGCCGAGAAGCGCGGCACGATGACAGCAGATGCGCGTCGCGCGATGTTCCAGTCTCTCGTTCGATTGCCGAGCGCAGTTGGGCAAGCGCTACGCACCGACAGCGCCGTGGCCACAGCAGCGAAGCAGCTCGCCAGCGCGCGCGACTTCCTCTTCCTCGGCCGCGGAACGTGCTACCCAATCGCGCTTGAGGGCGCACTCAAGCTAAAGGAGATCTCGTACATTCACGCCGAAGGGTATCCTGCAGGCGAGATGAAGCATGGCCCTATTGCCCTCATCGATGAGAAGATGCCGGTCGTGATGATCCTCCAGCGCGAGAAGCAGACCTTCGAGAAGAGCCTCTCTAACCTAAAGGAGGTCGAGGCCCGCGGCGCTCGGTTGATAGTCGTGACCGACGCCCCGCCCGAGCAGTCGCTCGGCGTCACCCCCGAAGCGATCATTCATGTCCCGTACATCTCGCCCGAACTTAGCCCGCTCCTGCTCAATATTCCGCTGCAGCTCCTGGCCTACCATGTGGCGGTAATGAACGGCACGGATGTCGACCTGCCGCGCAACCTGGCTAAGTCCGTTACTGTCGAATAGCACAGAGGGAATGCACAAAAAGAGACTCTCCCTGTTAGAAACGAGGGGGAATATTAACAAAGAGACCAGCGAGGGCGGAGAGGGGGGAGCAGTTTTTCCTTCTTATCCCTCGCCGATCTCGCCGCTCTCTTTGTGAACAAAAAAGAGACTCTCTTTGTTCGAAGCGAAGGGGGAATATTAACAAAGAGACCGGCGAGAGCAGAGAGGGGGGGGGAGCGGCGTTTTCTTTCTCCCCCTCGCCGTTCTCGCTGCTATCTTTGTGAACAAAGCAGAAGGAGGGTGGGGCAAGCCAGCAAACCCAACCGTTTCAGCCTGTTCGCCCCCGCTACTTTAAGCCTGTTAAAATAACCAGAAAAATTAACTGATTAGCGAAGTTTACCCGTTGACGGTTCAATCCCGCTGGCTGTACCTTGGTGGCATCAAGTGGGAAAAAGTGGGGAATTCCCCCACGGAGCCTGCCTGAGCGGTTTTTGGTCCGTTAGTTGTAGTGGTTACGTTTCTCTCCAAGTGCGCGGCGGGTAGCAGATGAACGACAGTTCTCTCGATGAAAAGTCAGAGGAGCGGGAACGCAGCATTCCCGTTAGTCGTCCGTCTAAGCGCCCGTCGCACACCTCCTTTCGTGGCAACTGTGTTCACGCGCTAGACGACAAGGGGCGGGTCAGCCTTCCAAGCGATTTTCGCCGGGTGCTGGGTGATAAAGAACAACGCGGGGTCGTCCTCACCAACTACGTCTCCGAAGGATCTCGGTGTGTCGAGGGGTTCGCTCTCGATGCGTGGGAAGAGTTCGAGTCGCGTCTGCGAGAGAAGAGCCGATTCAGCAGCAAGCTGCAGCGCCTTGAGAATTTTTATTTGAGCCGCGCCAGCGAGTGCTCGATAGACGGCACAGGGCGCATCCTCGTCCCGTCGTACCTGCGGGCATACGCCGGACTAGACAAAGAGGTGGTCTTTACCGCCTCGATACATGGCTTTCGTATTTGGGACAAAAGGGTTTGGGACACTATCTTTGCGGCCTCAGAGCAGGCTCTCTTGGATAACCCGGACCTCTTTGCGGATGTGGATATATGAGCAAAGCAGCCGGGGATGCAGTGCATGTTCCCGTCATGCTCAACGAAGTGATCGAAGCGTTGGGAGCAAGGGGCGGCGGGATGTTTTTGGATTGTACCTTCGGAGGAGGCGGGCACACCCGGGCGATCTTGGACGCCAGTCCTGACTCTTGGGTCGTAGCCATGGACCGGGATGCTCGCGCCCTTGAGCGAGGAAGCCAGTGGGCCAGCGCCTACGGCGACCGGCTGGACCTAGTGCACGCACCGTTCTCAAAGGTTGCGGAAGCCGCCGGTGGGCGGGTCTTCGATGGAGTTTTGGCCGACCTTGGGATGTCCACCGATCAGCTCGTCGAGGGGCGGGGCTTCTCGTTCGCCGACACCGGCCCACTCGACATGCGCATGGACGAGTCGGCGGGCATGACCGCGGCTGACTTCGTGAATACATCCTCAGAGCGGGAGATATTCCTGGCTCTGGCTGAGGGAGGAGTAGGGAAGAATGCCCGAGCTATCGCGCGAACCCTCGTTTTCCACCGCCCATTCTCATCCCCAAAGCAGCTAGCCGATGCAGTTAAGGCCAGCCAGCTCGGAAAGCGCTCTCAGTCACACGTTCATCCCGCCACGGTTGTGTTCCAAGCGCTTCGGATGCACATCAACGATGAGCTGGGAGAGGTCAAGAAGCTCCTCGAAGCCGCTCCCTCGGCGGTCAAGCAGGGCGGAAAGCTCGCCATCATTACTTTTCACTCGGTCGAAGACCGAGCAGTCGCGAGCCGCATGCGCGAGTGGGAGTCAGCCGGCAGCTATCCGGCGAATTGGCGCGGAATTCGGGCTGAAAAACGGATCGGGCGAGTAGTGAACAAGGGTGCGGAGAAGCCCTCTGATGAAGAGGTCTCTCGCAATCCAGCATCGCGCAGCGCACGTCTTCGGGTGTTCCAGTTCGGAGAGAGTTTTTGAAGTAAAAAAAATGAAGCGGCCTTCACTTTTGGTAGGGACAGAATTGTTAATTGTTTGTACATTTCTCTGAGAGGATTTGGTTATATGGCAGTGTGTTTGCAGTATCAGTCGGTTTACGTAAGGCGTGAAGCTAAGGCTGTATCGGCGAAGGTCCAGGTTTTGGCTGGCATCGCGATCCTGGCAGTGTTCGGCGCAAGGGTGTGGGCGAAGCTTGAAGCCACAGACCTCGGGTACCAGCTAGGCCAGGCAAGGCAGCTTACGGTTGACCTCGACATGGAGCGAAGAGAGCTTGAGCTACAGCGCTCGGTGCTTCTTCGCCCAGACTCTCTCGCCCACTCGGGTCGTGAGATGGCGGGGCTTTCGGACCACAATCCAGGGAAGACCATCCGGCTTACTTACTAAGCACGGGTCCTTCTAGGTGACGACAGGTAGCGGCCATGCTACGCGACTGCCACCGCAGTCGCAGTAGCATCAACCCTCCGAAGCGGCTGAGAAAATGTTTCCAAGCCTCGCGCCTGGGTCCTTAAGGGGCTTAGGCTACCGCCGGAAGGCGGTTTTTGAAGGGCGGCAGGTGCTCCCGTACTTTTCGGTTAGGCTCGCATGTTTCCGCGTTCCTCTTCATCGTCCTCTGAGTCACCCGCCAAGAAGCCCCGTATTCCAGTCACCTTCAACTCACCTAATCAGTTCACCCCGGATCCCTCTGCCGCCACTCGGCGCACGCTAATCGGTGCCGACTTCGCCTCGGGCCAGCGGCCGAGCGCCACCGGCGTATCGCTCGCCAACAAGCGGCCGATGCGGCTGCGCCTGATCGGCTTCCTCTCCATTCTTTGGAGCGGGCTCCTTGTTGGCCGGCTCTACAGCCTGCAGGTGTCAGACTTCGAAACATGGCAGGACTGGGCGCTCAAGCAGCACGTCGCCGAGGTGGAAGTAGCCTCCGAGCGCGGGCAGGTACTAGACCGCAACGGCAAGCTGATGGCCGTCTCCATCCCGGCACAGTCTATCTACGTTCGACCGAAGCAGGTCAAAGACCGCGAGCGAGCGGTCAAAGACCTGTCCAAGCTCCTTGAGATGAAGCCGTCGGAGGTTCGTGCCCGGCTCGACAGCACTCAGCCGTTTGTGTGGCTAAAGCGCCAGGTGCTGCGCTATCAGGCTGAGAAGGTGTCCGCCCTGAATCTCCCTGGCGTTGGCACCGTGCTTGAGGCTCGCCGCTTCTACCCCTACAACCAGGCAGCAAGCGCGCTGATCGGCAAAGTAGGAGTAGATGGCACAGGGCTCTCGGGCATTGAGTCGCTGTACGAGAAGCGGCTGCACGAAGATCACGTCAAGACCACCGCGACCCGCGACGCCTTCGGCAAGATTATCCACGTAAGCGATGGCGCTGAGGGAGTTGAAGGGTTCTCCCCACCGAAGGGAGCCGCCCTGCGCCTCACTATCGACGCTGACCTCCAGATCATCATGGACGAGGAGCTTGAGATCGGGCGGAAGAACGCCAACGCCAAGCAAGCGATGGCCGTCATGATTGATTCAGACACCGGCGAGATCGTCGCGTTGAGCCAATCCCCGAGCTACAACTTCAACAAGCCGTCGGGCGAATCGAAGGACATGCTGCGAAACCTCCTCGTAGAGGCGGTGTTCGAGCCGGGCTCGGTTATGAAGCCGATCGTCGCTGCCGCTGCCATGGATGCCGGTGTCGTGACTCCGGATGACAAGATTAACTGCGAGAATGGCCGCTTCCCTTTCTCTAAGCACACCATTAAGGATGTTCATCCATCTGGAACGGTAACCTTCTACGACGTCGTTGTTCGTTCCTCGAATATTGGGATGACGAAGGTCGGAATTCGGCTCGGAAGCGATCGGCTCTACCACTACCTAAGGAAGTTCGGCTTCGGCTCCTCGACTGGGCTCGGCTTGGCCGGCGAGACGAACGGCATCCTTCGCAGCGAGAGGACGTGGGCCAAGGTCGATGTAGCAACCCACTCATTCGGTCAGGGTGTTGCGGTCACTCCGCTTCAGGTCGTGCGCGCTGTTGCTGCGATAGCAAACGGCGGGGTGCTTCCGACCCTCTCAGTTGTGATCGATGAGCACGGAATCCCTCAGGGCGAAAGGGTCGTATCAGAGAAGGCAGCTTCGGCCGCGCGCGAGATGATGTACGGCGTGGTCGAAGACGAGCACGGAACAGGCGCCAAAGCGAAGATTGACGGGCTGCGCATCGGAGGGAAGACCGGCACAGCGCAGAAAGCCAATCCGAAGGGGCGCGGCTATATGGCCGGCACCTACGTGGCATCCTTCGTTGGCTTCGCCGATGGCTCGCCGGTGGGCGTACCACGCAACCTTACTGCCATGGTTATTATCGACGAGCCACGCGCCAAGAGCATCTACGGCGGAACCCTCGCAGCGCCGGTTTTCCAGCGTATCATGGACCGCACCTTCAGATTTATCTCAACTCGCACTGAGCTTGGAGTTGGAAACTCGCGATCGCCATTCATCGTGCCCGAGCGTTCTATCGACGTGAAGGACGAAGAGCTTTTTCCGGCATCGTACAAGCCAAAGAGCGAGCAATAATCGCAGCCCCTTTTTTGGGCTTGTAGTGGGGCGTAGCATTCCTCAACCTCCTGCACCTGCACCTGCACCTGCACCTGCACCTGCACCTGCACCTGCACCTGCACCTGCACCTGCACCTGCACCTGCACTGTCTCCTGCTAACAATCGAGAAATTTCGGGGCATTGCCCATGATTGTCGCGTCGAGATATCCGGATTGGGGGCGAGGAATCAGGTGCAGGTGCAGGAGAATGAGAAAGAGGAAGACTAGGACAAGGATGAGGAGGAGCACGGCCGGCTAGTACATCCTTCGGGACGTAGCACCATTTCTACAGAGCACCCTCGCCCCCTTTTTCGAGTCCCCCGTCTTGAACACACCCCGAGCGCAGTCTAGGCTTGTGCGCATGAAGACTATTACCCTCGGCGAGGCCGCTGCCGCTTCTCATGGGACGCTTCTCGGAGCCGACAGCGGCGCTGCACCTGTGGTGGCGCTTGCGCTCAACGCTGAAGCCGTGTTGCCCGGCTCTCTTTTTGTCGCCATCCCTGGATTTAAGGTCGATGGCCACGTATTCATCGACCGCGCCTTCGAGCGCGGAGCTGTTGGTTGCGTAGTGGAGAACGGTGCGGCCCTGCAGGGCCGTCCGGGGATCGTCGTCGAGAGTTCACGCCGAGCGATGAGCGCACTCGCAGCAGCGATCCAAGGCGACCCATCGGCCGCGCTAAAGGTCGTTGGAATCACAGGCACTAACGGGAAGACCACCACAAACTGGATCGTGTACCACGTGCTCAACCAGCTCGCAGGCGGCTGCCTGCGGGTCGGCACACTGGGCAGCGAGCTTCTCGGACGAGAGCGAATTGAGGGGGCGTTGACTAGCCCTGATGCGATGACGTTGCAGGAGCTGATGGCGAAGGCGGTATCCGCCGGCGCAAGCAGTTGCGTGATGGAGGTCTCATCACACGCCCTCGACCAGCTGCGGGTGGAAGACGTCAAGTTTGATGTCGCAGTGTTCACCAACCTGACACGCGATCACCTAGACTACCATAAAACATTCGAGGCGTACTTCCTCGCAAAGAAGCGGCTCTTTGAGCTTCTGGCAGGCGGCGCCAAGAAAACGAAGGCTGCAGTGGTGAATGTAGACGACCCGCACGGACTCGCGCTTGTTGCCTTTGCGCGCGAGGCCGGATTGCATGACGCCTCATTCGGATCCTCGGAGGAGGCAGCTTTTAGGTTCTCTTCTGTCAGGGAAACCCTCGCGGGGATGGAGTTTGAAATCGCGGGCAGGGAGCAGGGCGTTACCTGGCAGGTTCAGGCCCCATTCATAGGACTCCACAACGCGGAGAACCTCGCTGCGGCGTTTGCATCGTGTGTTGCTCTAGGGCTCGATCCAGCGAAAGTTGCCAGAGCGTTGAGAGATGTCCCTCAGGTTCCTGGAAGGCTCGAGCGGGTTGGATCGGGAACGAAGCGAGTCTTCGTCGATTACGCCCACACCCCTGACGCGCTTGAGCGAGCGATCAAAACGGTCAAGGCCTCCACAGAGGGAAAGCTCTGGGTGTTGTTCGGATGTGGCGGGGATAGGGATAAGGGGAAGCGGCCTTTGATGGGCAACGTCGCCGCTCAGCTTGCAGATAGAGTAGTCGTCACTTCCGACAACCCACGCACCGAGGATCCTGCCTCGATTATCGCCGATATTCTCAGTGGCGGCATTAAGCCAGCTTTGGTGCAAGCAGACCGTCGCGCGGCGATAGTTCAGGCGATCGAGCAAGCCGGACCTAACGACACGCTGCTGATCGCAGGAAAGGGGCACGAAGATTACCAGATTATCGGAACCGAGAAGTTCCCGTTCTCTGACCAGGAGATCGCGCGCGGCGCGCTCTCGTAGCTGGGGTTTCTTCTCCTGCTCCTGCATCGCCTCCTGCTGTGTAGAAAATCTGCGAAGTCTCAACTCAAGTCGCAGCGAGGCATGTCATTCCTCTTCCTGATCCTTCTCTTTCTTCCTGAACCTGCACCGGCTCCTGCTCTTAATCAAGAAATCTCCGGGGATTGCCCAGCATGTGTCCGCAAAAAAGGACCGGAGGAAGGCCAGGAATCTGGTGCAGGTGCAGGAGAAGTACTAGGACAAAGATTAGGAGGAACACAGCCGGCTAGTAACTCATTCGGAACACAACGCCTTTTCGACAGGGCATGTTCGCAACCTTTTTTCGCGCGACAGGAATATGAGGGCAATCCGGAATGACTTCTTGATTATGAGAAGGAGTGCAGTGCAGGTGCAGGAGAAAGACGAGGATTGGGATGAAGAAAGCGAAGCCTCAGCGCGAAAAAAGCAGCCTTTTCTCTCACGGAAAGCCGGCACCGGGAACGGCTCCGGTCCCGGCTCCGAATCCGCATGCGTCCCCTTGTTCGCCTAGTTCTTCGGGCAGAGCGCTATCGCGCCCTCCTTGATGCAGTAACGGTTGCAGCCGTTTGGAATCGTGATCGTATCGCTGCCGTTGAATGTGTAGGCCGCTCCGGTGCGCTCGTCGATTACCTTCACCTGAACATTTGCTCCGTACGCGCAGCCAGGCTGAGAGAATCGTGCCAGGCTGCCGTAGCCGTTGCCCGGACCCTGATTGGTTCCGGTCACGCCGTTAACAACAACGCTCGTCCCGTACGGGCCAGTGTGAATCGCAAGCTTGCCGTTGCTATCTGAGACGGGCTTCCAGAGGAATGCTGTTAACTCTGATGCGATAGTCTCCTGAGCATCTTCCTCAAGCGCCTGGTAGCATGAGTTGAGCTGCTCACCTTCGCACTGGTCAACGTCAAGGCTAGCCAGCCCGGACTTGATGAGGCTCTCTGAGAAATTTGCGCCCGTGGCGGAATAGACCTGGCCTAGGGAGCCAGATGCACCGGCTTCAACCTCTGCTTCGCAGTCCTTTGTGGCCTGGTAATAGTACACTTCACCCTCTGCAGCGAGAGCCTTGAGCTTGTTCTGAGCCGCTGTTGCCTTGGCTGCATTTGACTGCACACTGAGGTTCTGAAGCTTCACTAAGTTGCTGCCGCTTGAGCTCTTAAAGAGAAGCAGATTTGGCCCAAGCACGGTGGCAGTTCCTTTTCGCGCACTATCCTTTGGGATCGGATTCTCAATTTCCCCTTTGTTGAGGGTTCCGCAACTGCTGCGCCATGAGCCGGATTCGTCTGAGCTGTCGCCACCAGAGTCTTCCGTTGTGCAGCCGGCAGAGAACGCAATCAGCGAAGCGAAGAGGAGGGTGTTTAATGATGCGCGTACCATAGAACCTCAAAAAGGGGGCTGCTGCCGTCTTCCCAGCGTTGGGGAGGGGCATGAGCCTCACGTCCAGGCGCCATAGAGGGATGCCTAGATCTGTTTTGACCACCTCTTATCTGTTCGTTACATCGGAGTGCTTCAGAGAAATTGCAGTCTCGTAATATCAGCCACTTAGGCGTCGCTCCCAGCCCCGGCAAGCGTAGCCCTTAGCACCCTGGCGCCCGGCTGCCACGGGGTCTATCAATACCCCCGGGCGTCTCGACGATTGGCAGGGGGGATGCTACTTTGTCGCGAGTCTCGCGCAGGTAAAACTCCCAGGATCCCGCCGTGTTGTACGAAATCCTCTACAGCTTTCAAGGCCACTTCAGCTGGCTAAACGTTTTTAAGTACGTGACGTTCCGCTGCATGCTGGCGTTTCTCTTCACGTTTATCTTTGTGCTGATAGTTCAGCCGCGTTTTATAGCCTGGCTGAAGGAGCGCGGCGTAAAGGGGCAGCCGATCCGTGACGACGGACCGAAGGCTCACGAGGGGAAGCGGGGTACCCCAACCATGGGAGGCATGGTCGTGGTGGTAGCAGTGCTGCTCTCGTCGCTGCTGCTGTGTGACCTCACCAACGTCAAGGTCTGGCTCACGCTCGCCATCATGGTGGGTTTCGCCTACCTCGGCTTCATCGACGACTGGAAAAAAATTCAGAAGCAGGACTCTAAAGGGCTTTCTGAGCGAGGGAAGCTCATAGTGCAGTTTGGTCTCGGGGCAGGGGCGGCGATAGTGCTTTGCCTGCTCGGTGGCTCTACCGATCTCGTCATTCCATTCACGAAGGATCTCGTCCTGCCGCTTGGTGTGGTGGGCTTCGTGCTCTTTGTGTCATTCGTGCTGACGGCGACGTCGAACGCGGTGAACTTCACCGATGGGCTCGACGGGCTAGCCATAGGCCCTGTCATGACCGTTGCCTGCACCTACGCGATCTTCGCGTACTTGGCCGGCAGCCCTAAGTACGCTGATCACCTCGGTATCCATCAGGAAGCCGGGGCAGCCGAGCTTTCAATCGTTCTGTCGAGCATGTTCGCTGCTGGCCTGGGCTTCCTCTGGTACAACACGTTCCCTGCTCAAGTTTTCATGGGTGACACCGGCTCGATGGCGCTGGGCGGCACGCTCGGATTCGTGGCAGTGCTGGTGAAGCAGGAGCTGATACTCGTGATTGCAGGGGGCATCTTCGTGATGGAGGCAGCCTCAGTTGTCATTCAGCGCTACTACTACAAGTTCACGAAGCGGCGAGTCTTTCGCATGGCGCCGATTCACCACCACTTTGAGCTAGCAGGCTGGGCCGAGCCAAAGATCATCGTCCGATTCTGGATCATCTCAGTAGTACTCGCGATTATCTCGCTTACCTCGCTTAAGCTGCGCTAGCTATGTCTTTCCAGTCAGCCATAGATTCGCTCAAGTCATCCGGCAAGAGAGCCTTGGTGATAGGTCTCGGCATAAGCGGCATAGAGAGCTCGAAGTTTCTCGTGCGCCATGGGCTCAAGGTGCTCCTCGTCGAGAAGCAGCCCGAAGCAGCTTTCATGTCGAAGTCGAAGTTCGCGCCGTTTGCGGCTGAGCTGCGGGAGATCGGAGTTGACCTTCGCTTCGGCGTCGACGGCGAAGCGGCAGCGCCGCTCTTGAGCGATGTTGGGCTTGCTATCTTGAGCCCAGGCGTGCCCCTTGAGTCGGCGGTGGTCGGCACTATTACACGGCTAAAGGTGCCGTACGTCTCGGAGCTTGAGCTAGGAATCGAGCTTCATGGCGGCAAGAGCATCGTCGTCACCGGCAGCAACGGCAAGAGCACAACCGTGTCCCTGATCGACCACATCATGCGCGTTGCGGGGGTGAAATCGTACCTGTGCGGAAACGTGGGCACTCCTGTCATCTCAAGCAGCGAGCTTGGAAGTGAGACCGCGTCGAACCGGTCCGTGCTCGTCGTTGAGGCTTCGAGCTACCAGCTAGAGGCCTGCACCGTCCTAAAGCCCGCGGTCTCTGTCATTCTTAACCTGAGCGAAAATCACCTAGAACGGCACGGCTCTATGGAGCGGTACGGGGCAGCGAAGGCCCGATGCCTCAGGCTGCAAGACAGCAGCGACACAGCAGTCCTTAACGCCGACGATTCGGCGGTCATGGGAATGGCACGCTCTACGCGCGCCTCGCTTTCGCTGTTCGGGAGAAAGCCGCTTGAAGAGCTCCTGAAGAACGCGCGCAACGCAGCTTCAATCGATGAATCGGGGTCAACCGGGCCAGTCGTCAGGGCCAGCATCGATGGCGCTGTTGAGGTGTACCCGACATCCCGCAGCGCGCTGCTAGGCGCCCACAATCGGGCTAACGTGGCGGCCGCAGTCCTTGCCGTGCGGGCGATGGGGGTGACGCCAGCAGCTATTCAGGAGGCGATCGACACATTTGCGCCGCTCGAGCACCGGCTAGAGGTTGTGTCGCGTGATGGTGGACGCATCATTATTAACGACTCGAAGTCCACTACTGTTGCCGCTTCACTTGCTGCGTTCAGCACTATTCGTGGCCACTTTCCGGAGCACAAGCTCGTGCTGATGCTTGGCGGGCTGTCAAAGGCTGGCTCTTGGGAGCCGTTGCTTAAGGCGGTAGTAGCTGAGAAGAAGGCGATTGAGCCCGTGGTGTGCTTCGGCAAGGATGGCCCGCTCTTGGCAGGGCACTGCCGAGCGAGCGGAGTGCCGTGTGTTGTTGCTCCGACGCTGCGTGCGGGCACGATGGCGGCGCTTGAGGCGCTGCAAGCCGTTGAGCGGGGCATAGTACTGCTCACGCCAGGCTGCGCCAGCTTTGACGAATTCACCGATTTTGAGCACCGAGGCGCGCAGTTTAAGTCGTACGTAGCGGGCGCCCGGCCAGTGCCGCTCAGCGCCTGAGGGCTGCGCTTCATGAAAATACTGATCACGAACGACGATAGCCACCGCTCCCCACTCTTAGAGCTGGCTGTGGAGCACTACTCGCGGTTGGGTGAAGTCTCGCTCGTCGTGCCGCAGCACGAGCAGAGCTGGACCGGAAAGAGCATGACCCGATTCTCGCCCGTGCATGTGCAGAAGGGCGAGCTGTTCGGCCGTTCGGCAAGCTTCGTGTCGGGAACACCCGCTGACTGCGTCAATGTTGCGGTCCACAACCTGCTTGGCTCAAGACCCGACCTGGTGGTGTCCGGGATAAATGCGGGCTTCAACATGGGGCTGGGCTTCGTGCTATCCTCAGGAACAGTCGGCGCCTGCCTGGAAGCGAACTTGGCCGGCATCCCGGCCATTGCGCTCTCGCAGGCTTTTGACTCTGCAACGCGAAATTCCTTCACGGCGAGCTACATGATCGATGCGGCAACCATGGAGTCCTTCCGCAGCCAGACCGAGCGAGTGCTCAGCCGGCTTAACGAGCGCCTCTTCAGCCCGGAGCACCGCCAGGCCACCCTGGGCAGCCCTGTTACATGGAACGTAAACATCCCGTTTCATTTGACCGATCAGGCAGTGCTGCGCGCAGCACCGCTTGGAAAGACCCGCTACGGCAAAGTCTTTCACGAAGAGCCAACTCTAGAAGGCGGCTCCGTGCGCGTATTTGCCCACTCCGATATCGAAAAAGTGCCGGACAATGACCCTGCCTGTGACAGCTCGCTGATAGGAAACGGCTGCGCGACCGTTTCGGCAGTAAGCGTCTGGAACCTGGCCGGCGGACACCAGCTGGCGCAATCAACTGCGTCGATCCTGGCTGCCTTTACTGGCTGAGCGAGCTGCGCACCGCTTGCCGCAGGATGAAGCTGCGCTTGGCACCATCTGTTATCTCGATCAAGTTGTCGTACAGCCGGGGATCAACGAGCAACGCGCCTAGCGTGCCGGTGCCGTCTGCCATCGCGGAGGTTGCGATCTTGAGGCTCGAGGCGCTCTGGCTCAGAGAGATCAGGATCTCTTCAAGGCGCTTGGCCACAGCTCCCGGCTCAACTTCAGTGTAGAGCACATCGTGCAGCAGCCCTTTTCCGTCGCGCGCTGCGTTGAGGACATCGGCGAGGCTGCTGCTTGCTCGCGAGACGCTTTGGCTGGCTGTGATCAGCTCGCTGACCGCGCGATTTCCCGAATCGTCGTACACCAGCGCGTGTAGCACTCCTTTGCCTGACTTGACCTCTGAGACGATGGCGCTCAAGTCGCGAGAAGTTGCGTTAATGCTGTCCATGAGCTTCTTTCCGTCCTGCTCAGAGTATATGAGCTTGTTGACGAAGCCTTTCTCGCTCTTAATAGCGGAGAAGACCTCGGCCATGCTCTGAGTCGCGTCCGCGATATTGGTGAAGGTTTCAGGGGTGAGCCCTTCGAGGCTCTTGTTGAGCCGCTCGGTAATCTGTGCTGTGTTGTCTACGGCGGATTGAGCTCGCACCAGCACCTTCGAGAAATCGGCGATTTCAGTGCTCGGGAGCACCGAGCCCGGGGCGATAGAGCCTATGGCCGCGCCTGGCGAGATAGAGATGAAGCGGTCTCCGAGCAGTCCCTGTGTGTCGATAGTCACGGTGGAGTCAGTCCGCACCCGGTCGAGGTACGAGTCGTTGATCAGGAGAGTCACATGCACCCGAAGGTCCGAGAGATCCTTGGCGAAACCAACATCGGCAACTCGCCCGATCGGAATGCCGCCCAGCCGCACGGGAGCGCCGGTGGAGAGCCCCTTAACGTCGGTGAACGAAGCGTAGAACTTGCTCTGCCGGGCAAAGATCTGCTTCTCGCGCCCCATGATGAGTATTAGCCCTGCCACCAGGAAGATCCCGATCGCCATAAAGAGGCCTGCTTTGAGCTCATTTCGTGCCTTCATGCGTCATCCTTCCACGTTCCTGAAACAAATTCCGAGACTAGCGGGCTCTCGCGCTCGACGACCGATACGGGACCGTCAGCAGCGATTACGCCCTTCGAAAGAAGCATCCAACGGTCCGAGACTCGGCGCGCACTGAACACGTCGTGTGTGACGACCAGCGAGGTAATGCCGCGCTCGCGCGCGAACTTGAGTATAAGGTCATCTATCTTCCGCGTCGAAGTTGGGTCGAGTCCAGTAGTTGGTTCATCGTAGAGCATGATCTTTGGCGAGCTCGCTAGGGCGCGCGCGAGGCCAACACGTTTTCGCTGCCCGCCCGAGAGCTGGGAGGGGAGCTTCCAGTCGAGATTGGGCAGCCCAACCATCTCAAGCCGCTCGTGCACGATCTCGGCGATCTTTTTCTCGTCACGCTCCCCGCGCTCTCGGAGTCCGTAGGCCACGTTGTCGAAAACAGAGAGCGAGTCAAAAAGCGCAGCCCCCTGGAAGAGCATCCCGATATCAGCACGGACCGCCCGGAGCGCCTGCTCATCGAGGTCCGTAATGTCACGCCCCATTACGAAGACGCGGCCGTTGCTCGGGGACATGAGCCCCATGATAAGCTTCAAGATGATCGTCTTTCCGGCGCCACTTGGTCCAAGCAGCGTAGTTACCTCGCCGGGCTGGAGCGAGAAGTTGATCCCCTTGTGCACCTCCAAGGCGCCAAAGCGGGTGCAGACACCCCGTAGCTCTATGGTTGGCGCGGTGTTGCTCATGAGAACTTAAACATGATGATGAGCTTCGTCAGAAAGAAATTTGCGATGAACACAGCAAGCGACCCGGTCACAACCGCAGAGGTAGTGGTGAGGCCTACCCCCTCCGTGCCGCCTCGGCACTGAAGCCCCTTGTAGCAAGCGATCGAGACCACAATCAGCCCGAACGCGAAGCTCTTAATGAGCCCTTCTATTACGTCGTAGAT
Source organism: Deltaproteobacteria bacterium (assembly GCA_947491545.1). Lineage (GTDB taxonomy): Bacteria > Bdellovibrionota_C > UBA2361 > UBA2361 > OMII01 > OMII01. Next base: position 15,026 of record CANLJX010000049.1, read on the forward strand.
CTGCACTGCGTAGAGGTACGAGCGGTAGTACTGGTGAGAGGTGATTCCTAGCTCAAGTGTCGCCACGGTCAGCCCACCCAAGACGCCTGTGATTACCGCGATTCCAGAGAGGAGTGGCATCGAAATGAGCCCCGCCACGATGCGCGGGGTTACAAGCCTCCGGATCGGGTCTCCGCCGAGGGATCGGATGGCGTCTACCTGCTCGGTGACGGTCATCGAGGCGATCTCCGCAGCTATTCCCGCGCCGACCCGCCCGCATACCATAACAGCGGTTAGCACAGGGCCAAGTTCCTTCGCTAGGGCGAGCCCCACCAGGTTTCCGACGTAGTTCTTGGCGCCGAAGCGGTGCAGGCCGTACGCCGTCTGGAGCGCAAGCACCATGCCGGTAAAGACTGCTGTGATGAGCACAATTGGAAGCGAGTTGTTGCCGATCCACACGATCTGCCGGAGCACTTCGCGTACGTTGATTCCGTTACGGGCGATATCGCGCACCACATCGCCAAGCAGTAGGGTGTACCTGCCCAGCGAAGCTGATAGCTGCCTAACTGCGAGCATCGCGCGGCTCCATCGAGGCGCCGAGCACGCGCTCAGCGAGCGACTGGGAGAGGGTAGCGAAAGCCTCAGGGGAGCCTTGCTCTTTGACCGGTCCGCCCTCGATACGCCACACGACCACGTCGTTGACGCAGCCATGCTCACGGTACGTGAAGGTCGAGACCGAGAGCGGCTGGGCGTCGAGCGTGCCCGTTACAAGGGTCTGAAGTGTATTGCGCCCGCCGAATGCGACGGGAGCCTGAGAGATAACCTTGAGGCCAGTTACTCCGACAAAGAGCTGCCGCGTCGTGGCCTGAAAGCTAAACTTCTCAGAGACCTGGCAGTCGCGCAGGGTTGCAACGAACACCGGCCCACCGTCTCGCTCGCAGCGGTATACGGGTGGCGAGCTCTCGATCTGCTCCACTGATTGGCACTCTGCGGCATCAGAAAGAGAGCGCTGTGGAATAGGGACAGCCACCGGGTCGGGACCAGCAACGCCACTGCCGCCGCACCCGGCTAAGCAGGCTGCGAGGGCGAAAAATGAGGTGCTAGCACCACGGCGTAAAACGGAGTACATGATAGGGCGAAGCGGAATAATGTGAGTGTTTTAACGGATGTTGGCCGAGCTGGAAATACCCGCCCGCATCCTGTCACGAGCCGAGCTTCGGCGCTATGAGTTTTAAGCGAGGGGGAGTTCCAGCCGGGGCAGTTTCGGCTGGATCGGGGGAAGGCCAAAGAGCGCAATGATTCATTTACACGGCGTTTCAAAGACCTATCCGCCCGACCAAACCGCGCTGCGCGGGGTCGATCTGAAAGTTCAGGTCGGGGAGTTTATCTTCGTTGCGGGCGCCAGCGGTGCTGGGAAGAGCTCGCTGCTGAAGCTCTTGTTCGGCGCCGAAAAGAGCAGCGCTGGTGAGGTAATCGTCGGCGGCCGGAATATGGCAGCAATCGGCACTGACGGAGTAGCAGAGCTGCGCCGGGACGTAGGTGTCGTGTTCCAAGACTACAAGCTCCTTCCGCGCAGAACAGTGCTTGAGAACGTGGCGTACGGTCTCGAGGTGATGGGAGTCAGCCAGCGCGAGCGCAACAGGCTGGCGCTCCTGCTTCTGCATGCCATGGGGCTAAACGACCGGGCGGACGCCTACCCGATGACACTCTCCGGAGGAGAGCAGCAGCGCGTTGCAATAGCGCGGGCGCTTATCAGAAAGCCACGCATGATCCTGGCAGATGAGCCAACGGGCAACTTGGACCAAGAGATGAGCAAGCGGGTGTTTGACCTGCTGCTTGAAGCCAACGCTGCGGGTGTTACGGTGGTTGTCGCCACACACAACCTAAGCGTGATCGAACAGCTCAATAAGCGCACGGTAGTGCTCGACCGCGGGAAGATTATCGGGGACTTCTCCCACGCAGGGAGGCTGCGCCAATGATCCCAGCCAGCCAGCAGCCGGAACGCCACTCGATCGGGCTAGCCAAGATCTGGGGCGAGGGGGAGGCCGGGCACCGAGTGTCGCTTCTCTCAATCTGCCGGCACATCGTTCGGCGTGCCTTCGGCAACCTGCGCCGTTCCCCGATAACTGTCGCGTTGAGTGTCGTCACGATCTCAATAGCGCTCTTCCTCCTCTCTGCGTTTTTGCTCGTTCTCCACAACTGCTCCCGCGCTGTCTCGCGCGAGGGCGGTGAGCTGATGGTGATGGTGTTCCTGAAGGATTCAGCCAAACCGGGTGACGTCGAGCGCCTTTCGGCGGCGATGGGGAAGCTGATGCCAGGCGGAAAAGTCGCCTACACCGACAAGGCGAGGGCACTCAAGAACTTCAGGTCCTTGCTCGGCGACGATGCTGCGATGCTTGAAGGGCTCGAGCAGGACAATCCGCTCCCGGCGTCGCTCGACATGCAGGCTGTGAGTCCGGAGCAGGCAGAGGCGCTGTTCGAAGAGGTTTCGCAGCGCTTTAGGGGCGACAGCGCGGTTGAGTCGGTGCGCTACAGCCGCGGCGGCGCGCAGCAGCTCAAGAAGATCCTCTTAGTCGTGCGAGGCGCAGGCGCCGTCGGAATCGTGTTCCTTCTGCTCATCACGGGTTTTATCATAGCAAACACGATCCGGCTCGCACTGTACGGACACCGCATGGAGATCGAGATCATGCAGCTCGTCGGAGCGCGGCGCGCTGCGATTATCGCGCCGTACGTAATTGAAGGGCTGCTGCAGGGGGTCCTCGGTGCGCTCATTGCGCTCGGGTTCACCTTCGTGATCTTCCTCGCGCTGCAGGGCTTCCTCGCCCAGGCGGATGCGCTGGCGGCGATCTTCCCGTCGGTCGAGTTTCTGGCTGCTTCTCAGCTCGCCTTCATCGTTGCAGCCGGAGCGGTTGTCGGCATGGCAGGCAGCTTCCTCGCTGTTAGGCGCTACCTCTCGGAGGGCTAACATGCGTCGCCGAGCCCTCGCTGGATTCCTCCCACTGTTGGCCCTGGCGCTCTCGCCGCTAGCGTTCGCCCAAGAGGAAACGGCACAGGCGAGCGCTCGGCTTGAGAAGATACGGCTGCAAGTAATCGCCACGGAAGCTGACATATCGACTACGCAGCGCGAGTTTAATGAGCTCGTATCGAAGAGGACCAAGGTTACAGAGAGCCTTAGGCGGCTGCGCCGCGAGGACCAGGAGGTCGAGGAGAAGCTCCTTCAGGTGGAAGAAGAGCGAAAAGCTCTCGTCCTGCAGCTCGCCGAGGCAGGGCAAAAGATGGAGATTGAGCGTGAGCGCAGCGCCCGGCGGCTGCGCGCTCTCTACACTGAAACCGCTCTGGCTGATGCGCCGCTCGGCGCGGGCTCGCGTCAGAAGGCGCAGGTTGAGCGGATTGCGGTGTACTCTCGCGCTGTTCGTGAGGGTGACGACCGCCGCTTCGGGTCGCTGCGGAAGGCGGCTCAAGAGCTCACCTCCGCCCGTGAGCAGGTCGAAGCCTCTATTCGGCAGGGGCAGGAGCTTCGTGCTGAGATACTGCTCATGCGACAGGACGCAGAGCGGAAGCAGCAGGACCTACAGAAGATCGCCCGCGAGATCCAGTCGCGAAAGGAAGCTGCGCAGCGCTCGCTGGCGCTGCTTAAGAGGGAAGCGGCTGAGCTTGAGAAGGTGATCGCCTCGATTACCACCGGTCGCGACGAGGATGCCCGCGAAGACGACGAAGATGACGAAGGCGAGGAGAAGCCCGAAGCCAAAGAGGAGAAGCCGCAGCAGGTCGCACAAGAAGGCTCTGGAGCCGATCCTGTCAGCCGAGCCGGAGTCGCCCGTGGCGCAGGGCTCTTCGCAGCAAAAGCGAGCCTCTCCGCCCCGATTAAGGGGAAAGTGGTTCAGCACTTCGGCAAGGTCAAGCTTGCAAGCTTTAAGGACGTTCTCTTCAGTAAGGGGATAGAGTTTTCAGCGACGGAGAGCGAGAAGGTGCACGCTGTGATGGGCGGCACAGTCGCATTTGCCGGCAATCTGCCCGGATACGACACGGTCGTGATCCTCGATCACGGCGCTCGCAGCTACTCGCTCTACGGACGCCTCGGCCAGAGCCTGGTGAAAAAAGACCAAGTGGTGGATCAGGACGAGGTGGTAGGCACCGTCTCTTTTGCAGACAAGCAGGGGCGCAACTTCTACTTCGAGGTTCGTCGCGCCGGAAAGCCGGTTGACCCCGAGAGCGTGCTGCCGAGGGTCTCGCGGTAGAAAGGGGGCTGAAAAAAGAGATTATAGCCGGGAAGCTCTTCAATCTCTTAATAGGCTTTACGTGCAAAAAGATGTTCAAAGGGATCGTGGCGTCGGGAGGTAAAAGACGTGCACGTATCCGTGTCCGGCTGAGGGGGTTGCACAAAGAGAGCGGCGAGAACGGCGAGGGGGGATAACGGAACGGTCCCTCTCTGTCCTCGCTGTTCTCTTTGTAAACCTCAATCTGTTGCTAGCGGCAGGAATGGCTTGGGCGGGTACGTTCACGTGACCGGCTTAGGGGGTAGCACAAAGAGAGCGGCGAGGGCGGCGAGGGGGCACAACGGAGCAGCCTCCTCTCTGTCCTCGCTGTTCTCTTT
>CANLJX010000050.1 GCA_947491545.1 Deltaproteobacteria bacterium
CTCCGGCACCTCACACGCCACAGGCGGCTGCGCTGGAAAGTCCATCGTAAACAGCACCCCCTCGCGCCTCACCCGCAGCTCCCCCGAGCGAGTCCTAAACACGATCGGGTCATCCGCCACCCCAAGTTCAACCGCCAGCACGTGTGCCGCCGCAAGTGTCGCATGCCCGCACAGATCAACCTCCGTCGTGGGAGTAAACCAGCGCAGCCCAAAAGCGTCCCCCTCCCGCACAACGAAAGCAGTCTCAGACAAGTTGTTCTCCGCCGCGATCTGCAGCATCAGCCCGTCAGGAAGCCAGGACGGAAGCGGGCACACCGCCGCCGGATTGCCCTTGAAGGGGTGGGGGGAGAAGGAGGAGGTTTGGTAGAGGGGGAGGTGCATGGGGAAATACTCAAGCTTTTGCGGAATGGTAGCGTGGGGAAGGGGGAGGGACAAGGTTGAGGGGGCGGGCGTCACCTTGCTTCAGCTACCGAAGGTAGCCGCAATTTCGGGGTACCTCCGGGACAGCCGCTAAAAAAGGGGCCTGCCGTAACGGGAGATCCTACAGGCGCATAAGGCTGCGCATCGATGCTGGTGTACCCCGGTTGTGGCTGCCAAAACTCGGCGCTCCTCAAGTCGTGAGTACCCCGGGTACAGGAGAAATTGCTCCCATGGCAACGATGACCCACAGGCCGGTTTGCATGCCCGACTGGGCGAGCAGCACACGAGCTCTGCGGTGGTCGCCAAGGCTCTGCATCGCTGCTAGCAGTCCCTGGTGTAGGTTGCCCTGCCTGCTGTTCTCGGGCACCACGGCAACGGCTGCTTCCCATAACTTCTGGTAGGCTTCCCAGCCGTGATTGATTGGCTCGCCGCGTTCCATCTCTGGCCACTCCTTGGTTAGCACCTCGTCGATGTAGTCGCGCACGAGCTGGCGAAGGCGTGGACGATCCTCATCCGAGAGCCCGCGCGCCAGCCGAAAAACGCTCGCTGCTTGGCTTGCCTCTTGCTCGCCGTGCATTTCAGCGCCTTGATAGCGCTCCATTGCTGCCGCAACCATGAATCCCAGTAGTACGGAGAAGAGCGTTCCTACCACCCCCATCATGGCTTCTCCAGCACTGTGGTGATGCCGCATTACCTCCTCTTCGACGAGGCGGTTGACGATGAACTGGCCGAGCAATGCCAGTGAGATAAACATAACGACGAGGATGATTGCGTGGAGAAGGGACGCCATTGAGAGAGCCTCCGGGATGGGGGGGTAGGGGACGTTAGAACAGGGGGGGAGTGGGGGCAATGTGATAGGTGGGCGTCTACCCGGGCAATAGTGGAAGCCTAAAGAAGCCCAAGTGGTCGGGGGCTACCTCTCACCACTCCTGGTCGGGCTATCGGCCTGCCTGGTCCGTGGTAACTGGCAGAAGGGAGTAGGCGCTGAGGCATCCGCGGCCTGTTTCAGTCTCTCGCGTTGTAAAGGGTAGCCCCCGTACCAAACGAGAAACCCTCGCAAAGTTAAAAAAACCGACTGCTTAACTACTCTTCTTCCGGATAGTCAGGAAGACCTCAGCCGCGGAGAGCCCAAATTTCGTGAGCTCGGAGTGGTTAATTAGGACATCATCAGTGACGAGGTAGAGCCAGTCGTCAACGTGTAGCACCGTCGTAGAGCCATCCACCGGGACTGAAAGATCGTACACTAGGTGGAGAGTGTTCCCAGATGCTTCACCAAAGGCCGTGCCGACGACGTCGCCGGCTGTTCCTGAGAAGGTGCCATCAGGCTGCTTCGTCAGGCGCCAGAGCCGCTTCTGCCGGGTGTCGTCAGACCACGTGAAGTCTTCATCGAGCTCGAGCGTTTCGCCATCCCACGTGCCGTGCATGTCGCAGGAGAAGCGCTTGACGACCTTGCCGCTGCGCTCAGCCACAACCCCATGCGCCTCAAGGTCTCCGGAGAAGAACTGCTCGACGATGAGCGCTGGCTTCTCGTCTCGGTACTCGTCTACAGAGATCGCGCAGCCTGCCGATACGGATGGCAGGAGGATGAGTGAGAGCAAAGGGGCGGGGCAGCGCATAGTTCCTCACATAGCAAAAGACTGACTGACGCCACATGATACGGGCATGGGGCTTGCCGTGTCTCCCCATGATCTGGCTTGGAATGGGAGGCAGCCCCGCACCAATCAGCTTCAGGCACAGGACGGTAGTCGAAGCTGGTGCCCAATAGTAATCTGGTCTATCGCCACATTGCGAAAGGCTTCGTGGGCGACCTGGTCATGCTTCGGGGCGCAGTTAAACTTCCTCTCTTGCACCCAGTCCGCGCCCTCAGCCTTCTCCATGGCGGATTGCCACGAGTCGGCTGCATCGAGGACTGCGTCGCCTGTCTGGGTCGCGCCTAGCATCACTTCAAGGAAGCCATCTGCTCGTGAGCTAGACCAATGCTCGTACACCACGGGGTCGTAGGCGTTGCCACATTCTGAGAGGCAGTCTGCGTAAAAAGTGCCCTGTGCCTGGGTGAGCTTGTCAAACTGCCCAAACGTCATTCCGACAAGCTTAGGGATCTTGCCTGCGAAATTCGGCAAGAAGGGATTGAGGTCAAACGTGCATTTTGGACTTAGGGAGATGCTGAGCGATTCCACGGTGCCGCCCGCAACACCTGTCGATATCTCACATCCCGCAAAATCATAGGTCTTGGTATCACCGAAGGTGTTCCTGGCCGGGCCGGTTGCCTTTTCGAAGAAGGCGAGGTCTGCTCCGAGCATTCTCGGGGCGAATACATCCGAGAGCTTTTCTTGAGGTGGAGAAGATGCAGCATCTGTGGGGCCGGGCAGCATGCATACGGCCACAATCGTGCCCGTAACTGCACAAGACAGAGAGGGGGGGGGAGCTTCAGCATAGTATCCTCGCGCGCGCGGGCGGCTGTTTTATCCAAGCCGCATAGCCGCCAGTGTAGCTACAGGACAACACTTGAGGCAGAGGCTACATAAGTGGCTGAAATGCTGCGCGGCGTCCTTTCAGTTCACGAGTTAGGCAAAATCAGGGGCTGTGCTGGTGACCAGAGAGGCGTTTTCGTCTTGCCATGGCTAAACGCCGGGGTTAACTCCGCTGTGCTGGACCAACATACGTAAGATAAAGGACCACTCCGATGCCTACAAAAGCCCCCGTGTTTCTCGCTCTGCTAGCAGTCTTCGGTTTTTTGCCGTGCGTTGCGCTTGCAGAACCCGCTGTGGCTCCGTTCTACCAGGCAGTGATGAGGATGAAGCCTGAGGGGAGGCTTGGCCAGGTCATCAAAAAGGAGAAGATTGAGACTCCAATCGAGGGCGCGCAGGCGTGGCGCATAGCGTACATCTCCTCGGATCTCAACGACAAGCGAACTATATCAACGGGGCTCGTAGTTGCGCCAAAAGGTAACGCCGCGGCGCGCACTCGTCCGATTATTTCTTGGTCACATGGAACGACCGGGAATGCTCAAAGTTGCGGTCCATCGCAGGTTGAAAACCCGGCGCGCTCCCTCAACGAGTACTTCCTGGTGAACGGGGATTCGTGGATGGATTACGGGCTGCCGAGCCTTGAGCAATTCATCAAAGATGGGTACGTCGTTGTGGGCACCGACTATCAGGGGCTTGGCGGTGGCGGCCGTCACCAGTATGCAGTGGCAAAAACAAACGGGCGTGATGCGATCAATTCAGCTCGCGCAGCGGGTTCGATGCGAGAGACCGGCGCCGGGAAGAAGACTGTCATGATCGGCTGGTCGCAGGGAGCGGGTTCGACTGTCGGGGCCTCGTCTCAGGCGGATTACATCGCCCAGAAGGGGACAGCCTTTGATGGTCTCGATATCGTTGGGTTCGTTGCTATGTCTGTGCCGGATCTTGCTATGTACAGCCCTGAAACCCTTGACCAGGACGGGGCTGAGGAGATGATAAGGGCGTTCTCCTCAGAGTGGTCCGTCGACAGCTTCGCTTTCGCACACATGTCAATGAATATGTGGGGAACACAGGCCGCCTTTCCAGACACGCTTAAATTGAGCGACATCTTCACTGAAGAGGGCGCAAAGGTCCTCGACCAGATATACCTCGACAAATGCGTTCACGTGAGCGCGGACACGATCAATTTTAACTACGGGGCTTCCTACAAGGAGTTGTTGCGGCCTGAGCCGCAGAACGCAATCGCCTGGGCACAGGCGATCGTCGCCGGCTCTGTAGACAACAAGACGAAGCCCGTAGCCCCGGTTCTCATTCTCTACGGAGACAAGGATGCGACCCTGCCTCCAGTCATGGGCGAATATTACAGAAAGAAGATCTGCGCGCTCGGCGGAAACGTTGCCCGCGTGCAGCTGCCTGGCGAGCAGAACCATTTTACGACACCACTGGCGTCGGTACCCTTCTACCTGCCGTGGATCAAGGACCGCCTTGCTGGGAAGCCCGCTGGCGATGGCTGCGCTGCTGAGAATGTAATGAATTAAGCCCCAGTGTGCGCTGGATAGCGCAAACGTACCGATGCCGAGCCGGTGGTGAGGGGAGATTCCCGGGCACGGGGCTCTCGCCGGCTGTTTCGGCTTCGGAGTTGCAAAAAGTAGCCCCGTACGGGCGGAACAGCGAGCGGTCTATCTGTGTGAATTATCTGGACGGGGCCCGGTTCGCACTCGGGAAAAGTAGCCCCGTACCAGAAGCAAAGCAAAATCTCACATCACCTGGCGCGCCGCCGGCTCAACATCGGCACTCTTCCCCCGTAACGTTTTCAAGATGCGGGACTCTCCTCGTGTGTAAAGACCAGCCACGAGAAGGGTCGGTGCCCATTGCCCGACGAACTGGGCGTCTTCTCGTTGACCTAAGAGACGAAGCACCAGTGAGGTCCCTATGGAGAAAACTGCGCCGAGTATGAATACATCTGGCGACAGGGCTTGCGAATGGGTTTCCTGGAGATTCAAGGACGGGCCTTTGAACGTAGTCTGTTCGCCCTTAATTTCCTGGGATGTGCTGTATTCCATACCTTCCTCCTTAGAGTAGCTTTTATGACTACTGCCATCGCGAGTGGGGGGCTATGACCGTTCACAGGAGTTGGGGAGCGCTCAAGATGAGGTGTGGCCAAAGCAATGCTACTCGTTGTTTCTCAACTGGCACTCGACTGGTGCACGGCTACTTTGAACGGAGCTGCTTTGCATTAGGTCTGAGAGCGGGATAGCTGCCTAGATTGATCACTGCGAGCCTGAGTTCGTTCCGACCCTAAGCGAGAGTAGCCCCGTACCGGTGGACGGGACCCAATAGGACCCAGAACGCGATCGGGGAAAGTAGCCCCGTACCAGCAGCCCCCCGGGAAAACCCGCTCCTCCCATAGTAGTCGCCATCATGGGCAGCATCCCCACGACCGGCTCTACTACAGCCTGGTTCCCGGCTTTAGCTTTTTAGAAAAAAGCGGGAAATGCATGACTGACAAGAGTTTCTACGATGCACTACAGTCAAAATTGAGCTGTACCAGATTGCCTCTCGATCCATCACTAGCAAAGCTTTGTTGGTAAACGACCGTCGCTCCATCAGTAGCAAGCGGAATAACGGCATGCACACTACCGAGGGATCTATTGCTAATACCCGACAGGAGCCCCTTTCCACGCGAAGGGCTAGACTCTCCCTGCCGCGATACATCCACATAGAGCGCGGGAGCAGCGTCAGCGCTTGGCAGCTCACGGGCTGTCATTACGACCAGACACAGCGTGCCCTCAAATGACCCTCCTCTAAAATCTTTCTTATTCACACACAGATTTTGGTGGAGCCATGCTTCGTCTGGGTTCTTCTGTAAGTCGAGAGAGAAGGAGCTAAATTTCTCTCCGAATTCGGTGCGTGGCTTTAGTGTCCTAGGCATAGATTTCGAGGATTGCTGTAAGATCACCCTGCACGTCAGAGGGTTAGAATCAGCTGCTACCACGGCGGGAACAAAAATTAGCACAGCAAGTAGAGAACAGAGCGAATGTTTCATTGTTGGTGTCTCCCTTAGTCTCTGTGGCACGGCATAAGCGGCAACAGCAGACCTCGTCATGCAATGTATGTGCCGTAGGAAAAAAGACGAAGAGAAGTGAATCTACGCCATACCTCTAGTAAGCAGTCGCTTGAATTTTCGGCAGCTTATGCACAACTCCAACACAAGCCCGCTACTAAAATCACCAACTCTGAGAACACAATGTCAAAAAAGTGGCATATATGACTAGCATAGACGAGGGTTTCGACTTCCTCGGTCAAAACGGGAGGAAATTCGGAAGCTCGGCGGGTCATCTCCATGATCCCAGACCCGGGCAGCCCGGCGAGCGCCAGTTTTTACAGGGGAAGTAGCCCGGCTACAGGGGGAAAGGGGGAAACATTCGACCGAGTATCTCTTCCATGCGCGCCCGGCTTCTGTAGAACCACATATTCACGAATCCCGGCATGATTTTGCGCTGGGAGATAGGTTGCTGGGTACCTCACTGGTACGGGGTTACTCCCGACTGTCCCAGAGGCACGACATCCGCCTGAATATTCCTCTGAGGGTGCTTTGGTGCGGGGTTACTTCTCGACGCGGTTGGGCATCCCCCGAGTATTCTGGTTTCGAAGGTGCAAAAAGTAGCCCCGTACCAGAGGAGCCTTTCTCGACGCACAACGTAGACCAGCAGCCGTGCCTTCTGCCCTGGATAGAGGTTTTTAAGAGCAAGGCGGACGGTGCAACAGACTGTCTCTTCATGGAGCGGGTTCTCATGCGCCTCATGAAGGGAGAGCTTTCTTCGTATGATCACTTAGTCACAGCGCTCTGCAGCTCTCCGCGCGAGGCTACCCGGCAGCTCCTCGAAAAGTCGATCTTCCCGCGGTTGTTAGATCCTAGCACCTCGTCTGTGCGCCCAACGATTCCCTCGCTGATAGCGATGACGGTAGGGAACCTAAAGATCTCGGTACCAGCCTCGTGCTGCTTCGCTCTTGCGCTGCATGAATTGACTACGCAGGCGCTCTTTGTTGGCGCGCCGGCAGCGCTGTGCGGAGCGGCGGCGGTGACATACATTGAGGCACGACGCATCAATGAGGCTGTTCGGGCGAAGCTGCAGCACGCTGTCGACTTTACGGATAGCCGGGAGTTCATGCACTATGCGGAGCCGCTCTACCAAAAGCTCTGTAAGTTTGCAGGAGAAGATTTCCGCAACGCTTCTCTGATACAGAAAATCGAGGCGAGCTCAAAGTTCTCGCCTCAAATCGACTCGTGGCAGAAATCTCTAGCAGCTGCCGCTACTGGAGCGTCACAGGAGTAGAAGCGAGCACCTTTCGCTGGCTGTTTGTGACCACAATCAGGAGCTTGGTGCCTGTTGTGACAGTGGTGGTCTTCCTTATCGAGAAGCTCGCCTTGAGCTTGCCTCCTGCGATGCCGGCCACTTTTCGCGCTACCTGCGTTAAGGTCGGGCTGTAGACGCTCGCAGGCGCACGGTATACCGTCACGGTGCACGGCTTCGTCTTGCAGCTCTTTAGCACGCCGCTCGAAGAGCCCTGCAGGGTGAAGGCGTACTTGTTTCGCGCAAGGCTGACGGTGGGAACTTTCGGAGTGCCCGTCTTTGCTTTCACGCGGTACTGCGGGGCAGAGAAGGTAACGCCGGAGATTGTTACGAGGAGGCCGTTTTCGCCGTGCGTAGATTCGCTCCACACCTCGAGCGCGTTGGTGCTGGTTGAGGTGGCATCCGTGCGTTGGACCGAAATTACTGTCGACGGGCTCGTCGTTGCGCCGACACCCTCGGTAAACGATGGGTAGCCCAGCACCTGGACAAGCCCTGCGGCCGGAATGAACGCCCGGAGCGTTGCTGAGCGCTCAACGTTTAGGTAGTTGAAGTGGCTCGACGCTAGCCCGTAGTTCAATCCAGGAAGCCCTAAGGTCGGGTCGGTTGAAGCATCGACTGAGCCGATTACCGCCCCTTCGGTTGCAAAGAGCGCACCGGTCATGCCGGAGCTAAGGGTTTGGTCTAGGCTGAGCACCATCGTGGCGCCGAGCCAGTCTGAGTTCGAGCGGGAGATGTTGCAGCTTGTTACGGGTATCGCCGTGCACGAGGAGGACCCTGGCTGTGACTGGTAATGGACCGCAGGCTGAACGGCAGGCTTAAATTTCAGGCGCAGCGTGGCCGCTTGCTCCCCGAGGCTGTTGAGCTGCCAGAACGATGGGATGCCGTTGAGCCACGTCCACCGTAACGACTGACCGAGGGTGTTGAGAGCGAGGGTTAGGTCGATGGTTGTGTTTGCGTCGATAGTGATTGGGGTTGAGCCATCGAAGCTCTGCAGGGGAACCGCGTTGCCAGAGAGCGCTCCTTGATCTCCGTCATTTGGAAACGAGAGGTTGTACCCGACTTGTCCAACGCTCTTGCGATACACGAGGGTGACTTGGATCCGATTTGGTGACGAGTAGCAGTTGTTGTTCGAATCGTTCGGGTCTTCAGTTGAATCGCACAAATTGGTTGGAGAGATGACGACTCCGACCGAGCCTGGCGTGTTTGAGAGCGAGCTGGCCGTGGTGCCGTTCTCAAGTAGCACTGTTTCGACTCCGGCGTTTACGACTGCCAGACGCTGCACGTACGGACGATTTGTAACGCCTCCCTGAAGGTCGTCCCAGTTTCCGTCCTGGGCGCCGCCTGTGCCGGACATGTCCAGCTGGTCTTGGTCGGGCGAGGAGTCGCAGTTTGCGTACTGGCTGAGCGAGCAGTCGCCCACCTCATCGGGAGCCGGATACGTCTGGGCTTGTGCTGAGCTGATCAGAAACGGCGCAGCCAGAAAAATTGCGAGGCGACTAAAGTGGGTTGTGTCCATTCCTATCCCCGGAGTCAAGGTGTTTGTCAGACGAGGGTCATCCGATAAGATTACGGGCGCGGACGTTTTACGGTCAAGGACAAAAAAGGGACCGGCCCTGAGTGTGTTTAACACCACAGCAGCTTGCTTTCCCGGGCGCACCCGGGGGATGGGCCGGCTTGCCGTGTCTAACCCAGTTTTCCCTCTGTAGCCCGGCTCCACATCCCCTCGACACCCGCAGCGCGCAAAAACCCAATGCCGGGCGCCCCTGGAGGGGTGGCGGCCCAAGCCAACAAGGAAGCCCTGACGCTAAAAAGGTACACGTCCCCCTAGCGTACCGGAGAACGCAAGGAGGGTGCTGGTGGTGTGCCTACGCCCTGTAGACGTTGGCTAGCTTTGGCATAGACGGGGGGAATAGCCCTGGAGGGTAGCTCACTGAGGTGTCCCCTTGGCACCACCGCTCTCGTACTGCCCGTGCTGTAGCCATAAGCTTCTTGAAAAACGAGATGAAGGAGATGCGCAGGGAGCGCTTGTCAGAGAGGCACCACATACGCTTGCCGGAGCGCTTAGGGGTGTAGGAGAGGGAGAGGGGCTGTGCGATCAGGCGGGAGGGGCCCATGACGGGCCTGCTGTCTTTTAGGCGCTTGGCGGCAGCGCGCTGCTCAAGGTGTGAGATCCGCTGCAGGAGGCGGGTGTTGATTCTGCTCTGCTGTGAGGGGTCAGTGATGCCGAAGGCTTCCATCCAGGCGTCTGGCTGAATGGTAAAGGGGAGGATCTCCGAAGACTCCTGGGTGAGGCGCGAAGCCTCCTGCTCGTAGGACCGTAGGTTGTGCTGCTCAGGGGAGAGGGGAAGGAACTGGAAGCGGCGCAGCCGTGTGTAGCGCTCTGAGAGGGTGCCAGAGCGGAACATGTTCCAGGTGGAGAATCCTGGATAGCTGTCGATGGTGTGCACGAGGTTATCCTTGGCGGGGTTTGCGTAGAGGTAGGCGATGGCGAAGAGCGCTCTGGTTGGGGTGAGCACCATGGGGCTGTCGTACCCATCGCACCAGATGGTTCTCTTTCGTCGCCCGAGGATGCGGTTAAGCATGTGAGCTGACTCGGTCTTAAAGTGGCGGATGAAGCTTGGGACGTGGTCGGGGTTTCTTACTACGAGGATCATGTGAAGGTGTGTCGCCTGTACGAGGAGGTGGCAGATGGTAACAGGATAGAGGAGCTGAGCCGCAGCGAGGCAGCTCTTGATAATGGCGAGGCAGAGAGGGTTGCTGAGCAGGAGGAGTCCCTCCTCGAGGCTGAAGGTGCAGAAGAGGACGCTGCTGTTGGGGTGGTACTTCATGGGCTTTGCCATGAAGGAGTATTCGGAGGTGTGGGAGGGAAGTTGTGTGTGGGGGGTGAGGGGGATGGGAAAGTAGCCCGGCTACAGGGGGAAAAGTAGCCCGGCTACAGGGGGAAAAGTAGCCCGGCTACAGGGGGAAGTAGCCCGGCTACAGGGGGAAAGTGTCTCATGGAGTTTGGTGGGAACAGGGCACTATGGCCCTGACTGTCATTCCTATCGTTTGGGCAGGAGAGGATGCTGTTTGCAGTCGCTGTAACGCCTTGCACCGGCTCACTCTCCGACGATTGCTTAAAACTAAACCGTAAGGCCTTCTAGGCTGAAGGCTTAGGGGGTTTCACGCATGTATGATCAAAAAGAGAGTCCTGTTTGCCGTATTGTTCGGCAAACTGGACGAGATGATTGTGCAGCATGTCGGCGATCCGAGCAGCCTCCTCCGCGCATTCTTCGCCTGGCGAAATACGGATAAACGGAGGCATTCGTGACTCATAGCACCACCCCAGCACGTTGAGACTCGTCCACGGAAATCCGAAGCTCTCGCAGTACGCAAGGCGCATGCCGGCCGTATGCGCAGTCTCAATGGCCGAGGCGATGTAATTATAATAGGGGCGCATATTGAGCGCATCCCGAGCCGACCCAGCGAACAAAAAGTCCAGTGTGACGAGGCCGCCGGCAAGAGGAAGGGAGACTCCGGCCTCACCATGCGTAGGCAATCCCGCTGGCGGCGAAAATACATCAACAAGGCCTTTGAGTTCAGCGGAGAGAGCCAGTCTTTCGGCTATGATAGCCCCGTTTCTGCGCAGGCGCGCCTGACGCTTTTCAAGGCGATCACGCGAAAACGCAGGAAAAACGGCCGCATTCCCGTCGTAAAGCGAGTAGTCCCCCATGTAGCTGAGCTGCCGCAGCGTTTCTTCGAGGCTTTTGGGGACGATTATCGCCCCAGCCGTCCCTAGGTCGAGTCCAAGCTGCAAATATTTTGAGCCCGAAAAGGTATAGTACACCTGCACGCCGGGCGAGCGCTCTCGGAACGGATTAATGCATCCGAGCGCCAGTGTTTCATCGAGCACGACATGCACTGACTTGCCGAGGCCGAGCATGGGAATTTCCCGAAGAATGCGCGGCACATCGAGCACTTCGGTCCCAAGACCGTTCTGCATCGTTTCGAGCATAATTACGTCAGGCTTGAGCTCTCCGATGCGACGGAGAATGACTTCGCTCGAGCGGTGTTCCTCCATGACCTCTGTGAACATTTTCTTGTTTCGGAATTGAAGAATATTCGTTTCTGGATATGTGAATCGCGGGACGAAAACCACGGCCCCGGGGCTCAGGATCTCCGACGTCAAATAGTTCTCGATAAGGCTGTAAGCCGCCATGCCAGAAGAAGTAGGAACGATTCCGCACTCGCTCGGATCAAAACCGAGGAGCCTCAGCCATCGTTCAGCAAGCTCGTCACGCCACACGTTAGTCGATCGCACATAATTGTAGCGCTTTCCCATGCCACCGTAGAGAGATGGCGGGAACGCGTGAAAGTCGCGTGCTTGAAGGTATGGCGGCGACATCCACGAGACCAGCTTGACGAGCGAGGCCTTCTGGGCGCAGAAAGTGCGAAATCGCAGGAGGAGGTCCCGAAACCACTCCGAATGCTCCGAGGGTCCCTGGACAACAACGCCAAGGCGTTCCTCCATCTCGGCAGTGACTCCCCACATCCGCTCGCACGCCCGAAGAGCTTCCGTATAGCCGTGATCTTCCAGCGAGCGATCGAGCGAATCGCTTTGCTCTGCATACTGCACGAGCTGCTCCCTAAAGTCCCTGAGAAAATGGCGCGCCTCCTCGATCCTCTCACGGAAGTATTCCATGTCATCGGCTAGATCCGATTTAAGCGATGCGCGCGTCACTAGAGACTCACGAATTACTTCCATGGATCCTCCCCCCGCTCCCGGATGAGCTGCTGCGCGCAGAATTGCCCGGGAGCTCCCGAGACGCATCCGCCAGGGTATGAGCCGGCACCAGTGAGGTACACCGATCTAATAGGTGTGCGGTATCCCGCGACCTCAGGGAATGGCCGCGCGTCCAGGGCGCTCGATGCGGAACTCCTGAGGTGCAGGCAACAGCCCGACCGGACTCCATATACGTTCTCAATCTCTTCGGGCGTAATAAGCCGGTAATCTTCGATTATATCAGAAAGCCCCGGTGACCATTGGGTTAGAGTCGCCAGGCACTCGTCGTAAAGCGCTCGCTTCGCATGCGCGCCACGCAGCTTCGCATCACAGGCCTGGATGAGCACGGACATCACATGCCCCTTGCCTCCAGTCACGGAGTCGTCGATGCTCGAAAAAACATTGCACGAGAGATTTGGCAGAATGAGCAGCTCGCCGCGCCGGCTCGCCTCATATCTCTCCGCCAATTTCTCGGGAGTGAGGGAGAAATCAAAAGCGCCGGAGTAAAGATCTGAGCCGCTCCGGCCTATATCGGCAAGGACGGGGAAGTTCGGAAGCGCATGCAGCTTGAGATGTAGCATGCCGTAGGCTGATTCGGCCTCTTTGCTGTTGAGTCTCTCCGAGAGGGAAGAGGATATCTCATCGTCATGTTCGCACAGTAGGTGTCCGTATGCGGTGACAGGATCAGTCGCAAGCACCACTCGGCCGAACTTATGCTCATCACCGTTCGACATAACGACAATAGCCTGATCACCGCCCTTCACTCTGGTGACTTCCTGGCCACGTATGAGCGTCACGCCGAGCCGCTGCAGCTCCGCAAGGAGCGCATCAATGAGAGCCCCCATGCCCCCACGCACGTACCCCCAGGCCGCGGGTTCACCAAATGACTCCGCAGTGCAGTAGTAAATCACCTCAAAAAGCGAGGAGGGACCGAAAGGATGAGAGCCGCTCATCGTCAGGATCGCCGAGAGCAGGGACGGATGAGAAATCCGCTCCTTTGCGTAATCGTATAGGCTCTCCTGAAAAATGGCTTTTGCGAGCAGTGAATGCCCCTTGCCGTCTAGCTCCTCCTTGAAGCGCGCCTGCGAGTATCCGACTGCAGCAATCCCCGATGCAAGAATCGCCCCTGCGGCCTCAATTTCGCCCCAAAAAGAGTGCCACTCCTCGAGGTCGGCGTTGGTAAGTCCGGAAACTCGGAATGTGTGCCCATCGCCCTGCGTGCCATTACTGAAGGTAAAGGCATCTCCGTTCGAAATAATATGCGAGGCGAATACAGGGCGGAAAATTTCGAATCCGTGCCGCTCGAGATTAAGGTCACGAATAATAGAACGTCGAAGCATGCCGCTGCGGTTCGCGAGCGAAGAGACCCTACACCCCGGAAATAGTTCCTCCGCGCACGCAAGGCCTCCAAAGACAGTGCGCCGCTCAAGGACCGTCACTTGAAGGCCCGCCTGCGCGAGATAACATGCCGCCACGAGGCCGTTGTGCCCGCCACCAACTACCGCGACGCTTTCCATAGAGCCTCCTTAGGCACCTACTGCCGGTCGCGGAGGTGCCGAACGACCTGGCGTCTTGATGCCGCGCATGCCCTTGTCGAGAGAGAAAGCTCGGTAACCCTGGTTCACGAGGTAGGCGGCATGTTTCTTAGTTTTCTCACCAACAGCGCATACGAGCAGAATCGGCCTGTCCTCTGTGAAGGGCCGAGCCTCGTCGATCATGCTCTCGAAAATCGGTTGGGGTATGTTCATCGAATCACGCAGATGTCCGAGATTGAAGGCGATCTTCGAACGGACATCGATGACGAGCGGCTTATTCTCGGCCATCCAGCTTTCAAGCTGATCAGGCTGTATCGCCGGCGCTCCTTGGAAAGGATTGAAATCAAATGCGGCGAATGAAGCCGGTCTCGGCGTCTCTCGGAAAATCTCCGGGGCGCGCTCGCGAATGTAGGAATAGTACCACTCGACACGGTCGCAGGCGAGGAAGACAGCGGTTACATTTCCCTCTATTTTTGGAAGGTTATCTCGCAGATAGTGAAGCGCCCCGAGGTAGTTCGCACCGCTCGAAGGGCCGCACATGAGCCCAATTCGGCGATTGAGGGTCATCATTGCATCAATAGCCTCTTTTTCTCGGAGTGGCATGATGGTGTCGTAATTTTCCTTCTCGAACAACCCGGATTCCCACATCTGGTCGAGCGAGCGAATACCGGGAATAAAGTGCCCCTTTTCGGCGGTAACGCCTACGCAGGTCGTCCGGGGGTTCGCCTCTTTCAGCCGACGATTTATGCCAAGTGAGGAGCCAGTCGTGCCGAGTCCCCCGATGTACAGGTCCACGTGTCCGAGGTCTCGAAGGATCTCGGCACCCGTTGTCTCGTAGTGAATCGCCACATTCTTGGCGTTCGTGAACTGGGACGGGAAAAAGTACCGTTCGGGATTGCTCTGGACAGCCTTCTGGATCAGGTACTGCGGATCGTTTGGATCGTTTGGATCGAAGCAGTCGCTTGCCGACGCGAATTCCTCAACCTCCGCGCCGAGATGGACCATCGCGTCGCGCTGCTCCTTAACGCGCGCGAGACCTGTTACGAGCCTCACATTGACGCCGTAGGTGCCAGCAATAGCCTGGAGGGCCTTGGCTGTGTTCCCGCTAGAGTTCTCCACGATAGTTTTTCCGGAGTTCCGCAAATTCTCAATCTCATCGCGGATGATACCCCAGGCAGTACGGTCCTTAAGCGACCCGAAGGGGTTTAGCATTTCGAGTTTGGCGTAGAGAGTCACCCGTTCAAAGCCGTGCACTTCCGCTGGAATCTTGAGTAGCGGCGTATCGCCAATCAGGTCCGTAATTTTGTCAGCGATCATAGAAGCTCCTTGTCAAAAAACGACTCTGCAAGGGGGTGGTATTTCTCGTCATCGGTGAATGTCAACTTGCCATTACGAAGCGACACGGCGACTTTGCGGGCCACGTTCTGGTGTAGCGTCGCAGACTCGATGAAGTCCATCATGTATGATCCTGTATTGATGAACGCCACGAGGTCTCCCGGCTCCGGCAAGAACTCTGGGAACGTCTTGTTGTACTGGATGATGTCGTACGAAACGCAAAGATTGCCCACGTAGTAAACTCCCTGCGGGCACTGTTTGCGCTCACGGTCTCCGCGATAGAGCAGGACCGGCTCCGTCAGCAACTTTTGGTGGGTCGCATGCATATTCGAGCGGTTCATCTCGAGCACGACGAGAGTCTCACCCTGCACCGATTGCTTTACGTGCGAGACGCGGCCAATCGAGAGCCCAGTCTGGTCAAGCAGGGCCCTGCCGGGCTCGATGTATAGTTCAATAGGGGCCTCCGCGAGGATTGTTGCTGCCGTCTCTCCGCCAAACTCAGGCAACGGCGCCGTTAATGTGCGCTCGATGTCAGCGCCCGCGAAGGGCGCCATATAGTGGTCCATAAAGTTTGGTGCACCGGCAATCAGGCCTCCCTGGTTGCGGTAACCAAGGCCACTGTCATTCCATGTGAGCTGAAACGACGGGTCGAGCACTGAGGTCTTGAGGGCATCCGTATATTTTCGCCACTCTTCAGCTGACTCGGCGTACTGAATATGGAAACCGCCGCCTATATTGAGCCCTCTCGGGTTGAGGCCGCGCTCAATTGCGCGGAACGTGCACTTTAGGGCCTGCTCGATGATGACAACCCTCTGCTCGGCGCTCGTGTCAGATACGTAGTACGAAAAGCCAATGAAGTCGAAGTGATCCGTGTTTTCGAGCAGAAACGCTATCGCCTCGTCGACGCTGTCGGCGTGAATTCCGAATGTGCCATCCTGCTTGGTAAAGCCAATGCGGGACGAGCGGAAGCCGCTAAGACGGACGAAAAGCCGGGTGCGCTCCTTAATTCCCATCGCCCGACGCAGCTGCACGGCCGCTCTCAGCTCCTCCATGTTATCCGCGTTGAGCACCACGCCATGCTGGAGCGCGAGCGAAAGATATTCCACCCCTTTCGGCCCGGTTACCTCGATACGATCGCGATTGAATCCGGCGGCGAGAATCTTTACAAGCGCTTGCTCAGATGAGACATCGGCCCAACAATTTTCAAGAGAGGCGCGCCTTTTAATCGCGTGCGACTTGTTCGGCTTGGTTGTGAAGATTACATCCCCAGCCAAATGGTACTTGTCGTACACGGCGCGGAACTGGGCGATATTTTCAGCAATGATGTCGGGAAAAACAATATTGAGTGGCGATCCAAAAGCTTGCACAAGGGAGTGCGCTAGCGCCCCGTCGGCGAGGAATTGTCGGGCCAGAGAAGAGATCTTTGGCCGTACTCGTGGCACCCAGGAGCCTTCATTCTCAGCCCATACTGCGCGGTGGCCCCGGCTTTTTACCATGCAACGTTGGCTCCATTGCCGGCAAGAACTAACTCGTAAGAGAACTCTGGATCAATCTGGGTCATTGGATTGACCCCGAGCCATTTCTCGCCCCAGCTCTTCGCTACGATCTCATGGTACTGAATGCCAACCCGGAGATACTGTTCCCAATCTCGTGGAGCGCAATCGAGAAGCCCTTTGAGAGTCTTGAGAATCTCGGCATTCGCCGGTTCGAGATGGCTGATATCAAGCTGCTCGCCACGATCAAGACGCCGTATAAACTCGGAAGTTTCAAAAGCACCCAGCCAATTCTCTCCGACGCGCGTCTTGATGAAATCCACGTCTGCCTCGTTCATAATCTTGTTGCCCACCACCTTCACCGTGAGGCCGAATGGGCGGAGGTACTCCTGCGCCTGATTGAAGACGGCCACAGACTTGACGGTCGGCTCTACAACCAAAATGATCACGTCATAGCGCGATGCGATACCCGAAGACGCAAATGGATCGGCTCCCGCCACCATGTCACCCACGACGTATTCGTTTGGACCATCGATAAGGTGATTTAGGAAGATCCCTTCCGCCCCGGTATAGCGGTGGTAACAGGTAGCAGCGACATCCTCCTTAGAGTGTCCACCGATTGAGATGAATGTGAGATTGCCTTCCATGAGCCCGTAACGCGAAAGGACCGGGTTTGCGCGATCGCCAAATTTGATGAAGCGGGAGCCGCGGCCTGGTGGCATCGACTCGGAGATATGGTCAAGCGCGGCGATGCGTGGATTCGTGCCTCGAACGAACTCCTTTAGAAACAGCTGATCGTTTCCGAGTTTGTTAAGGGATTTTTCGGTCTCCGGGCGAAGGCCGATGGCTGCGCCCAGGTGCTGGTTGATATCACCATCGATTGCCAAAACCTCTTTGCCCTGAGCCAGGAGCCAACGAATAAATACGGAAGCTAGCGTAGTCTTGCCACTCCCACCTTTCCCACAAAATGCAATTCTCATATTAGATGTCGTGTAATATTAATAAGATATGTCGCATAATGGTCGGTGATTCAACGTATGCGTAGAGAATGTATACCCAATTGATAGGAGCAAATCAAATGTTTGGCATATCGAGATGCGCTTGGGTGAATGGCTAAAATCCTCTGAGTAGTCGTGCAGCGCTGGCAATATCTAACGCAGCTGCCTCGACCTCGGCATGTGAGGTCATACGACCAAACCCGACCCGAAAACTCTCTTCGATCTCCTGTGGGGTTAGACCCATCGCGGTAAGAGAAACTGACGGCTTATTCCCCTCGCTCGAGCAGGCGGAGCCGCGACTCACACAGGTGCGGGTCATTGCATCGAGCAGGCTCTCTGCCGCAATGCCCGCAAAGCGCAAATTGAGGTTGTGAGGGACTCGATTTTCGCGAGTGCCATTGATGATCGGCAATTCTCCGAAGGCTCGAGAGAGAGTGTCCAGAAAGAGGGCGGTATGCTCCTTTGCCGCAGACCACTCAGTAGCCTGCCGTTCAACGGCGATCTCAACCGCGCGCGCCAGCCCCACACACAGCTCGACCGGCACAGTGCCGGGCCTGAGTTTCAGCTGTTGTTCTCCTCCAAAAACTGTCGCGGAGAGGCACTGGACAAGGCTCTTGCGAACGATCAGAGCACCTACCCCTTTTGGCCCATAACACTTGTGACCCGAGATGCTGCACAGATCCACGTTCCACTGATCAAGATTAACCGGAATGCGCCCAATTGCCTGGGAGGCATCTGTGTGAAAAATTGCACCGTAGCGATGGGCGATTGCTGCGGCATCCTGTACCGGCAGAATGGTACCCACTTCGTTATTTACCGCCATCAGTGTGCATAGGCCTGTGCTTTCCGAACAAAGCCTCTCGACGCTTTTTGGGTCGACGTCTCCGGCCGAGGTTACGGGAATCTGGCGCACCTCCGCGCCGCGGCGCTCGAGCTCGGCGGCAGAGGCGCGCACACATGCGTGTTCAAACCTGGATGCGAGCACCTTCGTTCTTCCAGAACGTTCGAGATGCGACCAAGCTCCGAGCAGGGCAAGGTTATTCGACTCCGTAGCGCCAGATGTGAAGACAACGGCGTGATCAGAGGCTTTTAGCGCGTGAATGATTCTTTGTGAGGCAGCAGCGACCTCTGCCGCGGCTCTCCAACCAAGCGCATGGTCAGTGGAGTGGGGGTTGGCGAACGAGCGTCTCGCAGTCTCGACAATTTCCGTAAGGACCAAGTCGTCTATGGGAGTAGTCGCCTGGTAGTCAAGATATATTAAATCGCTAGATTCCATCTCCGCTACAAATGCGCACAGTGTGGAGGACGCTACTTTTCAGGATAAGCCGAGTATTTCACATACCAAGCGGGGAGATGTTAAGTCAATTGCCGAGGGCAGGTTTAAGAATGACAAGGTCAGCTGTGCAGAAAGTCATTCGTCCCTCGATCCTCGCGATTGTCGATTGGCCGAGAGCCTCCAAAGTTCGGATTTTGGATTGGCTATTCTGATCTGCCCCCTCAGTTCGTACCAGCTCTGATTAGGGAAACTCGTGTCAGTCATCACGAGAGCGGAAAGTATTCAAAGAAGCCGGGACCGTTTCGTGCAACCGGATGAGTCCAAAGCGCTCTTTGATGCCATCATCGCTGAACCTAATCTCACAAGGAATCTGCTTGTGTCGGAGATACACCAGCCCCATTGAGCTTACAGCTCATTTTTTGACAGTGCAAAATACTCACAAGTTCCTCCAGTATAACCAATAGGGCCGACTAAAGAAGCATAGCGTTTCTTGCCGTCTCTCGTTCGAGCGAGTACTCGACGCTGGTATTCCACAGTCCTTACACATAACAAACGGGGAGATGCTAAGTTAAAGCGACTAAGCGCCTCGCTTGTGCTTGAAATGCCGGTATTCGGCGGCGATCAGTCCCAAAACGAGTGGGGCTGCGGTGACAACCAGGGTGTGGCTAACGGTATCTTCCCCGGGTCCACCAACCATATAAAATCCGAGCGGCAGTGGTAAGAGAATTAACGGCAAGATAAAGGGTCGTCGCACCCCACCCAGGTGCGTTACAGAATC
>CANLJX010000051.1 GCA_947491545.1 Deltaproteobacteria bacterium
AGTGCTCTCTGTGCCGTAGATGTTGTCGTTCATCACGGGAGATGCTGGGGAAGAAGGCTGCTGCTCGCTCTCAACAGGCTCAGTCCACTCTACCAGGTCGCGGAACGTAGAGACCTCGATCGTCTTGCCGTGACCGAAGAATATGTGCGCTAGCTTGAAACGCCTTCCAATAATTCTGCAGTTCCGAAAGAGAGACTTAATTTCGCGCGGAGTGGCGTCTGTTGAGATGTCGAAGTCTTTCGGCTGCTTTCCAAGCACGAGGTCGCGCACTCCGCCACCGACAACGTATGCTTTGTAGCCGGCTCGCTGTAAGCGGTACACGATCTTGCGCGCGTCTTCGTCGATCTCGCTTTTTCGGATCGGATGATGCTCAGGACCGTAGACAACGCATTCAGCGCTAAGGTCCTGGGTGGGGGCAGTGTCTGATTGGTCAGATGAGGTCATAGGGACTACACACTATGTTGCGCACGCGCGCCGCGAGCCGCACACACTTGCGCGGCAATAGCTTCTGTCGATGGAGGTCGCTCGCTCTTGAATTGGACCCGAGGGGCGCTCAATACGACTGGCTAGAATTTAAGCAAATCAACACGTTGAGGCTGCCCTCAACGTCTCACAGTGTAGGAGGGTCGGGTCGATTTCTCAAGCAATAGGCCCCGAGCCAGTGCACCTTTCTCCTGAATCAATTGTGGTTTGACGAGTTTTAAAACTGCCTAGCCTGTAATTTCCATGGAAATACAGGCGGTTAAGGTTGCCTCTCAGGTTTCTAGGCAAAGTTACCCCTCAAGAACTTCCAGTCTTCCTCCGAACCTCTCTGTAAGGCGGTGGAAGTGGGAAAAGACCTGAGAAACCTACGCCGCTAAGAAGGTTTTCGTGGGCAGTTTGGCTGGCCTTTCACAGTTAGGCCCGGACGCATCCGGGACGCGACTCCCAAAAGGAAATGAGAGTCGCGGAGTACCGACAGCAGTGAGCGGAGAAAGGGAACCTATTAAGGGTCGATATTTCCCCGCTTTAACTCATGGAGGAGCACGTTATGGCTAGAGCTGTATATCCGCATGAAATCACTGACCCTGACTTTCAGTGGTTACTCAACAACTATTGCGAGACCCATCCCAGTGCGTTCAAGCTCGATTCTGGGTCTCTGCCGGTCGTAATCATCACCGGGGCTGAGGTTCACTTGGACCAATCAGGTGCATTCCAGCAAGATGAAGTGCTAGCTATGCCGCCAGAAGCAACAGAGAACGGCGACACAACTTCTCCAAAGAAGTAGCCACAAAGTTGCATAACCTAAACTTCGGACGCCCAAGCTTTTCAGAGGACGGCTCTGAAATTATTACTCAATCGGATCGAGGTCTATTAGCAGCTCGCCGTAAGACTCAGGTAGAACGCCGCAAGAATAGTTCACATTCAAGGGTGAGCTTAACGATCCGTTGCAGCGAGCGTAGTATTCGGCTGGATCGGTCCTGGCCACGAAGGGACCTTTATTGCGTTGCGCGTATCGAAGCTCTTTCTGGGCCATGACTCGCGCGTCTTTCGCATCACGGATTGAGGACAATAGCCATATCGTTCCAGAGAACAGAAGGGTTACGAGCACTGCCAGCCCGAAAAGGAGAAACTCTGCTTCTCCTCGCTGTCCAACCTTTGATCGGTAACGAGTCTGCTGGTGCTGAGTCGACATCTTAGAAAAACCTGTGAACCGTTACGTACTACTGTAGCGCCCCCTTTGGAGGGCCGCGTACCTCTTTTATGTAGTTATGGTCGGTTATTGTTCGTTTGTGCTGTTAGGATAGCGCGATTCGAATTTGCCAACCTATTGATATCGCCCGCTTAATTTGGTGTTCGGGGGGGGATCTCAAAATCACTGTTGGGCCGGCACAAGCCAACAGGTGTTGGGGGATAGGTCGGAGTCACGCAGCAGCGCTTCCACTGCGTGTGCGTGCTTCTCTGATAGACCCGCGAATGGCAGCTCAACGATTGCGACCTGTGGTCGTGTTGCAGATTGCCCCGCCAGCGCTGCGGTGACGAGTTGTACTCGGCGCCGCTCTGAAAAGCTGAGGAGGGCAAGGGGCATGCCTAAAGGAAGGACTTCGAGACCTAGAAGCTTGATTAACTTTAGGGGCAGCGAACTTTTCGGAAGAGCGCTCAGCACGGAGATCAATTCGGAAAATGTCGAATTGAGAATCTGAGAGAGCGAAAGCCCTCGGAAGAGAAGCTTTTCAGCGCCACCCATAAAACGGGCACCATCGCACGCGTAGCAGCGAGAAGCTCTCGGCCGGTTGATATGCTCAAGATGCTCAAGCAGGACTCCAAGTCCGCCACAGTCGCGGCAGGCAAAGCCACGACTACCGCGCGGACGTAGCGAGATATCTTTTGCCGACAATCCAAACGCGCGGGCGTCGATAGATGATGCGAATAGCTTGCACAGGGAATCGAATAGGCCAAGCGATTCGAGCAGGGATGTCCGTTTCAACGAGAAGGAGTCGTAGACGCCAAGAGAGACGACGCTCGTCTCACCGAAGAGCTGCACACTCTCCGCCAGCAGCCGAAGGTCTTTGGTTGCCGTATTAGCGGTTGCCGGGAGCAGCATCAGGCCTCGCCGCAACTGCACATCTCCAGTGGCGCCCTGAATCGTGGCGACGGGGGCCCCTGATGTGGACTCCACGCCCTGGTCCATCAGGGAGTAGCCGGCTGCCGTCGGGCGATGACCCACGAGAACGCACGGCGCGCCTCCCGCACGGGCGTGCACCCAGTCTTCTACAGCTGTGGTGGCAGATCTCGGCAAGGCCCCGTGAGGGAGGTCGATAACAGCCAGGGCAGCCCTCTCTTGCAGCGTTGCTGCTATGGTCAGCAGCGTGAGTTCTCCAGTCGATAGGGAGTTTGTTCGCTCTCCGAGAGAAAGATGTTCGAGCCCAAGGAGCGTAATTTTCTCCCTAAGTTCCTTGGGGATAATCGATTGGAGTGCTGCAGGGAAGGGAGCTGAGCCGATCGGCGTAGCCAGGGCCTGTAGTAGCGTCAGCCCTCCCAGATCGAGGCTGAGCTCCGCGCTACACGAGCCATCAGCGGGGATCCCTCGATGAATGATCAAGTCGAATCTAGAGTGGACAAGAGGACTGAAGAGGCGAGCACAGGAGGGACACACGCCATGCGGAGCAAGTCGGATGGTCGTCGAGCTGCTTTTTGCGCTGAGGCAGAGGCCGGGAAGTCTCCAGGTGGATTGGAGCACCGGAGTGAGGGCAACGATCAGGGTATCATTGACGACGCCCGAATCAATAGGCACGTGCCAACGCCCGTCCGCTGGCTCTGGCTCTGGGAATCCTGACTGCTCACACCATGTTTTCAGCGACTCGGAGCTGCTTGAGATCGAGACAGTAGCAGATTCCCCCCGTAAGGAAGCGAGTAGAGTTGCACACAATTCGTGAGGGCGGCGGAACCTCTGGGCGACCCCCCCGCAGTCTTTGCAGTGAATCCTCTGGGCACTTGTTGCAGCCGCTTTCAGTCGCTCGCCGCAGTTCAGTAGAGAGAGGACCGTACGAGGGGATTGACGTAGTTTCTCGGCATCGACGAACCGTACGGGAAGTCCACCTAATGAGCCCGAACACGTCGATGCGGGAGGCGGCACGTCTCCCCGGCGAAGCGCTTCGACGATTGCCGTCGCTGCCAGGGTCTGTTGGACGATCCCATCGACCCAAATGAGTGAGCCTAAGGAGGATGGCTCGCTTGATTGAGTAGCCAAAGGAGCGGGGATCTGGGCGTGCGTGCCTATCACGCCAGCAGATGCAGCTGTGGCCCCCTGCGAAAATGCTCTAAAGAATTCTCGCGCTGAGAATGGCTCAGCTAGCACTTCCCTGATGCATGTTGTTTTCACGGACGTCCCCCGCAGCGCACGAGCGCGCGGATTAGCGCGCTAGCCGGGCCTTAATGTCCTCAATCCGGTCGATAACCGTTTTTTTGTAGGTCTCAAGGAGGCCTGTCGTTTCAGCCTCGAACCGCATCACCAAGACTGGCTGTGTGTTCGATGCGCGCACAAGTCCCCAGCCCTTGTCGAAAGAGACCCGAACTCCGTCGATCGTGTCCACTTTGAACTCCGGGAACGCCGACTGGGCCTCCTTTGCGATCTGGAACTTGATCTCTTCCGGGCAGTCTACCCGGATCTCAGGCGTCGAGATCATCTGAGGTAGCCCCGACAGGAGTGATGACATCGGGCCTGAGTGCTTGCTCACGATTTCGACGAGCCGAGCTGAGGAGTACAGAGCGTCGTCGAATCCGAAGTATCGATGCTTGAAGAAGATGTGACCACTCATCTCACCAGCAAGGTCACCATGGGTTTCTTTGAGCTTGCTCTTGATGAGCGAGTGGCCGGTCTTCCACATGATAGCGTTGGCGCCGCGGCTCTTAAGATCGTTGAAGAGCAGGCTTGAGCACTTTACGTCACCGATGATGGTGGCTCCCGGCTTCTCTTCGAGAATGGCGCGACCGTAGAGCAGCAACAGCATGTCTCCGAAGACTACTTCTCCGCGCTCGTCCACCACACCGATCCGGTCAGCGTCGCCGTCCCAGCCGATGCCGAAGTCAGCCTTGTGCTCCCGAACTGACTTGATGAGGTCCTGAATGTTCTTGAGCACCGTTGGGTCTGGGTGGTGATTCGGGAATCGACCGTCTGGCTCGCAGAAGAGCTCGATCACGTCGACGCCAAGACCGCGAAGAACAGCCGGACCGACGAGTCCGCCAACGCCGTTGCCGCCGTCAACAACAACCTTGAGCTTGCGCGGCCCCATGTGAGGTCGTGCGTTGTCGATCAGGGCGTCGATGTACTGCTGGCGGATATCGAGATGCGAAATAGAGCCGCGCTTGGCCGCGGCTGGCCGGCCGACCGCGCGCTCACAGCGCCCCTTTAGGTCCTGAATGTCGTTGCCCGAAAGTGTCTGCTTGCCGAGAAGGATCTTAAAGCCATTCATGTCCGGCGGATTGTGGCTGCCGGTGACCTGGATTCCGCCGCCTAGGTCGTGAGAGAAGACTGAGTAGTACAGCTGCGGCGTTGGCCCCATGCCCGTCATGACGACGTCGAGACCCTCGTCAGCTAGCCCCTCTGCTAGTGCTTGGGCGTACTCCGGCGAGCTGAGTCGGCAGTCGTGGCCAACTCCGATTCGGTTCATCTTGTTTTCAACAGCGAGCGAGCCGTACGCGCGGCCGAGGATGCGCGCAAATTCGGGGGTAAGCTCTGTGCCGACCGTGCCGCGGATGTCGTACTCTCTGAAAATTACCGGATTGATCTTCATTGGGGCTCCTTTGTCTAAGGGTATACCTAAAGCTTTTTGTCGACCGAGTGCTTCTTGTAGAGGTCGTTTATGAAGAACGACGAGACTCGGTCTTGACTCTTCTGCTTCTGCAGCAGTGACTTAACTTCTTGTCGGACTGCTACCTCATGCTCTTCGTCATCGTCATCATCGATCGCCGAAAAGCGTTGCTCAACATAAAAGATCTGGGCGCCCTGAACGCTGCGGATAGGGGGGGAGTGCTGCCCTTTATCGAGGGGGAAGATCGCCTTCACGATTGCCGGGCTGAGGTCTGATTCCGCTACGAGACCGAGGGAGCCGCCCTCTGCGGTGTTCGGGCCGTCTGAGAAGCGTTTTGCGACATCAGAGAAGGAGTCCCCAGCATCCAGGGCGGCTAATACTTCGGCGATCTTGGTCTCTACTTGCTCTTGGGAACGGCCCTCCTGAGAGATCGTGATAAGAGAGAGTTTTATCGCCGTTCCAGAGTGAGAGAGCTCAGGATGAGCCTTAATGTAGTCGTCGATCTCCCCGTCGCTGACGCTTACACCCCCGCGCATCATGGTGGACATGAGCTTGGTCTTGAGAATGTCGAGCCGGATCTGTTTCCGGTAGCTGTCTATTGTCTGCCCCTCTTTCTTTAGGGCGACCTCGAATTCAGGGCGAGAGAGCGAGTTTCGTTCCGCAACCTCGTTAACGTAGTCGTCGACCTCCTGATCGCTGATCGAGATCTGCTTCGCTGCGGCCTCTAGCTCGATCAACCGCTCCAGAATCATCTGATCTAGGGCTTTTACAGCCTCGGGATCGTTGGACGCCTCACGCAGCGAGAGCTTGCGGGGGGGCGATAGCCGTTTTGAGAGGTCGCTAAGGGTTATGGGCTTGTCATCGACGGAAGCCACGATGGCATCCAGCACGATCTCTTGACCGTTTGGTTTTATTTCAACGGCAGCCGCCTTCTTCGGTCCGGCAGCCGCTAGCGCCGGGGAGAGAGCAAAGATAGTTGTAATGGCACAGGTGGCCAGGCAGCGCATACCGGGGGATGTTAGTAGGTCCAATGGGTTGGGGCAAGGCTAGCCCAGCCAGTACCTAAGGCGGGCTCAAGCCGGCGAGTTATGGGCGATTAGGCGCAACACTGTCGAGACCTGCCGCAGAAGTTCAGGCAGGGCAGGGCTGTGTGGGGGCGGGAAGGCAATCGACAGTGTATTCCCGCGGCCGAATTTGTAGAGGCTTGGCTGCTTCTGGACGAGCGCCAACGCCTTAAGACCATCAACTCGGGTGTTTTGGGTGGGGCGGTGCCCGTCCCGAAGCAGCGCAAGTGGGCTGAAAGTCAGTGAGGCCTTCTGTGGAGTTACCTCGGATTTGACGACCCCGTGCGAGCGCAACAAGCCACGGTAGCGCATGAGCAAGAAGAGGTTGTCGACTTCGGCTGACGTGGGCCCAAAACGATCCTCTATTTCGCGCTGGAGATCGAATGCTTCGTCGTCTGTTCTGATGTTCGATAGGCGCTGGTACAGAACGAGACGCTCGCCGATATCAGGCACGTAGGCCTCCGGAATGAATGCGTCAACACCGATGATCCTGACCTCTGGGTCGATGCTGTCTTCAAGTGCCGGCTCATCACCTTTGAGGTCGGCCACGGCCTCTTGGAGAATTCGGCAGTACATGTCGAATCCAACAGAGAGCACGTTTCCGGACTGCTCCTTGCCGAGCAGGTTTCCAGCGCCACGAATCTCAAGATCACGAATTGCGAGATTGAAACCAGCGCCGAGGGTGTCGAGCGACTGGAGCACTTTGAGGCGCTCATGTGCCTCACCGGTGAGCGATTTGAGGTGGGGGACCAGCAGGTACGAGTATGCCTGTCGCTTTGCCCGACCTACGCGCCCGCGCAGCTGGTAGAGCTGAGCTAGGCCGAAGTGGTCTGCGCGGTCAATGATGATGGTGTTTGCGTTTGGCACATCGAGGCCGGATTCAACGATGGTTGTTGATACGAGCACATCGATCTCGCGGTCGATGAACCGCCGCATGATACGCTCAAGCGCAAGCTCGCTCATCTGTCCGTGCGCAAACTCGAAGCGCGCTTCGGGCACCAGTTCCGATAAGTGCGAGGTTACGAGCGAGATGTTCTGGACCCGGTTGTGGATAAAGAACGCCTGCCCTCCCCGTCGCAGCTCTCGCATTATTGCATCTCGGACCAGCGCATCATCTCGCTCAGCCACGTACGTTTGGACCGCACGTCGGTCGACGGGCGGTGTCTGAATGAGGCTGATGTCCCGGATGTCGAGCAGCGACATATGCAGCGTGCGAGGGATGGGAGTCGCGGTCAAAGTCAGCACATCAACGCTCGTGCGGTAGGAGCGCAATCGCTCTTTCTGCTTCACACCGAAGCGGTGCTCTTCATCGATGATGAGCATCCCTAGATCCTTAAACTGAACGTCCGGCTGCAGAAGCCGGTGCGTGCCAATCAGCACATCGACCTCTCCGCGCGCTACAGCTTCGAGCGTTTGCAGGTTGTCGGCCGCCGAGTAGAAGCGGCTTACTGCGGCGATTTTAGCTGGATAGCCCCTGAACCGCTCGATGAAGCTCTTCTTGTGTTGCTCGACGAGGATAGTCGTTGGCACGAGCACAGCAACCTGGCGGGCATGTTGGAAGCACTTGAACGCGGCACGGATTGCAACCTCCGTTTTCCCAAATCCGACGTCTCCGCACACGAGACGGTCCATCGGCTTGTCCTGTGATAGGTCCGAGATGGTTTCCTCGATAGCCTTTCGCTGGTCCGGAGTTTCGTCGAAGGGGAAGCCGTCGGCAAAGCGCTCATCTTCGGCACCCATCGGCTCAAATCGCCAACCCTTTGCCACAGAGCGCGAGGCGTACAGCCGGATGAGGTCTCCAGCGAGTGTCACAATTGAGTCACGGATCTTCTGCTTTGTGCGGAACCAGCGAGTTGAGCCGAGCTTGTCTACATGCGGCTGTTGGCCCTCCGTAGCAACGAACTTTTGTACCTTGCCGATCTGGTGCGCGGGCAGATAGAGCCTGCTGTCCGAGTAGTCGATCTGGAGAAAATCTCCGAGCACCCCTTCAACTGCGAGGTGCCGCAGCCCGTTGTAGACTCCGATGCCGTAGTCGATGTGCACGATGTAGTCGCCCTCTTTGAGAAGCGAGAGCGCGCTCAGGAGGCGCTTTGCACTAATCCGTGGGGCTCCGCTTGAGCGGTATGAGCGTTCGCTGAAGATGTCGTTCTCTGAGACGAAGCAAACCTTCTGTTCCGGCAGCCGGAAGCCTGCTGACAGGTGGCCGATGACAATCGAGACGGGAGGGCGGCGTGCGGCCTGAAGCCAGCTCTGGCCATTGCCCGAGACGATCGCCGCGTCAGTGCCGATGTCGAGCAGAATTGATTGTAGGCGCTGCGCACGGCCGGACGATCCCACGCTGAAGGCGATCGAGTAGCGCTGGTCACGAAATTCATCCAGGAAAGCCCGGAGCGGCTGGAATGCCTGCCCGCTTCCAACGGCGCTCCGCATCCGAGTGGCCAAGTCAGCCGTGCTCTCAGATCTGGCATTGTGGGTCTCATCCAGGCTTGCTGGACCCTCCAATCCGGCTATGGCGACGGTGGTCCTGTCTGAAAGCAGTCGACAGACACTCTCTGGCTCAGAGAAGACATGCGATGCCCTCGGAATAAGGTGCTGCTCTTGCTCAAGACGAGCAGCACGATCCAGCGCACTTGCCGACAGCTCTTCGATGGCCTTCATCGATTGATGGGTATCAACCGTGAAGACCGGCACGCCGGCTGGGAGCAGTTCAAGGAGTGTCGGCAGAGAGCATGGCGCCGCGGCGTACTGGAGCAGCTCCAGGCCTGGGTACTCGTCGTACTGCTCAAGTGCCTGGAGGACCTTCTCTACTTCGCGCGGTGGAGCCCCCGTCTCCGCGGCGCGCTCCTTGAGTTTGGCTGACACAACGTCTGGGCTCGAAGCGTGCCAGAACGGTATCGCAAGCTCCCTCACGGGGAGGATAACGCAGCGAGATGCAGCTTCGAGTGAACGCTGCGACTCCGGATCAAAGGAACGAAGAGCTGCCAATGTGCCATCACGCAGCTCGGCACGAATGGGCTGTTCGGAGGTGCTGGGGAATAGATCGACGACCGCGCCTTTAGCGCTGAACTCTCCCGGCCGAGCCACATTACGCACTGGGCTGAACCCGGCCGCCACAAGTCGAGAGACGAGCCCCTCTCGGGTTGCTGATTGTCCCGTCTCCAGAACAAAGGTGTGGGAAGAGATGAGCTCGCTTGCAACGATTTTCTGCAGCAGCGCTTCAGCGCAGGTGAGCATGAGGTAGGGCTCATCACCCGTAATCGCTGCGAGGCTCCTGATCCTGGCGGCTGAAATATCGACACCCGGGGAGACAAGTTCCATCGGCAGCGTCTCCCAAGCCGGGAAAATCTTGACTGCATCCTTGCCGAGAAAGAACGAGAGGTCGTCTGCAAGCTCCTCCATGCCTCTGCGGTCGCTGCAAACGACGAGCATTTGGCGGTGCTCAGACGCCAGGCCGCTAAGCAGCCATCCACTGGCGGCGCCTGAGAGGCCAATAACTCGCTTTGTGCCGTGGGGGATAGGGGACATGAGCTGCCGAACGTTTTTGCGGAGGTGCAGACAGAGAAGCCCGCAGCGCAGGCCAAGTCCGAGCATCATACTGCTCCCCCTTTTTGGCGTAAAGCGAGCCAGTTCAGGGTGAAGCCCCCCTAGCCCCGATCTGTAAAATGCGTGTTTTTTTCCGGAAGAGTTCATGGCCGGGCGCTCTTTTCCTCATCCGGGCATCTCGATAGCAAGACAGTGAGCAATCCGCGAAAATTCCTGATTATGAGCATGAGCCGGAGCAGGTGCAGGAGAAAGAGGAGGATTAGGATGAAGATGAGGAGTGCTATCGACCGACACGGCCAGCATTGAGACTGAAAATGTTTTCTACAGAGCCCCCCAGCCCCGATTGCCGCTGGCGCCAGAGGAGACTGAGAAGCAATTAAATCTGCCAACACGCGAACAATGAGAGGGAGCGGCCCGGTCCTAAGAGAGGAGGCACATGGGATTACTGGAGTCTCTAGTTGAGGAAGCCGCGCGTCGGGACGGCTCAGATATCCACGTTCGTTCGGGTGAGCAGCCACGAGTTCGAGTCCATCGAGAGATACAGACGATTTCGGATCGCTCGCTCGATGCAGAGACCGTTCTTGAGATCCTCTTGCCATACCTCTCCGGCGCCGAGTCGTTCGACACCAACATGCAGCCGGAGTTCGACTGTGCTGCCGAGCTGGCTGGGCGACGATGCCGCTTGCACATCTTCGTCGACAATCGAGGCCTTGGGGCTGTTGTGCGGCTCTTGCCGTGTGTCGTGCCCAGCATTGAGGGGCTGCGGCTTCCTCCTGTGGTTGCATCGCTCGCGCAACTGCCGCGGGGCCTCGTGCTGGTTACCGGGGCGGCGGGAGCGGGAAAAAGCTCGACCCTGGCTGCGATTGTGAATCAGATTAATCGAAGCCGAGCAGCGCACATTATTACGCTAGAGGATCCCATCGAGGTGCTTCATCAACCGAGCCTGTCTCTGGTGACACAGCGCCAGGTTGCGCGTGACAGCAGAAGTTTTGCGGCAGGTCTTCGGGCGTCCTTGCGGCAGGACCCCGATGTCCTGCTTGTTGGCGAGATGCGAGACTCTGAGACAGCAGATCTCGTGCTCGCAGCTGCAGAGACTGGGCACCTTGTCTTGACGACCCTTCACGCTGGAACGGCGGTGCAGTCCATCTCTAGAATGGTCGATCTCTTTCCCAGCGCCCGTCAGCTCCAGGCAAGGGCAGCCTTGGCTGAAAGTCTCGCAGCAGTCATTAACCAGGAGCTATGCCCTGGACCGGAAGGAGGTCGCGTCCCAGTTGTCGAGGTTTTGTTGGCCACGCCTGCTGTGCGGGCACTCATCAGGGAAGGAAAGACTCACCAGCTTGAGGGCGTCATGCAAGCATCGGCGCACCTCGGCATGCTCACGCGGGCGCAACGCATTAGGCAACTACGGGAGGCGGCTCAGCTCGCCTAAAGAAAGAGCTTAAAAATGACCAGTGTTTGCTAGGCTCTTCGCGGGCGGAAAATCCCCCTTCTGGCGGGATAGCTGGCGGGGATATACTAGAGGGGTTGGTTAACCGTTATGGCGCCAACACCTTCGGCTAACAACGGGAGCAAGGCGTATGGACGAGACAACCAAGGCGATTATCGAGCGGGTGTCGATTCGCTTCCCGAAGCCGAGCCGGATTCCGAGCGGGCAGATATGCTCGGTTTTCTTCGATTGCTTTCAGCTCACCCCGAGCGATCACGCTAGGCTTGCGGCTGACGCTGTTGGGCACCTCGATCACGATGCCTTCGACATAGTAGTGGGGATCGCCTACAGCGGCATCCTGTACAGTGCTGCAGTGGCGGGTGGTCGCAAGGTCGTCATCTTGCAAAAAGATGGCCGTTTCTTCGGGCCGGATCTCAGGGGGCAGCGGGTAGTCATCGCTGACGATGTTGTTTTCTCCGGACGCCACATAATGGAAGCCGCCGAGAAAGTTAAGGCTGAGGGAGGAAACGTGGTCGGCTACGCCTGTATCATCGACCGTTCAGGCGGCATGTTCTCCGGAGACAACGGTGGAGAGCTCGGCAATCCCCTGTGGAGCGCGTTCCAAGCGGGGATGGAGTAGGGCGGCAGCCTCGATTCGAAAGGAAGCAAATGTCAGAGCATAATCCCTGGGCGAGGCTCAGCTCCAGGCTGGTGTACCGGAATCCTTGGTTAACGGTCCGAGAGGACCAAGTGTTGTCTCCCCACGGCGCGCGCGGCATCTACGGGGTCATAGAGACTCGTCTCGCCACCGGTGTTGTGGCGCTTACAGAGAAGATGGAGATCTGCCTCGTTGGCCAGTACCGGTATCCGACCGAGGAGTACTCTTGGGAGATACCGGAGGGTGGCGCAAATGTTGGAGAGAGCGGCCTGGATGCGGCTAAGCGGGAGTTGCGGGAAGAAACAGGGCTTGAGGCTCAGCACTGGGAGCGCCTTGGCGGAGAGGTGCACCTCAGCAACTGCTTCTCCGCGGAGCGGGGCGAGCTCTTTCTGGCGCGAGAGCTCCAGGAGGGAGAGTCGGCACCGGATGACACAGAGCTGCTGCAGGTTCGCTGGGTGCCGTTTTCTGATGCGCTGCAGATGGTTGACCGGGGCGAGATCAAGGACAGCCTATCCATAATCGGAATTCTGAGGGCTTCTCGGTTTCTGAAACTCGGCTAGAGCGGGTATGCTGGGCGAACCCAGTAATCCATCTCAGTCAGCAAGGTCCCAGTTGTGAGTTTTCTCGAGACACAATCATCAAAGAGCCTCGTTAAAGAAGGCGCTTGCGACGCCGTTAAGATTGGCGCTGCTGAGACCTACTTCTCTCCGCTCGGCGTTTTCCTAGGTGCTACTCCACTTCAGATCGGCGCGCTAGCGACGCTTCCACCGTTCCTAGGGGCAATCTTTCAAGTTCTTGGCATGCGGCTGTCAGAGCGATCCTCAAGCCGCCGCGCGACGGTTCTGTCGCTAATCCGCGCGCAGGCATACGTGTGCCTCCCGATCGCCGCTTTGCCCGTGCTGCTGGGGCAAGGATGGCTGGCGCCTGCGCTCCTTATCGCCCTGGTGACGATCTACCACATCACTATCGGGTTGATTGCACCGATATGGAACAGCTTAGCAGGGGATATCATACCCCCCGCGTCGAGGGGCGAGTTTTTCGGCTACCGCAACAAGTGGATGGCGATTCTGACATTTGGCGCCGTTTTGGTCGGTGGCCAAGTACTGCACCAGAGCACAGCGCTTGGGATGACTGCGTGGGGCTACTGCGGCATCGTCATCGTAGCGGCGTTTGCGAGATTCGTATCCTCTCTGCCGATGGGCTTAGTCTCTGACCCTCAGCTTCACGTGCCACAGGAGTCGAAGTTTTCTTTCTGGCAATTTATCTCGCGGGCGAGGCAGTCTAACTTTGTAAAGTTCGTCGTGTTCGCCTCGTTCATGAACTTCGCCACTGCGATCTCGGGGCCGTACTTTGCGATGTACATGCTTCAAGACCTCCACTTCTCCTACCATGAGTATACCCTAGTTGTGTCAGCAGTCGTGCTGGCGCAGTTCGTGGTGATGCGGAGCTGGGGCGCGATTAGCGACCAGTTCGGCAACCGCCGAATCATGCTGGTGTGCGGCACGCTCGTCTCTATCAACCCGATGTTGTGGCTGCTCTCCTCGAAGCTCTGGTTTGTGCTGATGATTCAGCTCTACAGCGGGATCTTCTGGGCAGGCTTCAACTTGGCGGCTGCCAACTTCGTCTTCGACGCAGTGACGCCCCAGAAGCGCGCTCGCTGCATCGCCTACCAGTCGATTATCAATGGGCTCTTCGTGCTGTGCGGCTCCCTCTTAGGAGGCGTTCTGGCGACTTCGATGCCGTTCTCATGGAGTGAATCGTTGGCTTGGCTAGTCGAGCCGTCCCGGTTCCTGGCGCTCTTCGTCCTATCCGCAGTGCTGCGAATCGTTGCGGTTGCGTGGCTGTTTCGTCGTTTCAAGGAAGTGCGGGACGTAGCCCACATCCCAGGCCATGAGATGCTAATCCGGATTACCGCACTGCGGCCGCTCTTTGGAGCTACCTTTACGTTCTTGGCGAGCGGTTATGGGGCGATCTCGCGGCGTGGCCGAAGGTAAATAAGACGCCCGACCCATGCGCGCGGCAAACGCATGGCTCCCTGCGACCGTTACGAGGAGAGGGGCACTTTTTCCCGAACCCCAAACTGTCCACGCTCGTTAATCCCAACACGCGCCGCTTCAGTTGCTGCATCGTGCTGGAACACAACCAAGGCGTTTTCCGCGACTGCGCGCTCGAGGAAATGGAGCTTCTCCTTGAGCAGCGTCTCGGCACACACGTCGTAGCCCATGTGGAAAGCAAGCGGCAGGTGGTGTGATGTTGGGATGAGATCTGTTGCAAAGAAGAGCGGAGCTGCATCGCCTCGAATCTCAATCCACTGCTGCCCGGGAGTGTGGCCATCTACCCGGTGCACAACGATGTCGGGGGCTATCTCGACCACCCCGTTACACAACATCAGCTTGGCCTCTTTCAGTGGGTCGATATTCTCCGCAAGGTAGCTTGCTCGATCCTTCGGCGTCGGATTCTGCGCCTGCTGCCAGTTTGCAGCCTGAAGGTGCACTGTAGCGCTCGGGTAGCGGAGCCGGAGTGCACCGGCTGTGTCACGGTAGGAGATGCCCCCGGCGTGGTCAAAGTGGAGATGGGTGAGAATGACGTCCGTGACAGTTGAAGGCTTGTAGCCATCTTGCAGTTCGCTGTTTAGGTCAATTCCGTAGATCGCCCGCTGTTTCTCGCTCCACTTATCGCCGATGCCTACATCGATCAGAAAGGTGCGCGAGCCGTCTTGCAGAACCAAGCTGCGGCACACGAGCGGAATGCAGTTCTCGGAATCTGCCGGAATTCCCTTGCTCCACAGATTTTTCGGAACAGACCCGAACATGCAGCCCCCATCGAGGCGGAACGAGGCGAACTGGATGGGGGTAACCGTGTAGCGGCCGATCTTCATCCTCTAGCTCCCTAAACCCGCCACGAGGGCGCTCTCTTCTCAGTGAAAGCCTGGAGCCCCTCTGAGGCATCTGGCCCGAGGCTCAGCAAGGCACTCCTGTCAGCCAGCTCGTGCAAGAAGGGGAAGTAATCTCGCTCGGCGACTTCGATGATTGCTGACTTGGAGGCCTTGAGCGCTTCTGGGCTCTGGCGGCACAGCTCCGCGCACAGCTTCGTCGTCTCGCTTTCGAGGCTAGATTTGGGCACAACGCGAGTGATGAGGCCCGCTTTCAGCGCTTGAGCTGCCGAGAGGCGCTCCCCAGTCAACACGAGCGACGAGAGAGCCTTCTGTCCTAAAGCCCTGCTGATCGGAGCCATAACAACCATTGGCGCAAGCCCGATGCCAACCTCTGGGAGCCCAAAGACGGCCTCCTCCGAGGCGAGCGTGATGTCGCACGCTGCGGCGAGGCCGCAGCCGCCAGCAAGGGCGAAGCCATGTACAGCCGCGATGACCGGCACCGGGCAGCGGTGGATAGCCTCAATCAGGGATGCAACGGAGCCGAACAGGCTGCGCCGAGCATCGGGCGTCGGGTTGTCGAGCAGTTCGCGCAAGTCCGCACCCGCGCAGAAAGCCTCTGAGCCGGCGCCACGCAGCACAACACACCGGACACCTTGGTTGACCTTGATACTCGTGAATTCGACGATGAGGGACCGGATCGTTTCAAGCGTAAGGCAGTTCCGGCTCTCGGGTCGATTGATCGTGATGGTTGCGACATGAGCCGAAAGCTCGGAGAGGACAGTAGGCGGCTGCTGGGCCATCGGTCACCTCATGTTTGAAAAAAGCTTGAGCGTGTTAGCCGTAGTTATCGCCGCTACATCTTCTAACGGCAACCCCTTCACCTGGGCGAGGTGTGCGGCTGTGAGAGCCACGAATGCCGGTTCGCAGCGCTTCCCACGATGGGGCTCAGGGGCCATGTACGGCGAGTCTGTCTCGACCAGAATCTGGTCGAGAGGAATATCCTTGCAGACAGCGCGCACAATCTCAGCTTTCTTGAAGGTTAAGGTGCCAGGAAACGAGACCCGAAAGTTAATCTCCCGTAGCTTGCCGGCGAATGCGGCATCCTCAGCGTAACAGTGGAACACGCCTCCCACAGCCGCCGCACCCATGCGCTGCAGTAGCGCCAGGCAATCGTTGCCGGCGTCACGAGAGTGGATGATGAGGGGTTTTCTCACTTCGAGCGCCAAGACGACCTGACGCTCGAAAGCCTCGAATTGATCTGCTCTTGGCGACAGCTCCTTGCAGAAATCAAGGCCGGTCTCGCCAATGGCAACTACCTTAGAGTGTTGCGCCAGGGCGCGGAGCTCTTCGACTTCAACACCGAGCTTTGCGTCGTGAGGATGTACGCCGATGCTTGCCCAAACGCAGTCGTGGCGCTCAGCGAGCGCAATCGCGCGTCGAGCAGATTCGGCGCCGTAGCCGGCCCCCACGGTAAGGATGCGAGTTACGCCAGCCACGTTGGCTCGTCGGACGCATTCGTCTCTATCCTGATCAAACACGTCGGCATCCAGGTGTGCGTGAGAATCGATCAGTTCAGGAAGTGCCATGCCGATGCCTGAAAACTGAGGAGCGTTACCGAACGCGGGAACCCGCAGCGATCTCCTTATCCGGAGCGAGGAGAGCTAGCGTGCCATCACCCTCGGTGGAAGCAGCGAGGAGCATTCCTCGGCTCTCAACACCCATGAGCTTTGCTGGCTTGAGGTTCGCAACGATCACAATCTGCCGGCCAACGAGCTGCTCTGGAGTGTAGTGCTGCGCGATTCCTGACACTATCTGCCGCTTGCCAAGCTCTCCGACATCGAGCTGGATGCAGTAGAGCTTCTTTGATTTTGGAACTGCCTCGACGCTCTCAATAGTTGCTGTGCGGAGCTTTATCTTGGCGAAGAGGTCGATGTCGATCTCGTCGTCGACAGCAACAGGAGCGGGTGCAATGGTTGCCGGTTGGGCCTGGGTCTCGGTCGGAATGGGTGTGCTGTCAGCGTTCATGGCTCTCCTCGTAAAAACGTGCCCCGGAGTGTCTGTGAATCGGGGGCGTATGTCCATACCGCTGGCTGCCACCGCCAAGGCTGAGCTTAAACAGGCCCCTACCGCTCCTGGAGACGCTCCGCGAGGGCAGGGGAGCCGACAGGCAGCTCCTGGTACCGCTTGGCAAGTGATCGATTGCAGCTACGAAGGACATCCAGGATAACGAGGGTCGGATTCGTGTGGCGCTCAAGCCCCATGTACTCGCCATCGAGAGAGTTCTGAAGCGCCACAGCCCAGACCGATGCGGCATCAGGGTCTGATGCTGATTGAAGGAGTTTCTGTCGGATGCACGCGCGCAGGAATGCCAGTCGCTCACGCATGCCCTCCTTGTCACTGCCCCATTCTTGAGCCGCTCGACCTACAATTCTCTCGTCACCTTGGAACGCAGCCTCCACGACTGAGCGAACCTCACTCAGTGCATCAGCTCGCGCGCGAACAGTTTCGATGCCGCTGAGGGTGCCATCCGCCAAGATGGCCGCGGCGTCACCGGCAGCAGGCTCGCCACGCGCGGTGAGTATGCTTCGGATTGTCTCTGGCGTCAGACGGTCAAAGAACCAGCGCTGGCAGCGAGAGAGCACTGTCTGCGGGAGCCTGGAAGGATTCGACACGACTAGAATAAAGAATGTCTCGGGCCTGGGCTCTTCTAGGGACTTGAGCAGCGTGTTTGCCCCCACAGCCGTGATGTGGTCCGCGGAGTCGAGGATAGCGACCTTGCGCCCACCCATGAATGCCTTAAGGCTAAGCCGGTCGAGCGCAGCTCGCAGATCATCAACTGTTGCGCCGTCTACTCCGAACGACAGCGAGAGGAAATCAGGATGATTGCCTGAGCGGAGGAGCACACAGCTCTTGCAGCTCCCACAACCACCTTGGGGGCCGCATGGCTGCTCGGCACACAGGAGCTGCGCCGCCAGCTCCTGGGCGGCCAGCCTCTTGCCGATCCCCTCGATGCCGGCAAAGAGCAGCGAGCTTGGCAAGCGCTGTTGCACTGCAAGTTCCGCGAGAGCCGTTCGCTGTTTCTCGTGGCCGAGGAGTTTCTCCATTCGGGTACAATAAGAGGAATCTGTCAGAGAAGGAAGGGAAATGGGTTGTCTTTGGGTGCTTGATTGCGGCTACAGGCCAAGCACCAGGGAGGCTGCTGTAACCAGCTCGCCTGGAGAGAGCGAACCGTCGAGCACGACGAACGGCGCGCTGGAGCTGTCAGCGCATGCCAGGAACCCCTGGCGAATACGCTCATGGAAACTAAGCTCCTCGGTCTCAAAAGAGTCAGCCTCTCCATTCTTGCGCGAGGCGATGCGGCGCAGAGCCGTCTGAGGGTCGATGTCGAGCAAGAAGACCAAGTCGGGGAGAGTTCCCTGCACGGCGAAGTTATTCGCCTGGTCGATCAGATCGAGGCTGATTCCCCGACCATATCCCTGAAAGGCGACACTTGAGTGCAGGAAGCGGTCGCACAGCACCCATGAGCCCGCCGTGAGAGCCGGACGAATAACTTTATCGACATGCTCGGCCCGAGCAGCCGCGAACAAGAGAAGCTCCGTTCTTTCCGACTTTTTCTCGCCTGGCCACTCAAGCAGTAGCTTCCGGATCTCCTCTCCGAGCGGAGTGCCCCCTGGCTCTCTAGTCTCTACGACTGTCTGTGAACGCTCGCGCAGTACGGCCGCAAGCGTTCGCATGAGAGTCGTCTTGCCGCACCCATTTATACCCTCGAAGGATACGAAAGCTGACCGGCGCTGAAACCTAAAAGACGATGGGGCTACCCGCATGAGGAGAGGCTCTCGCTACGACGAGATGCCGCAG
>CANLJX010000052.1 GCA_947491545.1 Deltaproteobacteria bacterium
TTTCACAAAGAGAGCGGCGAGGGCAGCTTGGGTGGTCCTTTTGGCCCCCTCGCCGCCCTCGCCGCTCTCTTTGTGCCCCCTTCCTCTCTGCCCCCTTTACTGCTCTGCCTTTTGTTCCTGCGCTCACTGCCCAGGCGAGAGCATAGAGCACTTCCTCAGCGTTACGCTCGCTGTGCTTTTGATTGTTAACACAAAGCGGTTGAGTTACTTCCCAGCGTCGCTCGTTTTCAGCTGGCCCTGCGGCTGCTCGGAGCCTTCCTTCGACTCTTCGCTTGAGGCCTTCTCAGGCTCCTGAGAGCCAAGCGGGAAGCGGGTCGAGTAGCGTGGATCATCGAAGATTACCTGGACACCGCACCTGTTTCGCATGTTAACGAAGATCGGCGCTTTGAGGTTTGCCGTGGTGAGGCGCGGATCAGGCCGCACGGTGACCACTATCAGGATTGCAAACTCGTCGTCTTCCTTAAAGTCGCATTCTTTGTCGTTGAGCGGCGGCTTAAACTCAAACTGCTGCCCGATCTCGAACCCGTCGATAACCACGAATGCGAGGTTAGGGTCATCAACTGCGTGCAGCCAGGAAACAGGATACTTGTGCTCAAGCATCACGTAGCGCGTCGCGTGCGGGAATCCGATGATGCCGGCAGGGACATCGATGAGGCTTGAGGCAGGAACCTGCATCTCGCCAAATCGGGAGCTCTGGAACGTCACCAGCTCTTCGTTTTTCTGAGACTCCTCGCTCATCACTCCTTGCCTCCCTCACTCTGAG
Organism: Deltaproteobacteria bacterium; assembly: GCA_947491545.1. Taxonomy (GTDB): domain Bacteria; phylum Bdellovibrionota_C; class UBA2361; order UBA2361; family OMII01; genus OMII01. The sequence continues at coordinate 764 of CANLJX010000052.1, forward strand.
GAGAGCCGCGCATGCCGGACTGGGTAACACCCGTGCCGGGGGACGCCTTCTTGCCTCTAAAACTGCTCGTCGCCATCTTCGTTGCGCGCGGGCCTTTCGTTTCAGCTCCCGCTTCGCGCGAACCGGCGCTCCATCCGCCACTCAACTGATCAAGGGCACTTCCGCTCACATCACCTTCAGCAGCCTTCCTGTTTTCTTCAAGGATCTGCATGTAGATCTCTTCGCGGTAAATCCTCTTCTCTGGCGGGGCCTTTATCCCCACTCGAACCTGATTGCCCTTAATCTCGACAACGGTGACAACCACTTCGTCACCGATGTAGAGACTCTCGCCTGGCTTCCGTGTCAGAATTAACATGATCTGTTCGCCTTCCTTGGCTTACCTGCGTTCGTCTAAATCGTTAAGATGATACTTCTTGCCAGTTAGCACTAACTGATTGAAAGCTCAGTCGCAAGCCAAAAAAACTAAGGATCTTAGACAACTAGGGCACCTTAAGAGCTTTCAACTCCTCTGAGCCTCCTACAACTGGGGCAAAAAACACCTTCCACCCCCTACTCGGACAGGAGCTTCTTTAGCAGAGCCTCAGTAGCTGCAACGTCCTTCTTGTGAACGGTCTCTGTCACCGTGTGGATGTAGCGAGTCGGCACTGAGAGCGTAATAGTCCTTACTCCACTGCGAGAACGCTGCATCGCCCCGGCATCAGTTCCGCCTCGCGGCAGGATCTCTAGCTGGTAGGTTATCTTGCTGCGCTTGGCGAGCGCCACGCAGCGATCTACCAACGCTCGATCCGAGATGACACTCCCGTCGAGCACCTTGATGCCGACGCCTTTGCCGAGGCTTGTGACTCGCAGCTCGCCCGGAGTTCCCGGAATATCGGAGGCGATGGTCGTGTCGAGACAGATGCCTACATGCGGCTCCACGCCGTAGGTGCTAGTGAACGCGCCACGCAGGCCGACCTCTTCCTGGACAGTGAACACGCCGTACACGTCGTTCTTGGGCCTCTTTTTGAGCGCCTGCATAGCTCGAATACCGATGTAGACCTGCACCCGGTTATCGAGACACTTGCCGCTCGCGAGCTGGCCGAATTCCACGAATGGCGCATCGAGCGTCACCATATCGCCGACCTCCACCCGCTTCTTCACATCCTTTGCAGGCAGGCCGAGATCAACAACGAAATCAGAGACCTCCTTGTAGGCGCGGCGCTCTTCTGGCGTCGATATGTGCAACGCCTTCCCTGTGGCGTTGAGCACGCCTCGCAGGGCGCCCCCTTTTGTGTGCACGATTACCCGGCGCGCGAAGAGGTTCCTAGTGTCGAACCCCCCGACCTCTTGCAGCCGGATAAAGCCTGCGTCGTCGATGTAGCTCACGTAGAAGCCGATCTCGTCCATGTGCGCCGCAAACATGACCCGCTGCCGCTCTTTGGCAGTGCCGCGGCGGAAGGCGATCAGGTTCCCCATGGCGTCCACTGTCATCGAGTCCACGTGCCCTTTCAGCTCGCGCATGACGATGTTCCGGATATTCTCCTCTCGCCCCGGGACTCCGGCAGCCTCTGACAGCTCACGCAACAGTTTCATGGTCATTCCGTTTCCAATTGATTTGTGGCCTAAACATGCTTACTAACAGAAGATGCTTCAAGACTAGCCTTGGGATTCCCCAAGCGGTATTGAATACTTGCGGCGGGACGACATCTCAGCCGGTATAACTACGTTTAGGCGACATCGATGAAACGCATATTCCTCTTCCTTATCACCAACCTCCTGATCGTCATCACGATCAACGTCCTCTTGAGCATTCTCGGCGTGAACCACTACATGGCTCGGTCCGGGTACGGCTACAACCTCCAGGACCTCGCAGTATTCTGCTTTATCTGGGGCATGGTTGGAGCCTTTATCTCGCTTCTGCTCTCCAAGGTGAGCGCGAAGTGGATGATGGGGGTGCACGTCATCGACCGCCGCTCGGCCGAGTTCGGCTGGCTGGTTTCGATGGTTGAGCAGCTCTCGCGCAAAGCTGGGCTGCCCAAGGTTCCCGAAGTCGGCATCTGGGATAGCCCAGAGGTGAACGCCTTCGCCACAGGACCATCAAAGCGCAACTCGCTCGTCGCCTTCTCCACCGGTCTCTTGCGCTCGATGGAGCAGAACGAGATTGAAGGCGTCGCTGCTCACGAGATCGCCCATATCGCCAACGGCGACATGGTTACTATGACCCTCCTGCAGGGAGTCGTGAACTCGTTCGTTATGTTCTTCGCGCGCGTTATCGCTTGGGCGATCGCGCAGAACTCGCGCGAAGAGAGCCGCCCGGGTATCCAGTTCGCTGTCACCATGTTGCTTGAAATTATCCTCGGCATCCTCGGCATGGTGGTCGTAGCAGCGTTTTCGCGGCACCGCGAGTTCCGCGCAGACGCAGGTGGCGCAAAGTACGCCGGTAGGCAGGACATGATAGCGGCGCTGCAGCGGCTTTCGATGAACACCCGCAGGTACGATCAGGAGCCGGCTTTAGCAACGCTCAAGATCGCCGGCGGAGTCGGCCGCTTCTTCGCTTCGCACCCACCACTAGAGCAGCGCATCGCTGCTCTGAAGCGAGCAGCGTAGCGGTTGGGTTGATTGCGGTGACGGAGGGGTACGTGCGCGTACACGAGAGTAGGCCGCTGAGTGCGAAATAGCGCTCAGGGCAAAAAAAAGGCGCGTCAGTCAGTAGCACTGACTGCCGCGCCTTTCAGTTTTGAGAGAAGAGAACTGCTACGCCTTCTGCTTCTTGCTCAACACCTCGTTCCACGCAACGAGCTTCGCCTTGACGGCTGGCTCGTTGAAGAGCGCTGTGGTGTCGCCCTTAATGGTGACGGACTCGATCTTGTCACCCTGCTTGATTGCGTCAACAACCTCCTGGCCCTTGATCACGCGGCCAAACACCGAGTGCTTGCCGTCTAGCCACGGCGTCGCCACGTGCGTGATGAAGAACTGGCTGCCGTTAGTGCCTGGTCCCGCGTTAGCCATCGAGAGCACGCCCGGCCCTGTGTGCCGGAGAGACGGGTCGAACTCATCTTCGAAGCGGTAGCCTGGTCCGCCGGCACCGGTCCCGGTCGGGTCGCCGCCCTGAACCATGAAATCAGGGATCACGCGATGAAACGAAACGCCGTTATAAAAGCCCTTTTGGGCGAGGTTAACGAAGTTGGCAACCGTGATCGGAGTCTTATCCGGAGTAAGGGCTACCTCAATCGTGCCCTTGTTGGTCTTAATCTCAGCAGTCAGGTCGGCGGCTGCTGCAACCGATGCGAGGCCAAGGAACACGCCCGCAACGGCAATAATAGATAAAAGCATATTTCTCTCCATAAGCTACCTCGTGGTGTTCAGGGTGCTCTCCTCACAGAGAGGTTCGAACACCCCGGTTTCGGCTGCTCTGAATACCCGAACAGTAGCCATTTAGCCAGAAGCTTGTTGGAGCGCATTGAGCGCGCTTCTGCAGGGGCTTTTCGCCCGTTCAATAGTATTTGTGGGTGCCTGCCTTTTCTGTTATTCCACCTGTGCGAGTGGGCACATGTGCCGCGCGCGAAGCCACCCCATTCTGTTGTCAGAGGGTTCCTCGCGTGCGCCAACCGCGCCACCCGGACAACTGTACATACGTGAGATAATCAAATGAAGATTAGAACCCTCTCTTCCTTTTCGCTGATTGCGTTCGCAGCCAGCGCGCTTGTGTTCTGTGGACCGGCAAGCGCCGAGATCTCTGACAAGGATTTTTCAGCAGCGATCGACAAGTACCTCGCAAGCGACTCGGGTGCTGAGAAAGTAAGTAGCACCGTTGAGCGCTACTTCCAGAAGAAGCAGGTCGAGAGCGCTCGCAAGCAGCAGGAAGATAAGGCGAAGGCCTTCGAAGAGCAGTTCAAGAACCCGGTCAAGATCGACCCAGGCACGTCCCCCGTAAAGGGCCCGAAGGACGCCAAGGTAACGATCCTTGAGTTCTCCGACTTCCAGTGCCCATTCTGTAAGCGTGGCTACCAGACGATGGAAGAGGTTCTCAAGGCGTACCCGAAGGATGTGAAGGTTGTGTTCAAGCACTACCCGCTCCCGTTCCACCAGCAGGCTGTTCCGGCAGCGAAGGCGTCGTGGGCCGCGCAGCAGCAGGGGAAGTTCTGGGAGTTCCACAACGAGCTCTTCGAGAACCAGAACCAGCTCGGCGACGCCTTCTACACAGCCACCGCAACGAAGCTCGGGCTTGACCTCAAGAAGTTTGAGGCTGACCGAAACTCGGACGCGGCTGACAAGGCAGTCCAGGCAGACTACGAGCTCGGACAGCAGAACGGCATCGAGGGCACGCCAGGATTCTTCGTGGGAGGAGTCCAGGTCGAAGGTGCTCAGCCGGTCGAAAACTTCAAGAAGATCGTCGATCGCTTGCTGAACAAGGCCTCGGCCAAGTAAAGCAACGCGCTATTCAGCGCTTGAAAGGGGGCGGATTTCCGCCCCCTTTTTTTTTGCCACACAGGAGGACACATCATTTCTGCGTGAAGGTGCTCGTGCACTTGGGACCGTGCCCGATGAGAGTCTGCGCCGGAGAAAACTCCGAAGCTAAGCGGCCAAAGTAGAATAACAACAGGCGCTTACCCGCGGAAAAAGCCCCATTTGTTTGCCGCTATCTTCTAATGTGGTACCCTCCCGCGGTCATCAAGGATAACAGCTGCCGCTCTTCGTCTACCAAGGCAGAGCGGGCGAATTCAGAGAAGTTGCAGCCATGTCATCATCAGCCGATTCGTCCAGAAAGTGCTTCGGGATCGTAGTGAGCGGAGGTCCTGCTCCCGGCATCAATTCGGTCATCAGTGCTGCCTCGCTTGAGGCCTTCAACCGTGGCTACCACGTAAAGGGGCTCGTGAACGGCTTCCGCGATCTGACTACCGGCGAGCCGGGCGCAGTGGTGGACCTTACCTCTGACATGGTCGGAAATATCTACAACAAGGGCGGATCGATCCTCGGAACATCTCGCTTTAACCCGCTCAAAGACAAGGAGCACCTCGACAAGCTGATAGCCGGGCTGCGCCAGAACAACATCGACAAGCTGATCGTGATCGGCGGCGAGGGCTCTGCGTACTTAAGCCTAAAGATCTCGCACCTCTTCCCCGACATCTCGGTAGTGCACGTACCCAAGACGATCGACAACGACCTGATCCTTCCCAACAAGTACCCCTCGTTCGGCTTCGAGACGGCTCTGCACCAGGGCACGAAGATCGTCGAGACGCTGCGCGAAGACGCAAAAACCTGCCGACGCTGGTTCTTGGCCACTACGATGGGCCGCAAGGCCGGCTTCTTGGCGCTCGGCATCGGACTTTCTGCTGGAGCAACCTCGTCGCTCATCCCAGAGGAGTTTCACGGCTTCGCGCCCACCCCTTCAGATATCGCTGCGATCCTTTTCTCCACGATCCGCAAGCGGCTGGCGATGCGGAAAAACTACGGCGTTATCGTGCTCGCTGAAGGGATCCTCGACTGCCTCAACACCAGCCAGAGCGAGGTGCTGCAGCGCGCTGTCCGCGACGACATGGGCCGCATCCGATACTCACAGGTGGAGCTCGGCGACGTGCTCATTCCGCCCCTGAAAGACATGCTCAAGAGCGCCAAGCTCGACGTGCACCTGATCACGAAGAACATCGGCTACGAGCTGCGCTGCTGTGATCCGATCTCCTTTGACATCGAGTACACCAAATTCCTAGGCTACGGCGCGGTCCAACACCTGCTCGGCGGCAACAGTGGCATCATGGTTACCCGAGACTTCGACAAGCTGGGCTTCATCCCCCTCGACTCAATGGCGGGAGCTGACGGCATCATCAAGTCTCGAGGCGTTGACCTGTCGTCTGACCTGTACCGAGTAGCCCGCAGCTTCATGATCCGCTAGGAATAGCGCCACAACCGCATCGGCAATCTCGATGCCGGCAACGGTCTCAGCTCTGCTCTGGAGAAAAGGTGTTATGTCCCGAAGGAGTTACTAGCCGGCCGTGCTCCTCCTCATCCTTGTCCTCGTCTTCCTCTTTCTCATTATCCTGCACTTGCACCAGATTCCTCGTCCTCGTCCGTCCCCTTTTTCACGGACATGTGCGGGGCAATTACCGGACATTTCTTGATTATGCGCAGGAGCCGGTGCCGTTCCCGCTGCCGGATAGTCCTGCGGCCCAGGCTACGGACCGGTACCAGCATCGGCAACGGCAACGGTCTCGGCTCCGGTTCCGGTTCCGGTTCCGGTTCCGAACCTTCAAGCAAGTTCAGCAGCTCGCAGAATCCACGACTCAATCTCCGTAATTCCTTCGCAAACTTTCATGTCTCCTATTCGGAGCCGGTGCCGGAACCGTTGCCGGTGCCGTTCCCGCTGCCGGTCGGGCTGCCCGATAGGCCTGACGGTTAGTGGGCTGACACAGCGCCATCTCGCCCAACTCCCCGCAACGTGTCATACATACAGAGCTACTACTTCTCGGAGCCCCCGTGCTTCTTCGTGGAACCGCCATAGTCTCTCTGCTCACCCTGCTCAGCCGATTCCTCGGCTTTCTGCGCGATCTGCTCGTCGCCAAGCTGCTCGGTGCATCGCTCTTCGCTGATGCCTTCTTTGTGGCGTTCCGAATCCCAAACCTTTTGAGGAGCTTCGTGGCCGAAGGAGCCCTGACCTCCGCTTTCGTGCCGGTATTCTCCTCAACCCTCGCTCGCAGCAAGGAGGAGGCGGTCGGCTCATTCCGACGGGTGCTGGGCTTCCTGCTCGGGCTTACCATTCCGCTCAGCGTCGCTGGCATCTGGTATGCCCCGGAGGTTGTCGACTTTCTGGCGCCCGGGTTCTCAGAGCAGTCAGAGAAATTTGCGCTGTGCATCAAGCTGACGCAGGTAATGATGCCTTACATCGCCTGCGTGAGCGTGATCGCCATGATCAACTCAGCGCTAAACTCACTGCACATCTTTGGTGCCTCGGCTTGGGCGCAGGTGATTATGAACCTGGTGCTCATCGGCGGAGCAACGGCAGCAATGCTGCTCGATCAGGAGTCTGCAACCTACGTGCTCTCATACTCTGTGCTAATTGGCGGCGTGGCTCAGGTCCTCGCCCAGGTTCCTGCATGCATGCGTGCCGGTCTCTCGCTGGCCCCTTCTTTCGCCGTGTTTGGGCGGGATGTTTTTGAGGTAATTCGCTTGATGATCCCCGCTGCGCTCGGGGCTTCGGTATACCAGATCACTATCTTTATCGCGACGCTCCTTGCGTCGCTCCTGCCCGAGGGAAGTGTTTCCTGGCTCTTTTACGCCGATCGCGTTGCACAATTCCCGATCGGAATCTTTTCGGTCGCGCTTGCCTCCGTGCTGCTGCCCGCCCTCTCTACGGCGAATGCCAAGGCGGATACAGGCGAGTTTCAGCGCAAGCTCACTGACTCGCTGCGCTATACGAGCTTCGTCATTATTCCGATGGCTGCTGGCATCTGGTCACTCGCGCTCCCGATTACAGAGCTGCTCTTTGAGCGTGGGGCCTTCTCGCATGAGTCGAGCTTGATGACGAGCTACGCGCTTCAGGCTCTCGCTCTCGGGCTGTGGGCAACGAGCTGTCACTCGATGATCGTGAGAGCTTTCATCGCGCGCAAGGACACGATTACTCCGACTTGCATAGGACTGTGCTCGCTCCTCGTCACTGTGATTGTGTCGCTGCTCTTAATGGGAGAGATCACGAACGCTTCAGGGCCTATCCCTGCCTGGCTCGCGGGTGTGCAAGCAGCTCTCTACGAAAAAGTCGGCTGGCACGCCGCTATCGGTCACCGTGGGCTCGCAGCCGCTTCCTCTGCCGCCGCCTTCGCCTCGCTAGGGCTAGTTCTCTGCTTCTTCTCCTGGCGCATCGGAAGCTTCCCGTGGCGCTCGTTCGGGCTTGCGACGGTGCGTGCAAGCTTCGCATCTCTGCTGATGGTGCTTGCGCTTGGGCAGCTCACAAGCTTTGGGGTCTCAGCCGCGACCGCTGTAGTGATCGGAGTTCCTGTCGGGGCTAGCGTCTATGCTCTTGCGAGTCTCGTGCTGCGCTCGCCGGAGGCGCGCGAGAGCCTCGTTGTCTTGAGGCGAATAGCGTCTCGACGGGCCGGACGCTAAAACTCCGCAAAGACTTTCCTCCATTGACAAAGAGGGATAAAACCTGAATCAATTCAAGGACTACGTCCTAGAGGAGCTACATGATCCTTCGTCTCGCCAGCCTCGCTTCCCTACTAGCTCTTGCCGGTGTCTGGCTGACCACTGAGCTTTCACCGCAGGCGCTTCCGCTTGGGTCCCTTGTCTCTGCTCTGATACCTCTCGCCGCCCTTCTCTTCGTTGTAGCGCTGGCATGCAGAAGCAAAGAGCCTGCCGCCGCAAAGTGCCTCGCTCTCTCCTCGGCCCTGGGACTCGCGGAGTCAGCGCGGCTAGGATGGCTGCCGCAGCCTACGGTAAGCCCGTACATCTTGTGGGGGGCCGCGTTCGCGGTTGCCGTGGTGACTGGCTGGCTCTTCCGCAAGGTCCCTGAAGGCGAGCTGTTGGTGGTGCCTGCAACAGGAGACTCTGCCGGAGCGGCTCGCCAACCCAAGATGGGGGTTTTCGCATGGCTAGTGTTCACAGCCGTGGCAGCTTTCAGCGGATTCCTTCTGCTGTACCGTGTCACCGATCAGCCGGCTGAACTCAACTCGTACGGCACGCAATCCCTATCTGCCGCGGCGAGGCTCCTCAGGGGCGAAGTTCTGCTAAAAGATCTCATTCTCTTCCGGGAGATGACCCAGGAGGAGTGTGGTCACTCGTTGCCGTATGTCCTCTGGCACGCCCTGTTTCAGTTGGCCTGTGGAGGCCTGTCGGTTTTTGCAGCTCGGCTCGCATGCGGCACCGCTAGCTGGCTGAGCGTTCTCGTCATGTTTCGAGTAGGCAAGCGGCTAGGCGGGGTGCCTTTCGGACTCTCGGCGATGGTCTCCTACGCCGTCATGCCACTCACAATCTGGGACGCCCGATCTGAGCTGTTCCTCTCGTTCTCTGCGCTGCTCGTGCTGCTTTTCATAGATGCGATGCTGGCGTACCTTCGCCGCCCCACACTGATTCGGGCACTGTGGATGGGGCTCGCATTCATCTTTACCTTCTACGGTATTGCGAACATAAAGATCTTAGTTGCAGCCTCCGGCCTGATGTTCGCTTGGACCTGGCTTCGCAACAGCGAGCTACGGCGCAACAGTTGGCAACTCGCGGCTAGCGCCGCACTCGTAGCGCTGCTGGCTCTTCCCCAGATCTTAGAGTGGCAAAAAGTCAGCCACCAGATGCGCGGCCGGGGAGAACACCTCTTCGGAGGCGTGCTGCCACACCTCACAATCGAGGACCCTCGTAAGCCTACCCAGATTCAAAAAGCGCTCTGGATCCTCGAAGAGAACAGCAAGATTTTGGTTGAAACAACCTTTGGACCCTACAGCGAAACATTTACCAGCTTGCCATCAACACTCTACGTACCTCTGATCGTCGCTTTCGGGCTCGCAGTCGGGAATCTGCTTCGACCGGACCGCATGCTCCTGACGGGCCTTCTGGCTGCAAGCTACTTCGGTCCAGCGATCGCAATTCCCTTGGGTTGGGTCCGCCTGCTCATGATCAACTCCGCCCAGGCGCTCGTAATAGGATCGCTGTGGGCGGCGATCTTCTCATTACTCCGTTCGATGCGAATCCGTGGAGCTGCTGTGATAACAGCCCTGATAGCCGTGTCAGCGCTCGTCAGCGTTGTAGAGCCTCTCAAGGGCTTCCTCTCGCAGAACCACAAGCTCGCCCTCTCACGCTCGTTCGCGCTCCAAGAGCAGCCCGGCACCCTAATCTTCTTCACCGACAAGCTTGAGACCAGCGGCAACATGATGCGCTGGAATCCTCCGAAGCTTGGGCGAGACTCGCTCGCGGAGCGCCCAGTGGTGGTTATTCGTGAGACGAGCATCGGGGCCGCAAAGATGATCGTAGAGCAGCTAAACGTCCCGGCAATAATCATGAGCAATGAGCCGCCACCAGCACAGTTCAGCGGAGCAACGAACTGGACGACCTCTCAGGAACCTGGACAGATGTGGGTGATGCGACACTCTGGAGGAGATCTCTCGCGGCCTGCTGTGGTCACCGCGGTTGACCCGCGCATTTTGGACTCATCAAGCCCTGTTTTTATGGAGCGTGTCTACTATCAAACGTACCGACTTGTGCTGACGCCGATTCAACAGGAGCCGATCTCTGTCAAATTCTCCCTGGCTAAGCCGCTGTCAAAGGCCTTCATGATACTTCGCGGCCGAGACAGCTTCACTGCGCCGGTCGACATGTCCATCGACAACGGAGCCCTTCAGCTAACCCCTCATGCCTCCCAGGCAGACGGCAAGAGCACGACATGGTTCGAATCCGGAGCGCTTGCAAGTGGCGACCACACCCTAACCCTCACGCTTCGACCGGATGCGCCGGAGCCGCAGCGGTACGTGGATGATGTGACGATAATCGGCGTGGCACGGTAAATTTTCTGCTGACGCTCGTTCTCGCCTCTCGATCGTAATCTCCCGACCTCATGCGGAATTTTACGAGTATTGTGCTGCGCTCTTGAGCGGGGCCGGAATGCCTGCCGCGCCGGGTTGCCCCCTACTCACCTTCCTTGAGGCGTGCAAAGCTGCCCGTTGCCATGACATCCTGGTCCCTCCTAAAGCTCGCCGCAGCCATCCTTCCCGTTCTCCACCTCCTTGGCGCCTTAGCCGCATCGGAGGTGCTCCTGTATGCCCGGAGCCCCCAGGGCGCAATCGCCTGGTGCCTCTTTCTTGTGGTGTTCCCGTACTTAGGCCTCCCGATCTACATGATCTTCGGGCGCTCGAAATTTAAGGGATACAGGGAGCGTATTGCTCGGGTAGTCGAGCACCAGAATCGGGACCTAGAGTGGTACCGTCAGCAGCTTCTTGGCAGCACCAAGATGCCCGAGGATCCCGACCCTGCTCGGAGAGATGCGTTCTCAAAGATCGCCAACGCTGAGTTTCTCGGCGGCAACGAGGTGACACTGCTGGTAGACGGACAGGCAACGTTCGACGCGATATTCGCTGAGGTCGACCGAGCATCCTCGTTCATCTTGATGGAGTTCTTCATCATCAAAGAAGACGAGCTCGGCCTTGAGCTCCAGCAGCGCCTCGTCGCTGCCGCCGAGCGGGGGGTCTCGGTGCGGGTGCTCTACGACGAAGTCGGCACGCATCGTCTCTCGCGCAAGTTTCTGGGTACGTTCGCCGACGCCGGAATCGAAGTTCGCTCCTTCGGCACAAGGCGCGGGGGCTTGCGCAATTTCTTCCAGATTAACTTTCGCAACCACCGAAAGATCGTCGTTGTAGACGGCCAGGTAGGCTTCATCGGCGGGCACAACGTCGGCGACGAGTACGTCGGCCGCAGCACCGAGTTTGGCCACTGGCGCGACACCCACATCCGTATCTCTGGCCCGGCCGCGCTGCACCTAAAGCGAATCTTCTTTGCTGACTGGGTATGGGCGACCGGAGCACCACCCAATATAAGCCTGAGCGCTCCAGTGCCTGCAGGTGATATTACCATGCTCACCCTCGCCTTTGGCCCGGCGAGCGACCTCGACGCCTGCACTCTCTTCTTCCTGCACGCCATCAGCTCTGCCCGCTCGCGCATCTGGATCGCCACTCCGTACTTTATTCCTGACGACGCTCTGCTGTGCGCGCTGCAGCTTGCTGCTATGCGAGGGGTCGACGTACGGGTCCTGGTGCCGGCTAAACGTGACCATATGCTCGTCTGGCTCGCCTCGTTCTTCTTCGTGCCGGCAGCCGCAACAACGGGGGTGAAAGCGTACCGCTACACCGACGGCTTCCTGCACCAGAAGGTGCTCGTGCTAGACGACCTCTACGCCGCAGTCGGCAGCGCGAACTTCGACAATCGATCCTTCCGCCTAAATTTCGAGGCTACTTCGCTGGTTGCTGACCGAGGCTTCAACCAACAAGTTGCAGAGATGCTGGAGCGCGACATGGCGAGTGCCACAGACGTCTCGAACGAGCGCATGAGTGACTTTCCCCTCTGGAAGCGGCTCGGTAGCAGGTTTGCTCGGCTGTTCTCGCCGATTCTTTAGCCACGAACTAGCACGCAAGACCGGTACCGCCGCGCTTTTGCCAGTGCTATCGTGCCTTCCAGCATGATTATCCCTACTCCCTGGCTCGTCACTGCTGCACTCGTATTCTCCGCCCTAGGCGCGCTGTCTGCGCTCTTGCGCCGTCAGCACCGTGCAACGCTCACCTGCGCGTCGGTGGCCTGCGGCTCGGCTGCTCTTGTCTCGCCACCCTCGGGTGCCGTAGCACTGTTTGTTGTCGGGGCAGCCCTCGCTTTTGCAGCCTCTCTAGGCAGTGCCAAGCAGGATAGGGCGACTGAGCTTGAGTGGCTTCCGCAACGCTACCTTCCGATAGTTGCGATCGCCGCTGTGCTTCTCGTGCTCTACAGGCTGGGAGCAGATTCGGGTCCGGTGTTTCTCTGGGAGCACGAGAACATCCACGGGCTCTCGCTGCAGAGCATCTCCGAGGAGCCTTTCTCGAGGCGATTGATGCAGCACCTGCGCTGGAGCGATGCTCCCCTTGCGGGCGGGCACCTCTCTGCGGTCTTCGGCCTGCCATCGCTGGCGATCTGCACAAAAATTTTCGCTTCGCTTTGGTCGATCCGAATCGTCTCTGCGCTCGCCTTTCTCGGCTCGGCGGCGCTGCTCTTTGCCTTCGTGCGCCGGTCCTACGGAATGACGTGTGCTGTCGTTGCGGCATCGCTTCTTGTGTTTAACGAAGTAGTGCTCTCCTACGGCCGCTACGCTGGCGCATCAGCCGCATCGCTGTGTGCCCTTCTCGCAGCGCTGCTGCTCTGTGCTCGGCTGGTGCGACGTGGCGGGGCTCTCTGTGCGGCACTCGGCGCGGCAACACTCTATGCAGCGACTCTAGGGTACGCCGCCGCACGTGTGGCGGTGGTTGCGCTCGCGGCCACGACTCTGATTGGGGTGCTGCTTAACCGCTCACAGAGGGTTTCTCAGCGCGCAATGGCCGCAGGCACCTTCGCGGCAGTGCTGGCAGGAATCGTCGCCTGGCAAGCTTCCATGGACTCGCTCTCAGCGCTCTTTCAGGCTCGGAGCGAGCAGTTCTTCTACATGGTGACTGAAGGCGGCTTTCCGCTTGAGCTTGAGCAAACAGAGGTCGCCCCGCTGCTCTCAAACCGCAACCCCTCAAGCGTGGAGCGTGTGCAGTTAGCCTGGGCCCTGATCCGTGAAGTGACCGGCAAGCAGCTCGCGCGTGGCATCTCGCACTGGTCAGCAGTCGCGGATGATGTCCCGGTGGGAGGGCCGTTCGTTGATCGCCCCCTCGGAATGACACTCCTTGGGTGCTTATCGCTCCCATTTCTCTTCTTAGGGCTCTTCAAGAGCCTCCGCACACGCCCCTTCTGGCCAAGCTTCGCTCTGCTGGGATGGTTCGGTCTCAACACCGGCGCGCTGCTGCTTACCAACCGCATCGACGTGCACCGACAGTTCTTCCTGATTGTGCCTCTCGTTGTATGGACAGCGCTCGGGGTGACCGAGTGGCTTGGTTCCATGCAGCGCTCAGGGAGGGCTTTTGGAACCGCGGCGGTGCTAGCCGCAGTCCTCCTCCCTTGCGCCCTGGCGCCACGTTGGCTGGAAGCGCTGCAGCACACCACAGATGAAGAGCCTGAGGTGCAGAGCATCCAGAAGCTGCTCAACGAGGAGCAAGGAACGCTCTTTGTGGTTGCCGACCTGCCGCCGGGCGAGGAATCGCGGATCCGGATTGGCCTCATGGAGCGGCTGCGCAGCTCGGGACAGAAAGGCCAAGTCGGCGACAGCGGCTACCGCAACGGCTTAGCCGACGGCAGCTTCACCTCAACGCATCCACCCTTCAGAAACCTGAAGAGCGCTCTCGCATCGGGAGAGACTGTCTTCCTGATCCCAGCGGAGCGCTACTCGCACCTAACATCGGCGCTCGCGTCTGAGGGCGCGGATCTGTCGCAGCCGTCAGCGGGGAAGCGAACCGTCGCAGTGCTCAAGAGGCGCTGAGCCACTTGCAGGCTTTTGCGCTCACCTGCGTTTGTAGATCTTCAGTTGGATCATGGCTTTTATGCAGCCCCAATGGTCGTGACCTCCGTGGCTGAACACAAGCGTCAAGCAGGTGGAAGGCACCTCCCGCCACTCGTCAGCAATCGCTGTATGAGCCAAACAGGCTCGCGGGGCGCATTACGCAGGCAGCCTCGCATTCCCCGTCGGTCGTGACCCGCACGAGTGGTCCTACACATCATCGAGTCAAGCCAGACAGAAGCCGCTCAGCAGCCCAACTCATAGCCGTGCCTACGGCGCGCCTACGCAATTCTCTTACAATTGCCGCCCTCAGCGCCCCCTCAGAAGGCTTTTGGCCCGTCGGCCCGGTAGTGATTATGGCTCTTCACGCACTGTCCGGAACAGTTTAGGCGTTACACTGACGGAGGGCTCTGCCATACTTCGAGATACTGCATCAGCGCACGTTGCAGCCACTGTTGCCCGTCGGTTTTGTACACCTAGAGCATCGCCCAATGTTCGCTATTTTGCGCCGCCGTCGACTCGCTCTTCTATCTGCAGCCGTTCTCGCATCGAGCTTTCTTCCGGCTCTCTCAGCCGCGCAGGAGAGCCCAGTCTTGGAGACCGAGCGTATCTACTCGGAGATCCCGTTCAAGGAAGTCCTCATAGTGCCCAAGAGGATGCCAGGACGCAGGGCTCGAGCGCAGTCGGTTCAACCAAGCAGCGACGACCCTTTGAGTTTCTTTACACCACTAACCGACCCCTACCAGCATGAGGAATCAGGGATCGCGCCTACTGGCAACATACCGATTGATTTCCAGCTTGCCGCGGTGAGGGTAACCAAGCGAGATGGGTCTGTTGTGGTGTTCCCTCCGCCGGTGCAGTCCCGGGCCGAGTTGGCCGCTCTGCTTTTCGGAGCAACATCTTCTCTTCGGGCCATAGTCGAGGAGATCTCGTGGGGCCAGAGCTCAATCCGGGACGGCAGTATAGGCGAAACGCCCATACCAGATGGTGCCTACAAGACTATCCAGGTGGATCTACGCAAAGAGCCCAACCGCTCGGAGGCATTCTGTTACTCTGTTCCCGCGCAGAGAGAATCAGGACGGGGTCGGTACACATTCGTCTCGAGCGCGGCCAGGGACTTCTTCGATTGCCCCTGGGCGGCAGTGACTTCGATTGTGAATGGCGGGATCTTCGTCGCCATGGACACAGGCGGCGTGCCTCAGGACCAACGGGACAAGTTTCTGCGAGTCGTCGCCCACGAGCATGGGCACCTGCTAGGGCTCATGCACTCGCACGGCAAAGCTGTCAACGCTCCCCAGTTGGGCAAGATTGCGATTGAGTACGGAGATCCGAACTGCATAATGGGATTGGGGGTCGTCACCGCTACAAACCGTGTTAACGCCGCGCAAAGCTATCGGCTCGGCTGGATCCAGCGAGACGAGATCCTCGTACTTTCCGAGCCCGGCACGTACACCGTTCAGATCACAAGCGCCGACAGTGGTCCGGGGGCCTCTCTTCCCTCCTCTGTGTGGATCTTTCGCGAGCCCAGGGAGTACCGAAGCGCCGCGCCCTCTCTCTTCGTTGTCTCATCCTCTGTGCAGTCCCAAATCTTTACCCTCCTCTCGCGCAACGATTCGGGGTGGACAACAAGCTCGATTCCAGAGGGTCTCATCGTTCAATCAGTCCCGCTTGATAACGGCTTCATCCTTGAGCCTCCATACGTCAAGGGGCGTCCAACCGATTCGGGCTCCTTCATGGAAGGAACCGTCGCATCAGGAAGCCCTCTCGAGCTCGCATCGGCTGGAATAACCGTGCGCCTTCTGGCGCGCGTGGGCAGCACGAGCACAGTCGAGATTGAGATTAGAGACCTCGCGGGCGTCTTCGCGCGAATCGGCCTCGACGGCGTTCTAGAGCTTCAGGACATCCTCGAAAAGACCCTGTTAATTCAGGATACACGCAAGCTAAGTGACTCAGACAAGCGCGTTTTGGCCGCCCTAAATCGCGTCATCGGCAAGACTACCCGCGTATTGAGAAGCACCAAGCCCTTCTCCTCAGAGCTCTTCCGCGACAGCCGCCGACTCGGAGGTATCCTCAAGGATATGCGTTCTCACGCTAGTCGGGCGAACGACGGCAGCGCTCCTTCGCGCCTTTCGGTACGGAAGCTCAAGGCGGATGTCACGAAGTACCTGGAGCTCGCGGAGCGTTAGGAGCGCTCTGGCACCCCTTATTCTGTCTACAGAATGCCAATTAAAAGGACCTCCCTCCCTCTGGTACATCGTAGATTCCATGCTCTCAAGTCCCGACGATTTTCCCCCTGTACCCGGGCTTCCCCCTGTACCCGGGCTACTCCCTCGGCTCGCCCAACACATCCACTTTTTTCCCATAGCAGCGCTACTCATAGGAAAGAATCTCTTGATATCTCCGCACAAGGTTCGCCAAAGCCGATATGCCGATGATCTCACCCGCCTGCAGCCCTTCGTTCATCCTGTGCGCAACTAATCCAAGCCACCTCCGATTACTCTGCGGACGAATGTCTGTGAGAGCATCAACCAGAAGAAGTGAGATGGAAGAGAAAATGAATCGTCGACTAGTCGAACAAAGCATATACCTGATTCGAAAACATAAGGTCATGCTCGATGAGGACCTCGCTTGATTGTACGAGACCGAAACCGGCGCACTTGTTCGCGCGGTCCAAAGAAACCGCGAACGCTTTCCGGAGGACTTCATGTTCCAACTGTCAGAGCAGGAGTTTCGCTCTTTGAGGTGCCAACTTAGCACCTCAAAGCAAGGCAGTGGTGGTCGAAGATACCTGCCTTATGTGTTTACAGAGCAAGGAATCGCCATGCTATCGAGCGTGCTACACAGCCCCCGTGCGATAGCGGTGAATATCGAAATCATGCGAGCGTTCGTACGGCTTCGCTCGTTGATCACGTCTCACGCCGAGCTCGCTGAAAAATTAAGCCTTCTTGAAAAGCGCTATGACCATCAGTTCAAGGTAGTTTTTGACGCAATCAGGGAGATAATGAATCCCGTACAACCTCCGAAAAAGAGACGGATCGGGTTTGGCACCGACGAGTGAAACTCCTCCAGTAGAGAGCCACTGCTGCATGAGCATGGCACTGGCACGGTGTACTTCTCAAACCGACAGAATTGACTCCTGACGAATCCTACTTATGGTACCTTCGGGAGCTAGGAGTCGGTTCTAGTAACCATCAGAAGTGCAATGCACTAGGGGTACTGCAATCGCGGCAGAACGATTATCGGCCCCCTTCCACCGTTCACCTACTCATAAAAAGGCGATTAATTTTCCTATCCGTAAAGGTCCGAGTCTAAAATAGCACCGAATCCGCACCAAAGCACCTTGTTAATCCAACAGGTTAAGCGGTCTTGTCCGATTCTCTGACAGGTAGGGCACCACACTTCTTTTGACTTCCCCGCCCCAGCCATGTAGCTTTGTCACTGAGCCTTCGCTCTATCGGAAATTCAGGTCCTGTAGTTCACGTCCGCAGTCCCCG
>CANLJX010000053.1 GCA_947491545.1 Deltaproteobacteria bacterium
TAGGGACCTTGTAGGAGGGCTCTGTATAGGAGCCTCTCTATGCAAAAACCCCAAACTGTCCCAGATTTGTTATCTCGTTGTTATCAATTCGAGATGTCGGCTGACCATACCCCCTATGTAACGCGAACGAATTAAGGTTTTGTTAAGTACATGTATGTTTAGGAGGTAGATAAGTATGAAGCCAGCAACAACATTTCAGCGATTGGGCCTTTTCTTTGGATTAGCAGGGGCGCTGTTCGTTACAGACGCCTCAGGGCAGAGCCAGAGCACAATTACGTGCCTCCCCGGCTTTGATCTTACCTGTTCACCAAAGATTGAAGTGGGAGCAACAAAGGCCAACGCAACGAAGAAAGGTCTTGTGCTGAAACGTGATAACCTTCCCTTTAATGACAGCGATATCGAGGTCATCCCGTTTGTCCTCAACCCGTCCGGCAGCTGCGGCGAAAACGGAATTGAGTGTCCCAGCAGATCCTATAATGTAGGGGTGCCCTTCAGTGGCCAAGCAGCTAGCGTGACTGCAAACGTTAGAGGTGGGGTCCTAGCAAGGAGCTCTGAAGTGGGCAGCGCATGCGCCTCGCTCTTCATGGATCTCTACGCTGGCACGGGGAAAAATACCCGTAGAGTTCTCTCAAAGCTTGTCGGCGTTTCGTGCGAACAGGGGCATCAATCTCTCTTTAATTCAATTGTTTTTACGGATCTGAAAGCTGGAGAAAACTACGAAGTAAGAGGAAGGTTACAGTGTGTGTACTCAAAGATCCCTCTGGCTGCGACCGGTGCCGGGGCAGGACACTTTCTATGCAGCGCATATGCAAGCGAGGTTACCCTCATCTGGCCGTTCGGGGTAAAGAGAAAATAAGGCTAGGACACTGTCGCTAGCACCAAACAACTGACACCCGGGGCGATGACTCAGTTCGTCCCGGGTTTTTTCCTCTGAAAAGTCAGCACTACAATCATCTACGGTTGGGCTTTGCCAGAGCGCCCACCACTCAGCGATATGCTGTTATTTTGGAACACGGGAAGGCACCCCTCGTTTTTTCGGTCGCATGTTACGCTCTGCCTCCAGGGCCTCATAACCGTTGTAGTAATGCTCGGCGAACGGGGTTAACCAAATGAGTCTCACCTCAGCAAATCAGGCTCCCGCCCAAGCTCCTGCGGTCGATGCTCCTGCCGGGCGGCAGTCAAGCCGTTTGCCCAATCCAGCGCCTGCTTCCATCGATGTCTTCGACGTGCTCTCCTTGCCCAAGGCGGTTGCGGCGTCGCCAATCGCTGCAAGTAGAGCGCCAACTTTAGAGCGGCTCAACGAGTGGAATGCGTGGCAACAATCTACCGTTGGCATCATCGATGGACTCGGTCGGAGCCTCGATCATGGCATCCTGCCCGTTGTTACCGGACTCAACGCTCTTGGCATCAATAGCAACATGTCCTGCGAGGGACACCTGACGTCCAGGTCGCACCCGTCTCCGATGGTCGAGATCGGGGTACGGGTCGGAATCTTCCCCATGCAATTCCAAGAGCAACGTGAGGCATTCGAAAATAAATTGCGCGAAATCTCAGTTCCCTTTTTGGTTAGGCTCAGGAATCCGCTCACGGTCGGTTTCTCCTCCCTCACCGTCGATATGCTTCACGCGATTGACACGCCTGAGTTGCGAAGAGGCTATCCCAGTTTTTGGAGCAAGGTCGGTCAGGCCTTCGGGGATAGTATAACGGACATTATGAGTCCCCACATGCGGTACCTTCCGCAGGAGCATGCGCGCCGTGCCACCAACACCGGGTTGCTGGCGAAAGTCACCGCCCTGGTCGATGAATTCAACAGTGGTCGTACCTATGGGGATCTCCACAAGCCGTACATTCAGTCTTGGGAAGGGCAGCCTTGCGATCTGGTCTTTGGTAATCACCCCGATGGAATGCCGCGCGATGAAGCACTCCTTAAAGAGCGCCAAGCAGTGGCCGCTGATTTCGGGCGATTCCTCAGAGAGAGATTTCTCCTGGGCTGATAGTCGGAAAGCGAGTGTTTCTTTTCGGTCTAGCCCCGGCTGCGCTACACGCGACCTCCCCCTTTCGCTGCAGCTCTAACCTGGTAGGCAAAATCACCGGACGGAAGGCGCTGCAAAAAGTGGCCTAACTCTCCGAGTTCTCATCATCTTGCAGTTGTTACCAAATCGTTACCCTTAATTGGCTCCGTAGCAACCTCTCGCTGCCATATCCCTTATGACTGTCAGGTAGAGGCGCCTGTCGAGACACGGGCTGCGGCGCGCAACATGGAGGTAAAAAATGAAAAAGTTTCTCAGTACAATCGCACTAGCATTGATCTCGGCTTCAACGGCTCAGGCACAAGGGGGAGTCTCGCTTCCAACTCAATCAGATCTTCCGAAGAGATGCCTTGAGGATTCGCTGAGTCGTCTATCAGGCGAAGATCTTAACCAGTCCCAGGGCGTCGACTTCAATACCTTTGATGGGTCTCGGGTAGTGCGCAATACTCTTGATGCTAACCAGTACTGGATTGATTTAAGCTTGAATACCTCAGACCTGCTGGGTTACACGCTTTTCACGAAGCTTGCAGGCGAGAGCAAGCGTGTCCTCAGGGAGAGGGGTGAGCAGCTCGTTGCAAAGTACCAGGGGAACTACTTTGAGAGCGTGATTCCTGCATTGTTTCCCGAGAGTCGAAACCTCTACTCCGGGAATGAGAGGCTCACGGTGACGTGCTTGGCTAAGAGCTGCGGTGGCTTTAATAAATGCCGCGCGGGGACGATTGATACAACCGGCACGCTGATTGTTGAAAAGATAAATGCCCAAGTTAAGTACCTCAATGAGGTGGTAGAGCTGGCTCGGATTGCTGGAGTCCCAGAGCGTCGGATCAGGAAGACGGTCTCCTCGTTTAATCGGATCAAGGCACAGACCCTTAGGGCCACGAAGAAGGTTCCATCGCGACTCGTTCTGGTCTACTACTCGTCAAACTAGAAGAGAAACTAGTGTCAGTCATGACTTTCCGACTTTTTAGCGGATTTTCTCGATCGCTTACTTGGGGATTAGACGCGACTACCAAGGGCCGGTGGGGCCAAAAAGCGGAAAGTCATGACTGACAGGACTTCCCCCCTTCAGCCTCTAGAGCAGCGTCGAACAGCTCGTACACCATAAACTCGCCCGTCCGGCCTTTGACACTTACAGGCTTCAGAGGCTTAACGACAAGATGGTCCTTAGCAAGCTCGTAGGTGCTGTCGCTTATGCAGATCTGCGAGCCAAGCTCCTTGTTCTTTCCCTCAAGACGCGAGGCGACGTTCACCCCGTCGCCGAGAGCTGTGTAGCTGAGGCGGTCAAGCGAGCCGATGTTGCCTACGAGGACGTTGGCGGAGTTGATGCCAACCCGCACGCGCAGATTGCGCTTCCCCTCAGAGAGCCACTCTCTGTTGGCTGCTTCAAGCCCCTTAACTATTTCAACCGCCGCCCGGCAGGCTCGCACGGCGTGGTCGGCTACCGGGTCAGGCGCTCCCCAGAAAGCCATGACGGCATCCCCGATAAACTTGTCGACGGTTCCGCCGTTTCGTGTGATCGCTTGGGTGGCGATTGAGAAGTAGCGAGTGGTGTAGCTAAGCAGCTCCTCTGGGGGAACTGCTTGCGCCATCGTCGAGAAGTTTTCGAGATCGCAGAAGAGAATCGTCATAGAGCGCTTCTCAACACCGGGTGTTGTTGCCCTTCCATCCTGAGCGAGCTTCTTCACCACCCCGAATGGGACGTAGAGCGCAAAAGAGCGTAGGGCGCTCTTGAGGAGGCCAACACCCTGCTGAAGCTCCAGAATCTCCTGCACAGGGGCTGGCGATTCATCATCTGACGAGTTGTTAAATTCCATGTCGCGGATGTTGCGGATAACGCGCGAGAGACCCGCAATTCGCCTCGTCAGCCGCTGAGCCATCTTAACCATCATGAGTGACTCAACCAGCAGCAGTATCGCAAGCACGAGAATAAATTGCTGCCTGGAGCGCCGCAGCTCGCCGATGAAGTCAGAGATCGGCGTAAAGATCAGAGCGCGGTACTGGAGCCCAAAGTCGTTCGGGACAGGGAAGTCTGAGATGCTAAATTCGGTGTTGTCGATCTCCGCGGTGTAGCTGTGCGCGTAGTTTTTTAGCGCGGCACCGTCCCTGCCTAGACGGTCGGCATCCATAATGCGCTTCTCGACGTGAGCTAGGTCTAGCACGGCGCTTAGAGATGAGTTGCTGTCTACGGGGACCCTGAGATCCAGATTTGATGAAGCGACGATATCACCATCGGAATCGACAATAAGCGACTCGCTGTTCTGGGATATTCGGTTCTTAGCAAGAAAATCTGAAAGGTCGCGGACCGCGATATTCGCAAGCACAGCTCCAACAGGCGCCCCGCTTCGCTTGATCGGAACAGCCAAGCCAACAACCGGCAGATGGCTCACCGGCCCCTCGAAGGCGTCGCTCATAAAAAGCGTGCCGGTCTTGCGAGCTCCGACGTAGGCGGGTGACTCAACGAAGGCGGGTACTGCCGAAAGGGGACGGGTGTCGATGACGGTCGGGTAATCCTTGAAGAAGGTGATGCGCCCCCTCGCGTCCGCGTCCGCTTTCATCGAGTCGTATACTCGCAGCACCCACCTCGCGTCCTGCGGGAACTCCGAGTGGCGCGAGAGATTGTCGGGAGTCACGCGTGAGAGGCTGCGAAGGTACCTGCCGTCGATGGCGATAGTCACAGTCAGCATGTGTTGGGAGTTTTGTAACGCCTGGTAGAGGATGTCGTTGTACGAATCGCGGCGAACTCCCTCCTCGTCAATTGCGCTGCTGACGGAGAGGACCTCGATGACATCGACAAGCGGCTTAAAGAAGCCGTTGATGGCGCGGGTCGTGTCTTCGCGTGTTCGCCCGAGCTCGTTGTCTAGGTGGCTACGGACTGCTTGTTCTGATTGGTAGTAGGAGACCGTCAGTACCGTGATGAGCGCAGGAATCACCAGCACGGAGAACGAGAGGAAGAGAGCGATGACAATGCGGGGGCGCATCAAGTGGAATAGGTAGCTGAACATGGAGAAATTCGCCTGTTAAAAAGCCGCCGAAGCGCCTAACCTTCGAGAGGCGAGCCTGTTGCGCGAACCCGACGGAGTTGTAGCCGGACCAGGCGCCATGGCAGGACCTACTGTCGGTATAGTCGAGCGCTTTTGTAGGCGAGTCAACGAGGCACTTACAGTACGCCAAAAATCGGGGTTGGGGATGACGCTCTGCTCAGAGTCCGTTAACCCGAAGTACGAAGCTCTACGTATTGCGCTTTTCAGGAGCGGTAGCTTCAGCTCTTTTCTGAAGCCCCAGGATTCCGCAGGCGATGCACCAACATACCTTCGCGGCGCCAATGTACAGAGCACCCTGCATTAGGCTTGATGCTCCGACTAGAAGGTGACCAGCCGAGTTTAGCAGGAGGCCTTGTGCAAAGCTGGCAGCCTCCCGTTTCTTGGCGCTCGCCGCGTCGGCGCTGGTGTCAGCAGTGGTTGATTGCGGGCCGGCATCCCAAACCAGCGTCTTGACCGCGGTGAGGAGTCCGAATTCCGAGAGCAATAGCCCAACAACCGCTGGCGCGGTGACGAGAGGGTTTGCGGCGATGTCTCCCAGGTTGCAGGCCACTCCAACCAGGGGCAGATTTCCGGCTGCCAGCCAAACGCTCGGATTCTTGAGGAAGACCTGCAGGCGCTCAGGCACTGCGCGCCAGGCGGCACGAAACCCTTTTTCGGCAAGGGTGTGGGTAGATCGAGTGCCCGAGTATGATGCTCCGATAGCATTACTCATCGCCATTAAGCCGCAGAAGTACGTGGTGAGGATTGAGCCCTCGAAGAGTTGGCCTGAGGCGAAGCATTGACCGGCAGCTGCGAGGTAGCAGAGACCTGTAGCGATGGTGTTGAAAGCCGGCGATTTGAGGGTGTCAGAGAGTAAGCCTCGGTACCCAGGCAGGCCTCGGGACCCGTCTTCATCTGGACCGCTGCGAGATGGCGCCGCTCCGGCACCCCGGCTAAGCTGAACCTCGTTCCTTAGTGTTTGCCAGCCTACAGCCAGGTGGCCCCCTACGGCGAGGAGCGAGGTTTCTAGACAGAAAATCGCAGCGCCAGCGCCTGACCAGACCGCCGAAGAGGTGATAGCCGTTCGCAAATACTCGGATGCTGTGGCACGCGGCTTCGCCGATGGTATCTCCGGCTCGGTCCGAGCCTGTGAGTTATTCGACGGCAGCGCCTCGGTCGGCTGGCTCGGCGTGACCAGGAGATTTAATTGCGACTCGGTGGTCGCTGAGTCGCTGCCGGTCGACGAGCGGGGTGCGCCCTGAGTTGATAGCCTCTCCTGATTCGGCATGGCGCCGTCTGGCGAAGTCCGCGCTGAGCCACTCTTTGAAAATTCCATGTGAGGTTCTTTTATTGTTTCGATCCTCCTCGATGATGCGGTGCGCGTGAGCGTTAAGCAACGAAACGGATGAATTTCCGGAGAGCATTCTGAATCGGGAGGGGTGTGGTTATTGGCGCCCCGCGTGAAAAAAACGCTAACCTGTTAGGCTGCTCGAAGCCGAGCCGCTACCCCGATAGCTCCGACGAAGCCGGCTAGTTGCGCCTGAAGAGCTTTTGAGCCCAACTCCAGCCCTTCGGCCCCACGGAAGAGGAGCCCGTCCTCGGCCCGAACCGCTAGCACGCCCTTGAGGAATGACCCTTTGGTAGCCAGCTCAAACAGGACTGCTGCGACGAATAGATCATCGGTTCTCGGGGCGGTTAAGCCTTGTCGGTTGAGCAGGGCACGTTGAGTCAACTCAGTGCGGAATTCGGCGCCTGGAACCGAGCCGACCAACTTAAGGGGAGTGTCGCGCGAAACTCGCCTAGAGAAGCGAGCGTTGCTTTCTATCTGGGAACGGGTTTCAGGCTTAACGAGCAAGTTGCCTGTTGAGCTTTTAAAAGCCTCAATAGCTTCTAGGACTATCGAGAGGCGCGAGCTGCCTTTCGGAATGATAAGCGATACTCCGCAAGGCTCGAAGGTGGTGAAGTGAACGCGCAGGAGCAGGTTGCCGGCTATAGCCGTGGAAGAGCCCGAGGTGTATTCGCGCAAAAGCTCTGTGGTAAGGGTGCCTGAGCGGATTTGGGACTCAACCATGGACATGAAAACCTCAATCGGGGCGCATGGGCCCATACAGTTGGATATAGGAAAGTCTGGCTGAAACGTAACCTAATTACTGGAAGCCGGGGCGACTGCCACCCGATGGCACAACAAGCCCTGCGGGTTGAGCCACTTAGGATGGCCTATCGTGGCGCAGAATGATCACACCCGAAGATGTTAGGACCGGCACTAGCCGAAAGAGTCCGGCAAACGCCTGGAAGGTCTGCCGAGAGAAGAACGATACGTGCGTGGGATCGCGATGATACCACCAAGCAGAGAAGTCCTCTGGTGGTATCTGAGTCTTTATCCCAATCACGCCCCCTGGCTTGAGGAGTTGCGCAAGCTTCGCGAACTCTTTCTGCGGCTCCCGAAAATGCTCGACTACCTCGCAGCAGAAGATGAAGTCGTAGGCCTCCTCTGCTAACAACTCGTAGCTCGGCGCGAAGAAGGGATCGAAAGAGGAGCAATCGAGCTTTAGCTCACGGGCTAGGGGCTCAAGGGAGGGAGCCGGGCCAGAGCCGTAGTCGAGCCCCTTCGCACCCTCTCGCACAATCTGCGCTACGGGCCCCAGGAGCTCCATGAGGTGCGCGCGGTAGCCGGGCTCACGAACGTCGTTGTTGTGCTTCTCGTAATGTATTCGCTCCTGTGCCGGAGTTGGGCGTATCTGCGGGTCTTTCCAGATTAAGTGGCACGCCAAGCAGCGAAAGAAACGGAGCCCGTTAGCCCGAGAGAGGCCGGGAGCGTAGAGGTGCCACGGGATAGGAGGCTCCATCGAATGGAAGTGCACCGGCTCGGGACGAGCGCATAGGGGACAGGTAGCAGGGCTTGTAGCTGCAATTACGGGCGGAGCGTTCACCTCTGGTATCGTAGCCCCTCTCGCTTGCCCGTAGAAAGGGGGTTCGAGGCGCCTCCGCATTGCTGGACACATTTCTTAGCTTGCCGCTAAGGGCAAGACGGGGGCGGGAGCGGGTGCGCAGCAGAACCTTTACAGGTTGCGATCCCAGCCGAGAAGCACGATAAGACCAATATGGTCCGCCCCGACAACATCAAGCTGCCAAACCTCTCGATCGCTCACAAGTTTCTGGCGACTTTTTTGCTTATCGCCAGCACCGGCTTCTTCCTCGCAAGCTGGCTAGTAGTTCTTCGGGCTGTGTTCGGTCCCGAGATGCCGGGGGCTGCGCTCGGTGAACGTTTGGCTGCACTGTATGACACTAACCGCCTGGCCTACGACGGACTCTTCGCTCTGCACGCAGCAACACTGGTCGCGCTCGCGCTAACAACCTACCGGCTCTTTAGGCTAACCTCTTTCAACCGGCGCATCCGAATCCTCTTCTACCTGACGGTCGTGGCGCTTTCGGTTCTCGACCTGCTCGCATGGTTTCTTGTGCCACGCAGCGGGGAAAGCAATCTGTACGTTGGCACCGTTGGGGCGGCAGCGGGTATTCCGCTGGTTCTCCTGTCGCTCGTGCCGATCTTCCAGATGTGGATCTACCGCCGCTGGGCAAGTCCTGATGGCCAAGTGAAGCGGGTTGTGATCGTAGGTGGAGGCTTCGCCGGCCTCTACGCCGCTATGGGGCTTAACCGCTCTCTCGGCTACAGCAGGCAGCTTGAGATTACGCTGATCGACCGGAGGAACTACTTCCTCTTCCCTCCGCTGCTCCCAAGCGCTGCGGCCGGAACAATCGAGACTCGCCAAGTCTCGTTTCCATTCCGGAGAATCTTCGAGATGACAAACATCTCGTTCCGGAAGATGTCAGTAACTTCCGTCGACCCCAAGGCGCAGGTGGTTAGAGGGCTGGTCGAGGTAAACGAAGATCCCGTCACGCGCCAGCTGATCGGACGGGAGGCTGAATTTCGGTACGACTATCTTGTCTTCGCGCCTGGGTCGACCAACCAGACCTTCAACACGAAGGGAGCAAGCGAGCACGCATTCTTTATGCGTGAGCTCAATGATGCTGTTCGGCTCAGGAACCAGGTCATTAGCTGCTTCGAGCGCGCCGCGGTCATCGACGACCGCGAGGCGCAGCGCGAACTGCTGACGTTTGTGGTCGTTGGCGCCGGTCCGACCGGCGTAGAGACCGCCACCGAGATATTCGACCTCATCGAGTACGTGCTGCAGCGGCGCTACCCCGAGGTCGATCGGTCGCTAGCCCAGGTGATGGTGGTGCAGTCAGGCAACCAGGTGCTCCCGGGATGGGACGAGAGCATCGTCCGGATGACAGACGCCCAGCTCCGCAAAATGGGGCTCGCTGTGCGTCTCGGAGGGCGCGTCTCCGAAGTTGGCCCTAACTACGTCAGGATAGGCGAAGATACGATCCGAGCGCGAACCGTTGTGTGGTGTGCCGGTGTGCGCCCCTCGGAGCTGGCGCGCAAGTCAGGCCTTCCACTCGATGCTTCAGGCAGAGTCGAGGTTGACTCCGACTGCCGCGCGAAGGGCTTCAGCAACGTTTTTGTGTTGGGAGATGTTGCCCGCTTCGTTGACCCACGGACCGGAAAAGAGCTTCCTCCCCTCGGCCAAGTTGCGTTCCAGCAGGGCCCCCACGCGGCGAAGAACCTGGTGCGCCTCCTCTCTGGGAAAGATACGCTGCCGTTCCGCTATTTCAACTTCGGCGGCCTTGTGTCGGTTGGCGAGCACTTCGCGGCGGTTAACCTGCTCGGCGTGAAAATCTCTGGCTTCGTTGGATGGTTCATCTGGCGAACGCTCTACCTGAGCAAGCTCGTGGGCTTCAGCAACAAAATCCGGGTTGTCCTCGACTGGACCCTCGACCTGCTCGTCGAGCGATCAATATCGCAGATTCGCGACGAAGAAGTTCCGGTGCTTGAGGCCGTCCCTACGAAAGAGGCTCAAAGCGGGCGGTAAAGTGCCGCAGGAACGGCGGGTCGTAGACGAGCTTAAGGCCGCGCAGCTTCGACTTCGATTTCACGATATCTTCAAGCCCCTCAAGGATAAAGTCGAAGTGGCTCTGGGTGTAGCAGCGCCTCGGGAAGGCGAGCCGCACGAGCTCCATCGATGCCGCAGCAAAGGTTCCATCTGGGATGTGCTTGCCGAACATCGCGGACCCGATCTCGCACGAGCGGACCCCCTCGGCCAGGAAGAGCTCGCAAGCCAGGGCCTGACCGGGAAAGTGTTCGGGGCGGATGTGCGGGAGGAACTCTTTGGCGTCGATGTAGACCGCGTGGCCGCCAGGTGGCTGAACGGTGGGTATCCCGATCTTGTTCATCCCTTCGGCCATGTAGCGCGACACCGCGAGCCGGTACTCAAGGTAGCGCTCGTCAAGCGCCTCTTCGAGGCCAACTGCGAGCGCCTCGAGGTCCCGCGCAGCCAGGCCGCCGTACGTCGGGAACCCTTCAGTAAGGATGAGGAGCGAGCGCAGCGTCTCGACCCACTGCGTGCTGTTGAGGGCGATAAACCCTCCGATGTTGACGAGTGCGTCCTTTTTGGCGCTGACGATACAGCCGTCAGCGAGCGAGAAGATCTCTTTAGCGATATCAGCGGCGGAGCGGCTCGACTGCGGAGGCTCGCGCAGCTTAATGAAGTACGAGTTCTCCGCGAAGCGGCAAGCGTCGAGGATGAACGGAATACCGAACTCGTGGTAAACGGCAGAGGCTTGCCGAATATTCTCCAGCGAAACCGGCTGTCCGCCGCCGGTATTGTTGGTGATCGTAATCATCCCAAAAGGGATGCTCTCGCGGTGCTCTCTGCAGAAGGCGCGAAGCTTCTCAATGTTGATGTTTCCCTTGAAGGGATGAGTTGAGCGAGGGTCTCTGCCTTCATCAATCACGAGGTCAACTGCCTGTGCGCCTACGAACTCGATGTTGGCTCGAGTCGTGTCGAAGTGGTTGTTTGAGGGGATCTTCATCCCGGGTTTCACCACCGCCTCGCACATCAGCCGCTCGGCGGCGCGCCCTTGGTGAGTTGGAATGACTGATCCGTAGCCGGTCAGGCTCTTCACTGCGGCTTCGAACCGCTCAAAGCTCCGAGAGCCGGCGTACGACTCATCTGCCACCATCATGGCGCCCCATTGCCTTGCGCTCATGGCCGTGGTGCCCGAGTCAGTCAGGAAGTCAAACGTGACGTCCTTTGCAGCCACGAGGAAGAGGTTGTGGCCAGCCGCCTTGAGGATCGGCTCGCGCTCTTCTCGGGTGAGGATCGAGAGGGGCTCGACGACCTTGATGCGGAATGGCTCTATGATGGAACGGGGGGTTTTCATGACAAGCAAAGGTACCACGCACCAGTTCGGGTGGGCTATGCGAAAATAGGTCCAGCAAGCTCCTGCGGGGCGAGCGGTTTGGGTCCGAAGAAGTTTCTCCGCAGTGGGTCGTTGTCCTAACCTTTCTCTTAATCCTAATCCTAATCCTAATCCTTCTCCTGTACACAAATCCTAATCCTCCTCCGGGCACGAGCTCGCCTCGGTTAGGGGTGGGCGAGGGGGCAGCGAGATGAGGGGAAGGAGGGGGTGCAAGTGCAGGAGGAGGAGAAGGAGGAGGGGGAGAGGGAAGACCAAGACGGCCAAAAGAGCAGCCACCCTTAGGCCACTCAGGCCTGACACCTCTCTCCTTCATACAGCGCCTGCGCCCAAGGGGGATTGCGCGCCGTCGAGGCAAAAACGTCATTCACCGGAGCGCTCTCTTGCGATATGGTCCCCATCGCAACGGGCGTTTGTGGAGCACTAACACCATGTCAAAATCCTCGCAGCTATTCCCGGTCCCTCAGAGCTTCGGGCAGAAGGCCCAGATCAACAAAGCGTCGTACGAAGAGCTCTACCGAGAGTCCGTCACTGATCCGGAAGGCTTCTGGGGCAAGCAAGCCGAAGAGCTTCTGTTGTGGAAGAAACCGTGGAGCAAAGTTCTCACCTGGGATTTCAAGACGCCCACCATCCGATGGTTCGAAGGGGGAAAGATCAACCTGAGCGAGAACTGCCTCGATCGGCACCTCGCTTCGCGTGCTGACAAGGCGGCTATTATCTGGGAGGGGAACGAGCCGGGAGAAACGCGCACAGTGACTTACCGCGAGCTGCACGCGCAGGTGTGCAAGACGGCTGCGCTGCTGCGCAGCCTTGGCGTGAAAAAGGGTGACCGCGTTGCAATCTACCTGCCGATGATCCCTGAGGCTGCTGTTGCGATGCTCGCGTGCGCCCGTATCGGCGCGATTCACACGGTGGTGTTCGCCGGCTTCTCGGCTGAGGCGCTCCGGGATCGCATTAACGATTGCGGATGTTCACTGCTCATCACTGCAAACGAAGGCCTGCGCGGGCCAAAAGCTATCCCGCTTAAGGAGACCTGCAACGAGGCAGTAGCCGAGTGCCCGACCATCAAGAAGGTGCTGGTGGTGCGCCGTACGGACGCCGCCACTCCGATGGAGCCCACTCGGGACCTTTGGTACCACGAGGCGCTAGCAAAGCTGCCCGCCGACGCTGATGGCCGCGCTGAGAGCATGGACTCAGAAGATCCGCTCTTTATCCTCTACACCTCGGGCTCAACTGGAAAGCCGAAAGGGGTGCTGCACACGACGGCTGGCTACCTGTTGCACGTCACCTTAACCCACCGGGCAGTGTTCGACATCAAGGAGGACGACGTCTACATGTGCGCCGCAGATGTGGGGTGGGTCACAGGGCACTCGTACGTCGTGTATGGCCCGCTGAGCAACGGCGCGACCACTGTTATTTTTGAGTCGCTCCCAACGTACCCAGATGCGGGCCGCTACTGGGACGTGGTCGATAGGCACAGCGTGACGATTTTTTACACAGCGCCAACTGCGATCCGGGCTTTGGTGAAAGAAGGTGACGCCTGGGTCAAGAAGTACGACCGATCCTCGCTCCGGCTTCTCGGCACGGTGGGCGAGCCCATCAACCCCGATGCGTGGCTGTGGTACCACGCGGTGGTCGGAGATTCGCGCTGCCCAATCGTCGACACGTGGTGGCAGACCGAGACGGGAGGGGTGTTGATCTCCCCGCTTCCCGGGGCGACCGCAACGAAGCCGGGCTCTGCGACGCTGCCACTCTTCGGCGTTCAGCCGGTGCTGGTTGACGACGACGGCAAGGAGATCGTCGGCAACGGCGTGAGCGGGCGGCTGTGCATGAAGTTTCCGTGGCCGGGGATGATGCGCACGGTGTACGGAGACCACGAGCGCTTCCGGCAGACCTACTTCTCGATGTACCCGGGGCTGTACTTTACCGGAGACGGCTGCCGACGTGATGAGGACGGCTACTACTGGATAACTGGCCGGGTGGATGACGTGCTGAACGTTGCCGGGCACCGCCTCGGCACTGCAGAGGTCGAGAGCGCAATCGTGCGCTCGGGGCTCGTCGCTGAGGCCGCTGTGGTAGGAATCCCGCACGAGATCAAGGGGCAGGGTATTGGCGCATTCTGTGTGCTGCGCGAGAACGTGGCGAAGGACGCCGCAACCACGAAAGGGATCCTGCACACCGTGAGGGAGGTTATCTCTCCGATTGCGGCGCCGGATGCGATCTGGTTCGTCTCGGGGCTGCCGAAGACGCGCTCTGGCAAGATCATGCGCCGAATTCTGCGCAAGGTTGGCGAGGGCGAGTTTGAGTCTGTTGGAGACGTATCAACCCTTGCAGACCCTGCAGTGGTGTCAGAGATCGTTGCAACGGTGAAGGGTGCCCCCCTGCTGCAAAAGTAGCGGTTCGGCTTGAGAGTGCGGCTCCTCATGCCGCGCTCTATAATGCAGCGGGACAATGCCGACTATGAAAGAGGTGGCACCCGGCGTCTGGATTATCGAGGGAGTCTTCGTCAACGCTTTCCTCCTTGAGGGAAGAGCGGGCGAGTGCATCCTGGTCGACACAGGGTTCTCCTATTGGTTCAGCGCGATTGAGCGTGGGCTTTCGCTGCTGGCCAAGCGCGGCCACAAGCTAGCCGCCGTCTTTCTAACGCACGGGCACGGAGACCACAGCGGTTCGGCGCGCCTCTTCGCCGAGCGGTACGGTGTCCCGATATATGCCCATCGCCTTGAGCTGCCGTTCCTTGATGGGACCATGAGCTACCCGCCCCCCGATCCGACCATCGGCGGCCCGCACGCATTCCTCACCCGCCTCGTGGACGAACGGAGCAAGGACCTACGTCCGCACCTGCGGGCTCTGGAGTATGGCGAGGCGTGGTGCGCTTCCGAAGGCGAGATCCCGGAGCTCCCAGAGTGGCGATGGGTCCACACACCGGGGCACTCGCCAGGACACGTGGCGCTTTTTCGCGAGCGGGACCGAGTTTTGTTGGCCGGAGATGTTCTTGAGAGCGTAAATTTCGATCGCTGGGGTTCGCTCGTTCGGCGCAAGCCTGGCTTATGGAGGGGGGAGTCGCCGTACATCTGTAATTGGAAGCAGGCGGAGGCCTCGGTGCGCCTCCTTGCGATGCTCCAGCCGACCTTGATCTTGTGTGGGCACGGCAGTCCACTCGGGGGGAGAGTTGTTGCGCAGCAGCTCGGTGCGTTCGCAGCCTCGTATCCTGTTCCGGAGCGGGGGCGTTACGTCGGCACGGGCGCGCATTTCGACGAAGGCGGGGCATTTCAGGTGCCACCAGCGCCGTTTGACCGCGGGCTGTTTTTCGCCTCCGCTACGCTTGTAGCAGCGCTCGCTGCGAGCACCGCGTATCGCACGGTTAGGGGAAGACATTTAGGCAGCCACTGAGCCGGTTTTGGGGAAACCACTGCCTCGCATTCCGGCGGCATGACTCAGTGCGAATCTGTTCGAAGGAGACTGCTTCGAATCTCAGGCTAATCACGGCAGCTGCTTTTGTCCCGCTCACAATGTAATAGTCCGGTTATGGAACCCGAACGGTCGACAAGCGGCAGCGAGACCCCGAGCCACTCAAATAAAGATTTCAGGTCTCTGAGCTTGGAGCTTCTCAACTCAGATGGCGGCGATTCATCGCTTGAGATTCTGCGAGACCTGCGCGCTTTGCAGAAGCCGGAGGCAACATGGGAAGCGGTGTTTGAGCTGCTCGTGCGATTGGACAGCTTTCCGAAAGACCCGGATGTAGGCTTGCGGCAGTCGATGGCTGGGGCTCTACAGTGCGGCAGCGAGTCGCAGCTAGCAGATCTGCGTGGTTATATTGCAGGGGCCCCGGCGGTACTTGACTGGCGGCACAAAGTGGCTGCCGAAGCCGTCGCGAGCCAAGAGGAGCTCCGCGTTGAATGGTGCCGGGAGCTTGTTGGTGACGAGCCGCTTCGCCGCTTGCGAGCAGCCGAGCTTCTGTCGGCCGCAAAGCCTGGAGCACTGAGCAACCAAGAGTCTTGGGCGGTGGCGAAGTATCTCTTCGAGCGATACCAGGACGACTCATTTGTCGCTCGCGCCTCGTTTCGGGGCGATGCGGTAGCGCGGCTAGCGATGACGCCTGAAGCGATCGGAGACTTCTACTTTCGCCACAGTGGCTCAGGCGCGCTTGCGGTGGCTGAGGCGGGACTGCGGCGCAACCCGATGCTAGCCTTCATAGCAGCCCGAGTGCTGGTTGAGTACGGTGACCAGCAGCACAGGGAGAGAGCCTTTGACCTTATCATAAGCTCGAAGTGGCCCCTGATTGATAAGTTCGAGAACTGGTCGGAGGAGGCGTTGTCGACGGTCGAGCCGAAGCTTGTAGCGGTGGTGACAGAGTTGACCGAGCCATCCGATGTTGTGTCAGCGGCCATCGCGGCGCTCTCTCGCCTACCTGGTGGAACAAAGCACGAAGGAATCGTCATTGATGCTGCCCGTCGACAGCCCCTCAACCGAGAGGTTCAAGAGGCAGTCGTTGGCATGCTAACCTCGAATGGGGTCTCGGAGGCTTCGTTACAATTTGCCCGGCAGTTGCTGCTTCCGGCCAACTCCGGCTCATTTCTCCTGAAAAGTCCGAGCGAGTGGTTCGCGTTTCAGCGGCCATCGGAGCTGCTTGTGGAGACGGCGATGGCGCTCTTCGAGAGCGCGCAGTCGTCGGAAGGGGAGCTAGTTTACCGGAGGGCATTGGCTGCGAGAGATATCTCCGGAGATTGGGTTCGCGGGCCTTCCCGGGTGCTGCTAGCGACGAGACTTCCCTGCGGCGATGGCAGCGTCGAGGGCGAGGTGCTTAGAGCGAGAGAGGAAGATCTTCGCGCAGCGGTTGGAACTGACGAGCGCCCCCTGCTTTCGCTAGCTTCGCGCAGTTCGCTTGAGGTTGGACTTCGTGTTCTCAATGCCGTGCTTGCCGCGAAGTCGGTCGATAGTCGAGCCGTGGTTAAAGCGCACGACACGCTGCAAGCGATGCGTCGCCGACATCCAGGCGAGGGAGACCTCTCGACCATGATAGAGTTCTGTGTTCGTGCAGCGCGTCAATACCTGACGGCCAGCGTCCGGTCAGACCTCTGCGCATGCTTCTACGATTCGGTTGAAAAGGCG
The DNA here is from genome assembly GCA_947491545.1 of Deltaproteobacteria bacterium. Taxonomy (GTDB): domain Bacteria; phylum Bdellovibrionota_C; class UBA2361; order UBA2361; family OMII01; genus OMII01. The sequence goes on from CANLJX010000053.1 coordinate 16,484, forward strand.
CCGCAAGCTGTGGTCCCCATCCTGCGGGCACGCTTGTCTGAATGTGCGCGGCAGGTCGAATCGGGGCTGAGCAGCGCTCGGCAGGAGCGCGCCTCGTTGCAACGGCTGTTGGGCGCTGACGAAAGGAGGAAGAGGTAGGTTGGGGGTGCCTTGCAAGCTGCTGTGAAGCAGAACCTTCAAGGCATTCAGATAGCGCTGTGGCTCCTGAAGTCCCCCAACCAAGTTAATACGGTAGCCCGGCCATCTTTACGAGCTCGCTCTGACATTCCGCCACTTGCGCCCGAAGATCGCTTGGCTTTACAAGCACATCGTCGAGCAGCCGTTCGACAGCATTGAGAGCTTCCCAACAGTGGAGACGACTACCTCCCGCCCGTTCCTCCAGGGCGGCGAGAGCTCCGTCCATCGCCCCGTGGAAGGGCACATTGACTGCGACTACAGCGAGGACCGTTTCCAGCTCCTCGACATCGAGTTCGGCGCGACGGATCATCTCCCCAAGCATAGTGCCGAGAGCTTCCGCTTTGGGTGCACGTGCGCCGATTTTCGCGAGGAAAGCCTCGCTAAGCCGCGCGCGCGTTTCACCCCGAGCCGTCATCCGCATAAGGCTCGGCAGGTTAAACTGTCTCTTGAGCGAGGTTTGCAGCAATGCAAGTTCTCGCTTGAGGTTCTCCCGCCGTAACCGAATGGCTGTCTGTTCCATTGTCCGACTCCTTTCATTTTGGTTAGTGCACATGGAACGCATCAACTGACCCCCTAAAGACGCGCACAGGCGAGGTTAGGGGAGCAGTCGGGCACCGCGGGGCACACCGCTAGAAGAGAAGCGAACAACTGGAGCAATAAAACCTTTTGCCGCAAAGGCACTCTACCCATATAGGCGCTACATAGAGCGCGGTGACCGAAAATACATACCTTCACCTCGTTACCCAATACACGATCGGAATTCGTTTCTGAGTCCTCTAGACAGCGCACAGATCGGGACTGTTTACGACAGCCCAACCGCACTCCTCGCTTAAGGTGCTGGCCTAAAGGCGCATTTTCGGTGGGGGAAGGCGGGTACCGTTGTCCAGTCGGCTGTGGTACACTGAGAGCTGGCACGCACTAAAAGCGCCGATGCGTGCCGGCAATGACGTTGGCGGCTGATGTGGCCGTCAGATGGGTTCCGGAGGAAAAGGGACCCGCTTACAGACGACAGGAACCCTCGGCGCCAAAACGTTTATTCCGGCGCAGAAATCCCTTAGCCCTTGTTGGGCTCTTACCCGTACCGGGCTCGAGCGCCCGCTGCTGCAAAATCACGGCGGTTACTCGCGCAGGGCTTATCCAGAGCCGGACAGTCCCTAGCTACAATACATATGTCAGAAAATAGTACTTCAACCGAGCCCCAGACAGGGGGCGAGTGTTTCTTCTCTCTCGTCAAGCAGCCAGCGATTCGCCAGCGGCTTGAGGAGCTAAAAATCGTCACCCCGACCCCTGTGCAGCGTGGAGCGATTCCGGTTGTGCTTGAGGGGGACGATGTGATTGCGCAGGCGCAAACCGGAAGCGGCAAGACGCTGGCGTTCGTGCTCCCGATCCTCTCGCGTCTGCTCG
>CANLJX010000054.1 GCA_947491545.1 Deltaproteobacteria bacterium
AGACGCGCTGCGCAACACCCGCTTCGGGCCGAACGATTTGCAGATACTGTTGGCCTCGACAAGAGGCTCAGCGGCCGCCATTGCGCTTAATCTCTTCCAGGAGCTTCCCAGCCTCTAGCGCAAGTGCGCGCCGAGCTGGCTCGAGCTCTTCCGAGCCAATCTTCCCCATGGCGTAGTCAAGTTCAAGGTCCTTGAGGGCGCGCAAGGTGCGCTCCTTCTCATCGAGCAGGTTGCGCAGGGGCGCATCACCTTTCAAATCCGCCTCAACGCTCAGCGCCGGCTCAAAGAGCGGCTTAACGAGAAGAAATGCAAGTATGGCTGCCATCACAGCCGCCGCTACGATCCACATATTCATGCAGGCTGCTCCGCTCTTCCTCGGCTGCGCTCCTCGGCTGTCGCCTGGCGCGGCAGTGGAAGCGCCATAACAAACCCGCCGAGCACCATAATGATAGCGCCGTACCACAGCCATACCTGCAGAGGGTTTATGAATATCTTGAAGGACGCCCGAGTTCCAGTCTCATCGATTCCGGCGAGCACTAGGTAGACATCCTCTCGCTGCCCCATGCGAAGCGCCACCTCTGTCGTGTTCTCCTTGTTCTTCCGGTAGAAACGCATCTCTGGCGCCATGACCTCAAGCAACGAGCCGTCCTTAAGGGACTTCAGCGCAACGTGTGCCTGGACTGCATCGTAATTCGCCTGCTCCTCGTCGTGAAACTCCTGCAGCTCCAGCTCGAAACGGCCAACCGAGTACTTCTCGCCGGAGGAAAGAGTGAACTCTCGCTCGACCTTATGAGCCATCGAAGCGGTAATTGCGACCGTCATGACAAGCACACCGAAGTGGATCAGGTGCGCGCCGTAGCGCATGCGCTGTCGGCGAAAAAGCGCCACGGCGTTCGACGGAGCCAGCGTCGCAGCGCCTGTGGCGGCTGCCTGCGCCCCGAGTCCACGCTGCAGCTCTCCGAGAATAGTCATCAGGACAAAGAAAGCGATCGAGTAGGCGAGCACCGGATAAAACTCAGTGACACCAGCCCATACGAGAGCCACCCCTACGACGAAGGCACCGAGGAATGGGACGGCGAACGAGCGAACCATCAGCCTCAGAGAGGATCGCTTCCATGCGATCACTGGACCAACTCCCATCAGGAAAACTAGCAGGAGGAACAGCGGCACATTTACTGCGTTGAAGAAGGGAATTCCGACCGTCTGCTTCTGCCCAGTGAGCGCCTCGGAGAAGACAGGGAACATCACTCCCCACAGAACCGCAAAGCAGATACTGAGCAGCACAAGGTTATTGAGCAGGAAGATCGCCTCGCGAGAGAAGAGACTCTCAATCGTGCGCTGGGGCGAGAGCTCGTGTCGACGCCGAATCACCAAAGCAACTGCCACCACGAAGATCAGCCCAAGGTACAGAAGGAATGTCCAGCCGATGTCGGTTGAAGCAAACGCGTGGACGCTCTGCACGATTCCGGAGCGGGTTAGAAAGGTGCCAAAGACAGTCAGCGCGTAGGTGAGCGTCACGAGGAACACGTTCCAGAGCTTGAGCATCCCCTTGCGCTCTTGCACCATTACTGAGTGCAGGAACGCTGTAGCAGTCAGCCAAGGAAGGAATGAGGCATTCTCGACGGGATCCCACGCCCAGAAACCTCCCCATCCAAGCTCAAGGTACGCCCAGTGACCGCCCAGCACGATGCCGGCGGTCAGGAATGTCCAGCCTATGAGCGTCCAGCGTCTAGTAAGCCTGACCCAATCGTTTGAGAGGTGCCCCGAAGCGAGAGCCGCCATGCAGAAGGCATACGGAATAAAGAGCCCGGTGAAGCCGAGATAGAGCATCGGCGGATGGATCGCCATGTACTCATTCTGCAGCAGCGGATTGAGGCCGTTGCCGTCGGGCATCAACACCGGGGTCTTGAGGTACCGAAATGGATTCGTAAAGAACAGCGTGATGCTGGTGAAAAAGAGCGCGGAGGTGTTCAGGAAACCGAGCAGCGCTGGCACAAGTGGCCGGGGGTATGACACCGAAGCACGCGCAACGAACGAGGCAAAAAGGGCAACGAGGAAGCACCACAGCAGCATCGAGCCGTCCATGCCGCCCCAGATTGCGGTTACCTTGTAGATCCAAGGCATGCTCCTATTTGAGTACTGCCACACGTACTGCACCGTGTAGTCATTGGTGACGAACGAGTACCCCAGGGCAACGAGAGCGCAGCCGAGGCAGGCAGCGACAGCCATTGTCGCCCTCCGCACAACCTCGATCTGACCTAGCTGTGCCTTTGCGCGGCTTCCTAGCACCACCCCAGTGATGCTAGCCCCGAAAGCAAGGATCCAAGCGAGCGCTAGTGCGAAATGACCAAATTCAATCACGTTGCTACTCCTTCGGTGCCTGCTGCTGTGCGCCCGGAACGGCGGGCTCGTACTTTGAGGGACACTGCGTCTGAAGCTTCGCTGCTCGGACCGTTCCCCCGACAAAGTCCCCGTCTATTAGGACATCTCGTCCCGCAGCGAACATGTCAGGCTTGAGCCCCTCGTACACCACAGGGACTGCCTGCTCGCCACCCTTGGGATCCTTAACGCTGAATCGCAGCACCATCGACGGCTCGGTCTGGTACGATATGGGGTCGATGACCCTGCCTCCAATCCGTATACGCCGCAGGTCTTTCGCTTCAGCTTTCGCAACTAACTCGGATGGCAGAAGCACCAAGGAGCTGGTACCAGTGGTAGACGAGTAAATAAGAGCCGCTCCAACGACTATGAAGAGCGACACGAGACTGATGAAAATCTTGCCCATGACGTCGAAAAAACACGGAAATTCTTGGCAACGGCCAGTCTATACCAAGGGCCTCATGTTATCCATGCAAGCGACCTAAAAACTTCCCGCCCGGGTGATGTCTCGTGCCAAAACAAAGCAAAGCTAAACAGCCACTTACGCAACCGCCTCTTTCCTTCACCGCTTTTTCGGAGCCGTGTATTAAGCACAACCAAGCTTTGGTCGAGACTCTGTCTGGGGGACCCTCGGATGGCAACACTGCCTGGTGCTCGATCCTACATCCTCTCGCTAACGCTCCTGACCCTTGCCCCAGTCGCTGCTAGTGCGAACTCATCAGACGCCGACGGCGCCCCAGGGGACCCTCACCCCGAGATCGTTCCCGAGGGCTTCTCTCAAGCCGAGGTCGTTTCCCTGGATGTGCCCCCAGTTGATGACTCAGCAACCGACGAACAAGCTCAATCTGCCGAGCGAATCGCCCGGTGCCGTTCAAACGTGCTCGCCCTAGCTGAAACGCTCGAAGCTGAGTACCGCGTTGCTGTTTCAGAAACTGGGAGGGCAATCGCTGCAATTATCGAGAACAAATCCCTCGATCAAACTGCGAAGCTGGGACAGATCCTTGGCCAGCAGCAGGCTCGAAAGCAGTTCGATGAGATGATCAGAGCCGCCCGAGAGGTATCAACACCAGCGAAGCTCGCTGCCTGTGCACGACTGCACCCGCATCCTCCCGGCATTCAAGCACGAAATCGTCTCCCGAATATCCACGATGTAGAGTCACTCACTGATTCAATACTGCTCCAGATCGCCAACCAGCCGGCGCTACAGCCGTTGCCTTTCGGAGTTGTGGTTGGGCTCTGGAACGCTGACTTCTAGGGGTCCTAGCGTGCGCTGAAGCTACTCGTCGATCCACTCTTCGAGCTCAGGTCCGAGCTTTTTTGACACTGAGGCCCGTAGCTTCTCGCGTAGCTTATTCTCGATCTGCCGAACCCGTTCCTTACTGAGAGAAAGCTTATCGGAGAGCTCCTGCAGCGTCTCCTTATCTTCATTGATTACCCGTCCGCGGAAGATGAGCCTCTCCTTGTCGCTTAGCCCAGCTTCAAACTCCGAAATCGAGTCAGTGAGCACGGTATGAAGCTGCTGCTTCGATATTTGGTCCTCGACAGACTCGCTGTCACTCGGGATCACCGACAGCAATGTCGCGTCAGACTCTTCACCGAGCGGTGCATCGACGCTCGCGTCCGGCGCTCCCAGTCGTTGAGACATCTCGATTACATCGCTCTCTTTCACGTTGAGTCTCTCAGCTAAGAGCCTACTTGACGGGTAGATCCCCTCTCGTTCGAGTCGATCACTCTCCTTCTTTAAGTTGAAGAAGAGCTTGCGCTGAGCCTGCGTGGTGCCAATTTTGACGAGCCGCCAGTTGGCGATGATGTAGCGAATGATGTACGCCCGTATCCACCACACCGCGTACGATGGAAAACGGACACCTCGATATGGGTCGAAGTTCTGGACCGCTTCCATCAAACCGATGTTGCCTTCCTGGATCAGGTCGAGCACATTCTTCGCGACGCGCTCGTACTCCCGAGCGATCTTAACAACAAGCCACAGAGAGCCCGAAACGAGCTTGTATGCAGCTTCCTGGCTCTTCGTCTTGTAGTAATCGAGCGCCACCTCTTGCTCCTCCTCTCGCGAGAGCGGCGAAAAACGGCGGATCTCGGCCAGGTATGCGCCCAGTGCGCTGTAAGGAACGACCGCGCCGGAAGCACTGGGCTCCTCTGGAACGTCTAGGTCCAACTCCTCGACGTCGGGATTGGCAGGAAGCACTTCGACGGGTTCCATCGGCTCGCCCTCCACCACCTCTGGTGGCATAATCTCGGGTTCCTCGTTAAGCGGAACTTCAGTCGAGGTTTCGTCGGGAGGAGCACCCAATTCTTTACGCGGCGAAACTTTTTTGCCCTTTCCTTTCGGCACGTTGCGATCCCTTCATTGCCATCAGGCAAGCCCGATCGGCCTGCGTTGGGACTCTACACCCAGCCTCGGGGGCTAACAACTCGTGCGCTTTTTGTGTCTGCGCGGCAGCCGTTAGGCTGCATCCATCTGCTCGCATCGGTTACAACCGGAGGGAACTCATACGATGTGGTCCATTATTGTCCCGCATTGCGATTTTTTCGTTGCATTTGGGACCTCCTTGTTTCATAGCGTAAAACAGAGCCCTATACTCACTACACTGCGAGCAGAAGGCGCTCCCATTTCGATGAGCTTTAACGACATGAGCCAGCACCAGCAGCTTCTCAAGAATTTGCAAAATTCAGAGTCGAAGCTGCCTGCTTTCTCTGGAGAGAATCTCTTTCTCCCCGAGAACCACAACGACTACCAGCAGCTTGTTGCTCCAGGCGGTTTTGTCGTTCCATCGCTTCGCTGGCTTGAAGCGCTCAAGATAGAGTTCCCTCTTCAGAAAGACCTGCGGTCTGGTTCCTGGGACACCAACAGCAAGTTCATGGAGTTCTCGCGCCAAGCTCTGGAAGTTGAGCGAAAGATTCTCAACACGATCTTAGATGCTCTCGACCAGATGGCCCATCCGCTATCGGAATCGTTTCAGATCGGTCTCCTCCAGAGACCAGCTGTTCAGAACCTTATTCGCCGCTTAGATGCGCTGCGCGAGACGCACAAGCAAATCATCCCTGGCACATACCTTGGCACTCGTCTTGCGTCAGCAACTCTTGGAAAGGCCCTTGAGCAGCAACTCAAGAGATCGTGGGATGACATCAATAGGGAGATGCCGCCGGAGCTCACGGAGCTGTGCGCCGATTGGGGCCGGACCCAACATGCGGCGCGGTCGGCAATTATCTGCTCGAGCTGGGTATCTCTCGTCAACCGAGCAAGCTGGCCTGTCCCAACCTCATTCGAGACCAACATGGGCTTCTTTCTGGAAGGCAAGAAGCCGCCACAAGACGAAACGTTTGCTGCATGGCAGACGCACATCGATTCTCTCGCTCGCTCTACAGATAGCCCCTCGCTGCGCATCTCGCTGCTCGCTCGAGCTTGGCAGGCAAGCGGGATCAGCAGAATACCCGAAGAGTTGCTTGAAGAGCTTCGCTGCTCGTACTCACCATTTCCCGTCTGGGAACAGCACCTACGAGACGAGCGCTCGGTTAGCCCGCGCCTTCTTGCAATCGAGCTCTTTCCTAACGAGCGCTCAAGACCCCTGCGCGTCGATTTCCGGTACGGCGTACCGGAGCATATAGTCATTCTCGAGCAACAAGCTCTCGAATTCGGCTCGTCAGTGTACCTCAGCAACTTCGATATCAGGAAGATAACTATCACCTACCCGCAAGAGCCTGAAGGTGGAAGCTGGCGCCGCATGAAGCGCTCCGAGGAGATCGAGGCTCTAGCCGACTCTCCTGTCGCGGAGTTCGTCTCTGACATTGAGTTCGACTGTGCAAATCTAGACGAGAAAGAGTGTCTCATGGCATTTGGTCAACAGCTCGACCTTCTCGCCGCGCTCGAAGTTAACGACTCGTGGCGCAATTCCGAATTGGAGCGCTCACTCGATGTAACGTTCAAACATGTGAGCAACCGCATCGGCATGCTTTTACGCCTGAAGCTAACTGAATCTGCCAGCGAATTCGATGAATGGAAGATGCAGAGCTTCTCCACCGACAGCAACTTTAGCGTCGGTGTTCGTGATTCAGAGTCCCTGACCATTCGCTGGATACTCGATGCAGATGTCGAAGCCGACTAGCAAACGACCAACTTCGCTCGCCCAATCCTAAGAGCCTCTGGAACAGAGGCTTTGAGGCTCTGCTCCGCTTCTGCGCCTCCCACGCAACTTCGCCCGGGTAATGGCCGAACGCTCCCGAGAACTCTTCCACTTCAACCTGGAGCCGCTTGGACTTGTCCTTGCCATCAACTCGCTCATTGTCCCTGCAAAGCGTCCTCCGATTCACGCAGGGGGTTCGGTTGATGTCCCGGAACGCAATTCCTTTATCGGACGCGATTGACGTGATCGCTCTCCAAGCGCGAGAGCCCCAGGCCACTCAAGTGATTAGCGACATCGCCCAGGAGCTGCGCGAGGGCATTCGGCTATCGGCTGCATTACGAAGCCGGCCGCTCGCTTTTCCGGCTTATCTTCCGGCTCTCATTTTTGCTGCCGAGGAGAGTGGCTCTCTCGAAGAGATTCTCGCTCGCGCAGAATCACAACTTGAGCAGGATATCGTGTTGCGGCGAGAGTTGCTGAGCGCCTCCTTGTATCCGTGCTTTGCGTTAGGCGCTTCCGTGGTCGTTGCCATGCTCGTTCTGACGACCGTTGTTCCAGCATTCCGAGATGTTTTTGCTGAGTTCAACGCCGAACTCCCTCTCGTAACGCAACTGGCGCTGGCTCTATCTGATATTGCAAGAGCTGCCATTATACCTCTAATACTCGGGACTGGGGCGGTCCTGCTAGTAGCACGATCAGGTCATGGCAAGGCTGCGCTACAGCGCCGACTACAGCGAGTTCCGATCTACGGAGCTTTTCTAGCTCGCTGCTCCCTCGCCCGCGTGACTGGGACCCTTGCTACGCTTCTGAGTTGCGGACTACCCCTCTCTCACGCCCTCAATCTCGTCGCTGACCTCTCTGCGAACAACAGCCAGCGAGATGAGCTCAATCGATTCTCGGACGAGGTGTTTAATGGCAACCCACTCTCATCGCTCGTACGAAGTTCAAGCCACTTCTCGAATGAACTCGCTGGCGTCGTTGAACTCGGAGAGCGAAGTGGATCTCTGGACGAGGTCCTGGGCTCTTGGTCTCTCGCGCTTCAAGCCGAAGCTCGCGAATACGCAGCACTGCTGAAGGCGAGCGTTGAGCCACTGCTGGTTACGACGATTGGCCTCTTCGTGGGCGCGATTATGGTGGCCGTCTACCTACCTATTTTCGGGCTCGGTGGGCTGGCTCAGTAGCCCTCCAACTAATTACTATCATTAAACAAAATGACAGTGACCAAAGATGCGGCGATTATCACTAGGAGCGCATCGTAGTAATGAAGCAGGTTTTTAGGAGCATGGGGAGCGCTCCGCACAGGCCGTATACTGCCGCCGTCACCGGCACTCTCTTGGCAGTGAGGCAGTGATGTTCTCCCCGCGCTATTTCGCGTCTCAACGTTGAGGGAGCAATGAGAAGGCAAGCAGGTTTTAGCATCATCGAAGTTCTCGTCGTCGCAGCAATAACGTGCATACTGGGGCTTATCGCCGTTCCGCAGTATTCAGCATACCGCCAGCGTGCCTACAACTTGGCAGCCGAGTCCGACCTTAAGAGCGTTGCCCAAGCTCAAGAGCGATTCTTTGAAGAAAATGCCTCATACAAGGCTATTGAGAACTGCTTCAACGTAGACTCGGAGGGCCGATGCGCGGTCGATGGTCTGCCCGGCCTCAAATCCCTCTCGAAGGGCGTCTCAGTTTCAGTTTCCACATCCCAGACCGGTTTTGTGGCCACCGCCAAGCACATTAAGGGTACGAAGACCTGCACCTGGGATAGCACCAGGGGCGGGCTCGTCGGCTGCTCTTAGCCTTACTCCTTAAGGAACCGCACACTATTCGCTATGTCGGGTTGGATTTCGGTCTATTCGAAACGCGCGCGCGGGGATAGTGATGCCTCCTTGAGCAACACCGCGCCAAGCTCTAGACTTACGCAAGAACGTCAACGCGAGAACTCATGTCACGATTTACTGCAACTCCTCTCTCTCTCCTAGCAGCGACACTCCTGGCCGGTTGCTCTCTCTTTAGCACCTCATCACAAACATCTCCTGACGCAGGAGGGTCACGAGTCGATGAATCGGATCTGCCAGTCGACAGCCGCATCACCTCTGTCACCCGCAAGAAGATCGTAGACGGACTGGCTGTGGCATGGGAGGTGCCGAGCGAGCCGACCGATGGCTTTGTCATTCGGTACGGAACGAGCCCCCAGTCCCTCGACACCGAGCTGTCAGTATCTGTCTCTGAGCTTCGCCGAGAAGATGACCCGGTCTACGGGGCAGTGTATCGCTACATTATCGAGGACGTCCCGGGGGGCAAGCCAATCTACGTTTCGATTGCGGCCCGTCGTGGAGACTCTATTTCAGAATTTACTCCGACAATGTCTGAGACTCGGCAGAGCACCGTCGAGTTTTAAGCGCCGCGGCAGATCAGCTAGTCCAGCGGAAACTGATCCCACTGAAGCTCTGTTGCGAGCGCATCCCGGAACCACGTCTGCTGGGCTTCAATGAGCCGAAAGTTGTAGTCGAGCTCATCGATAGTGACTCCTTGAGCGCTCATGCTGGCGCTCAGCACCAAGTAGTGTCCGACAAGGCTTACCTTGATTCCCACCAGCCCGTCAGCGATTTCAAGAGCGGCAGCGAGCACATCGTGAGATCCTCGGATTGGAACCGTGATGATATTTACGCCCATGTAAATCGTGGTTTCCTGCGGTTTCCGGGCGCTCTCGACGAGAATCTCAAGATCCTCCTCGTCCTTGATTCGGATCATCCAGCGAGTCTGGTCGAGATCTTTCTCTTTCAGGCACTTCGACGGCTCAAAGCCGCGGCGCACGATGAAATCTTCAACGACCCGTACTGGGTCCTTGCCTCCCACAATCTTGCGAATGTTGAGCTCAGCGAACTTCCGTATCTTTCCCATCGAGGAGCGCTTCCTTACAGCCTACTTGTGGTAACCGATTCCTTGCTGAATTGTGTGCGCTCGGTAGAGCTGCTCTACCAGCACGAGCCGTGCCATCTGGTGCGGCAAGGTCAGAGCCGACAAGGATAGGACGTAGTCCGCACGCTGTCTAACCTTTTCCGAGAATCCATACGCGCCGCCGATAACGAACCAGAGCACCTTCGTTCCGGAATTCATGCGGGCTGAGCACAGGGCACTAAGCTCTTTCGAGCTCACGGCTTTGCCCCGCTCGTCGAGTGCGACGATATACTCACCCGGCTTGATGCGCTTTAGAACCTCATCCCCTTCCCGCTCCTGAACCTGCTGCGGGCTCATCGACTCAGGAGCTTCGAGCCCCAGCTCCTGCAGCTCAACTTGAAAGCCGCTCTTGAGGCGCTTCAGGTATTCGAGCTCTCCGTCTTTGATGAATTGCTGCCGGACGCGTCCGACGCTGAGCACTACTATCTTCATTTCGGCCGCTACTATCTAACCGCCTCGATACTTTCGCAAGACAGCTGGGTAGTTGCTAGAACAGCGCCACCAGATCGGCTACCTGGCCGAGGATAGGACTGGATCGCTGCAACCTATCAATACTGGGAACCCAGGCAGCCATGGGAGCACCACAATACAATACCTTACGAGAAACCCCTAAAGGTCCCTCACGAACCTACCGAAAGAGAGATCAGAAGAAAGGACCATCTTCTTCAGGCGCCATGGACGGCAGTCAGGGATAGAGGTTGTGAACTCGCAGAGTGCGACAGCGCGCTCTGTGTATCTGCCATGGACCAGAAAATATGGGAATCTCTCGTATCGGCATTCTCTTTGCCGCGAACGTTGACTCTCCGAGAAGAAGTAGCCCCCGAGAGGAGAATCGCGAAGCTAATCGAGCTGCTGAGGCTAACCGTAACGACGATGCGGCTGTAGTGTCACGCTCGCGGTACTCAACCAACCCAGCTGAGGATCCGGAACGGGCCGCGCGCGTGCAACAGCTCAAAAATCAGGTAAGGCGGGGACAGTACAACGTTAGCTCAGCGAAGATCGCGTTATCCGTGTACCGGGACATCATGTAAGCACGCTAGAAATCGCCAAGTGCGTCTGCGTTGCGTGATGCTCATCAGGAGATGCGCTCGCTCGAATATCCTCAGTGACGATGCTGATCCACCGGAGGTATACTCCGAGGATGCGTTACCTCGCGGCTCTCGTTTGGATCGTTGCTGTCGGATGCGCCTGTCGCGACCATCCATCGCTCCTCAATGAGCGCGTTGAAGCGCGCTGGTTCTCCGCGAGAATGGAGCCTGCTCGCGGAATATTTGTGGTTGTCCATGGCCTGAACCAGCGGCCCTCGACCATGGATCCGCTCAGCGACTACCTCGCCTCTCTCGGTTTCCACACCTACCGCGTCTCGTTGGAAGGACACGATCAGAATCGTGATATCGTCTTTCCTGCGGACGTCTGGACTAAGGACGTCATTCGCGGTGTGGGTGAAGCAAAAAAGCGACATCCCTCCCTTCCTCTCTACATGCTCGGCTACTCGATGGGAGGGCTCCTCACGGTACAAGCGATCGAAGCCTCTCCTGAGGTTTCGCCCAAAAAGGTAATCCTTGTTGCCCCAGCCTTGTCACTGCGAACTCTCGTCCTGTCAGCTAAGCTGCTGACACTCTTTCCACCACTCTCGTTGCGAACACCAAACTTAGCCCCGTCAAAGTATCGGCGATCCGCTGCCACTCCACTCTTCTGGTACTCAAACATCGCGGAGCTCTACGACGCTGCCCAAGACCCGCCTGCCCCCGAGCGCTTGCGCGCTGTGCAAGCACTGGTGCTGCTCAATCCAGAAGACGAGCTTATCAGCGAAAGCGGCACAGAGGAGTGGCTGGGTGAGCACGGGCTCTCCCAAGCCTGGCGCGTAGAGCGCGTCACGCCGCAACCGACCGAGCCGGACATGAGAGAGCACATTATTATCGATCAGCCGTCGCTCGGAGATACAGAGTGGCTCCGGATGCGAGCTCTCGTGCGGTCTTTCTTGGAGCAGTAGCGCTACGGCACCGAGTCATCGGAGCTGCTGTGGTAGTGCCCGAGCTCGCCTTGGTACTCGCGCACCTTATTGAGGAGAGTCTTGTAGCTGATTCCGAGAATCTCTGCGGCCCGGCTCTTGTTCCCGCCTGTCGATGCGAGGGCGCGCTCAATCGCCTCTATCTCTGCACTGCGAGTGGCAGCCGCTGTGATCTCAGGCAGCGTCTTCGTTGCTTCATCGAGAGCGCCAAGGTCTAGGTTGAGCCGGATCCCAAGGTCTTCCGCTCTGACTGCGCCATGAGCAAGCAGGACAGCTCGCTCCACGACGTTCTCAAGCTCACGAACGTTCCCGGGCCAAGCGTAACTCTCAAGCACATCGAGCGCGAGCGGGTCGAATGCGATCGCATCTTTTCCGAGCAGTCCCCCGAAATGCTTGAGAAGGCGCTCTGCCATGGGTCGGACGTCCTCCTTGCGCTGACGCAGCGGCGGCATCACGAGTGTCACGACCGCAATGCGAAAGTAGAAATCTTCGCGCATCGCGCCTGACGCAATCGCATCATCCATCGAGCGATTCGTCGCCGCAATAATTCGGGGGAACACCCGAATCTGCTTGTTGCCGCCAACACGCCGAATCTCGTGCTCCTGCAGAGCCCGGAGAAGCTTTACCTGTAGCAGCGGCGACATCTCGCCCACTTCGTCGAGAAACACTGTGCCCTCTGACGCAAGCTCAAAAACCCCAACGCGGCTCTGTGTAGCGCCCGTGAAAGCGCCGTGCTCGTGCCCAAAGAATTCGCTCTCCAAGAGCTCGGAAGGGATAGCGCCACAGTTGAGTGCAATAAAGGGCTTATCGTGGCGCGGGCTGTGCTCGTGGATGTAGCGCGCACACACCTCCTTTCCAGTGCCGCTCTCGCCGAGTAGCAGAACGGGACTGTCGACGCGCGCCACCTGCCTAGCCTGGGAGAGAATCTTCTCAACGGCGGGAGAGACGGTGAACAGCCCCTGGAGAGCGCGCTTTTTGCAAGTTATAGTGCGATTCACAATCCGATTGTGCTCTATCACCTCCCTGAGAATCGGTATCAGGTGCGTTGGCTCGAATGGCTTCGGGATGAAGTCGCTGGCGCCGCACTTCATCGCCTCGACTGCGATGTCAATTGAGCCGTAGGCCGTCATAATGAGGAACGGCAGGTGGGGGTGATCGACCCGCACCTTTCGGACGAGATCGATGCCGTTCATTCCAGTCAGTTTGAAGTCAGCAAGGACGCAGGTGATCTCTTCGGCTGTGAGGAGGTCGATCGCCTCTTCTGCTGAAGGGACGCTGAACACGCGGTACCCCTCCTGCTCAAGGACTCCGTGCAGCGCCTCCCGCAGAGGGGCGGTGTCTTCAACTATGAGGATCGTATCCATTGATTCCGAATAACCTGCTGCCTGCAGGAGGTTATCGGCTAGAAGGGCGGAAAGGTTGATTGCTCTCCGGGGCGATCTGGTGAGCGCTCTATGCACCTGAATTCTGGCGATTTTCCCCCCTGTTGAGGCAGGCAACTTGGGCGGCGCGCCGGGGTCAAGCCCCCTACTGAGGTATCACGCCACAGGCAATTCGGCCACCTCCGCCGCCGAGGGGTGCTGGAGAATCGGCGTAGTTGTCGCCGCCCTCGTGGATCATGATGCTCCTTCCCGCCACATCTGCAGTGGTCGAATCAGAGAAGATGATAACGGTGGTCGCATTGCCGTCTCCGTCAACATCGAGACGCGGCAAGTCTCCCGCATGCCCTCCGCCTCTCGGACCTTTATGGTGCCCGGTCTTCTGGGGATCGTAGTGAGGCCCGGCTGCAAGAGCGGCAACCATCTTGCCGTCTTTCTCCTTCGGCTGGCAGCTTGGATTCTCGTGAACATGAAACCCATGCGGGCCTGGGGTGAGACCGGCGAGATTAGGGATAATAATCAAGCCGTCCCTCTCGCTGTCTGCAAACGTAATCGCGCCGATCTGCTCCCCGACGCCATTTGAGTCAACCCTATTCACAGGCACAACAACCTCTTTCGCGTAGGGTGACACGTAGGAACAGCCAGAGATGATGGCAGTGAGGATGAGGAGCTTCTTCATGCGCCTTATTAAGGCATACAAGCTCTCTCTCCCCAACCCAAAAAATACGGTGTCAAGACTCCGGCGCGCCCGTCACCCGCGGGCAATGAGCTGCCGTAGAACATACGGCAGAATTCCGCCGTGCTTGTAGTACTCAACTTCGATCGGCGTGTCGATGCGAAGCCTGAGCGAGGCCTCAAACGTTGTGCCGTCCGGGCGCTCTGCAACGAGAATGACGTCTTGCCCCGGGCGAACATCGGCGCCGATCCCTTTTAGCGTAAAGACCTCGTCTCCCTTGATCCCAATCGACGCGGCGTTCTGTCCGTTCTTGAACTGGCACGGCAATACCCCCATGCCGATCAGGTTGCTGCGGTGAATGCGCTCAAAGCTCTCGGCAACGACGGCTCTTACGCCGAGCAGGTTAGTTCCCTTCGCTGCCCAGTCGCGCGAGCTGCCTGTGCCGTACTCATTTCCGGCGAACACAAAAAGCGGGGTCTTGGTCTCAGCGTAGCGCACCGCGGCGTCGAAGATATCCATCCTCTCTCCGCTCGGCTGGTGTATTGTGACACCACCTTCCACTCCCGGGACCATAAGGTTCTTGATGCGCACATTGGCAAACGTGCCGCGCACCATCACGTCATGGCTTCCACGGCGAGCGCCGTAGCTGTTGAAGTCCGCGAACTTCACACCGCGCGAGATCAGGTACCGTCCTGCGGGGGAGTCCTTCTTGATCGCACCTGCTGGGCTAATGTGGTCTGTCGTAACTGAATCGCCAAAGATGGCCAAGGCACGCCCCTTCTCGACTGCCGGCGGCTTCCCAGGAGTCGGGCTGAATCGCTCAAAGTACGGCGGCTCCTGAATGTAGGTAGACGACGCATCCCACTCGTACACGACGCCGGTGCTCGATGGCACGCGGTCCCAGAGCGGGTTCTCTGCTGTCACATCGCCGTACAGCTTGCGGTACATCTCAGGGTTGAACGCCTGAGGCATGAGCGCCTGGATCTCTTCGCTCCTTGGCCAGATGTCGCGCAGGAACACTGGCTTCCCGGCGGAATCAGCACCGAGGGGCTCACGCGTGAGATCGGTTCGCACCGAGCCAGCCAGCGCGTAGGCAACCACGAGCGGCGGGCTCATCAGAAAGTTTGCCTTGATGTTCTGGTGCACGCGGGCTTCGAAGTTACGGTTACCAGAGAGAACCGACGCACCCACCAGGTCGTTCGACGTTATGCACTCCTCTACTTTTGGGTCGAGAGGACCAGAGTTTCCGATGCAGGTGGTGCAGCCGTAGCCGACTACCTGGAACCCTAGCTTGTCGAGGTACGGCTGAAGGCCTGTCTTGTCGAGGTACTCACTCACAGCCCGCGAACCCGGCGCAAGCGATGTCTTTACGAAAGGCTTCACTTTGAGCCCGCGCTCCACTGCCTTCTTCGCGAGCAATCCGGCCGCCAGCATCACGCTCGGGTTGGATGTGTTCGTGCATGACGTGATCGCCGCTATGAAAACTTCTCCATGCTGCACCTGCACCGAGGTTGTCGCAGCATCAGCACTCCCCACACCCTGCGAGGGCACGGTCACTGCGAATTCCTTCTGTGCGTCCTGCTCGCTCTTGCCGTAGCCTCCGTCGGCGAGCGGCTTTACGAAGAGCGACGAGAAGGTCGCCTGCACGTTCTCAAGCTCGATCTTATCCTGCGGGCGCTTCGGACCGGCCACGCTCGGCTTTACATCGGCGAGATCAAGCTCAATTACCTGCGAGTAATCGCACTCACCGCGCTTCGGGATGCCGAAGAGCCCCTGCGCCTTGTAGTAGTTCTTGAAGGTCTCGACCTTCGACTTGTCGCGGCCCGTTGCGAGCAGATACTCGCAGGTGCGCTCGTCTACCGGGAAGAACCCCATCGTAGCTCCATACTCGGGCGCCATATTCGCAATCGTGGCGCGGTCAGTGACTGGCACTGCAGCTGCGCCCTCTCCGAAGAACTCAACGAACTTTCCGACTACCTTCGCCTTGCGGAGCACATTTGTTACGTGCAGCACGAGATCAGTCGCGGTTACTCCTGGCGCAAGCTTGCCGTGCATGTGGAAGCCAACAACGTCTGGCGTCAGGAAGTACACCGGCTGCCCAAGCATCGCCGCCTCGGCCTCGATTCCTCCGACGCCCCAACCGACAACACCCAGCCCGTTGATCATGGTTGTGTGCGAGTCGGTGCCGACGAGGGTGTCTGGCATGTACACGCCATCGCGCTGCAACACTCCCTGCGCCAGGTACTCCAGGTTAATCTGGTGGCAGATGCCAAAGCCGGGCGGAACAACGCTAAACGAGTTGAAGGCCTGCTTGCACCACTTGAGGAACTGGTACCGTGACTCGTTACGGCCAAACTCGGCACGCATGTTTAGCTGCAGCGCGTCATCGCGATTCGAGTAGTCGACCTGCACCGAGTGATCGATAACCAGATCAACTGGCACGAGCGGCTCGATAATCCCCGGGTTTTTCCCGAGGGCATTTACGGCCGTGCGCATCGCCGCGAGATCTACTCCCAGCGGCACACCGGTGAAGTCTTGGAGCAGCACTCGAGCCACAACGAACGGAATCTCTGCTGTGCGCTCGGCTGTTGGCTTCCACTGCGCAAGCTCTTGCACGTTGCGCTCCTCGACCCGTGAACCATCAACGTTGCGGAGCACTGACTCAAGCACTATGCGGATTGAGACGGGCAAGCGTGAAATTGGCCCGAGCCCAGCTTTTTCAAGGGCAGGAAGCGAGTAGAACTTGGCTGAAGAGCCTGAGCCTGTTGAAAATTCCTGAAGCGAATTGAAAAGATTGTGAGCCATACCACTCCTCGGCGACCCGCAGCGGGGCGAAATTACGCCAACACGATAGAAAAGCGTTAGATATTGCTCCGTGTTCTACACAGGGTGCTAGCCCTAGCACAATGATTTTATTGGGGTATCAAATGAGTCGAGCGGCTTTTCTGTAGCCCCGCGCACGGCTATTTTCTCCTCAGCTGCGAGCGCTAGCGCCGCGATTTGCGAAACGATACCCCTGCAGGAGGCGGAAAGCGCACCAGGTGCAGCTGTCCTGCGCCGCCATTGATCACGAACAGAGCGCTGTTGGGTGCTTGGGTTGGGGCATGCCCCCTGTTGCCCCTTAAGCTTCTTGGACGGTATCGTCGGGCGGTCATGGACATCAATCATGTGCTGCTCCTCATCGCCGTCCTAAACCTTCTCGGCGACCTGTACAACATCTTACGCTTCCGGCAGTACCTTCCGGGTTGGCTCCTTCCCGCTAACATCTCGGCGCTTTCTCTCTGTGCAGCTTCGTGGCTGCTCTTTCCGGAGCAATCAGGCGTGCTGGCTCTCACTGTGCTCATCTGTTACGTCGTCGCGGTAAAGGCATTAACTCGGCGCCGAGCCCCGCCTCAGCGGCTTCCAGCACCCGCCACCAAATTTCTTATCAGCGTCAACCTCTGCTTCTTCGGTTACCAGTTCGTCAATCACGCTACTGACGATCCCGTGCGATTCGTTGAGCTAGGCGCCCTATTCACGCCGTTACTGGCGCAGGGAGAGTGGTGGCGGCTCATCACCGCCCAGTACATGCACTGGGGGGCGATGCACCTCTTCTGCAATATGCTCGGCCTGTGGTTCCTCGGGCCTGTGACGGAGGCGCTGCTGGGGCCGGTTCGGTTTATTCTCTCGTACCTAGCGTGCGGAACGCTCGGCATGTTGATTGCGTACTGGCTTTCCCCACACCCGATTGTTCTGCTCGGAGCATCAGCCAGCGTACTCGGCTTGGTGGGCATCCAGGGCGCTCTCGCTCTAAAAGCTTACAGGAGAACTGGCAGTCCGGTTGCGAAAGCGCAACTGTCCTCCATGGGACAGATTGTCATCCTCCAAGCAATCTTCGACACAATGGTGCCAGAGGTGAGCTCGACCGCCCACATCGGCGGCGCCGCCGTAGGATTCCTGATCGGCCTGGCCAGCACTCCTCGCCGCTTTTAGCGCCGCACGATGAGCGAAAAAAGGGACGCTAAAAAGGAAACGGGCATGCTCTGTAGAAAACGTGCTCCGTCCCGGAGGAGTTAATAGCCGGCCGCTCTTTTCCTAATCGTTCTCCTTGTCTTCCCCCCTCTCCTGCACTTGCACTGGATTCCTGGTCCTCATGCGGCCAGTCCCATACGAATTTCGGTGGCAATTCGCGGAAAGGTTCTGATCATGAGCAGGAGACGGTGCAGGTGCAGGAGGAAGAGAAGGATGAGGATGAAGATGTGGAGTGCTTTGCGCCACCACGATAATTCGGATCTTGGCGCAGCCAAGTCCGAATCGGAAAGCTACCGGATGATCCAGGGCGCCTAGCCCTGGCCGTTAATTCGGATCTTGGCTTCAACCAAGTCCGAATCGGAAAGCTACCGGA
>CANLJX010000055.1 GCA_947491545.1 Deltaproteobacteria bacterium
CCGAGCGGAGTGCCCCCTGGCTCTCTAGTCTCTACGACTGTCTGTGAACGCTCGCGCAGTACGGCCGCAAGCGTTCGAATGAGAGTCGTCTTGCCGCACCCATTTATACCCTCGAAGGATACGAAAGCTGACCGGCGCTGAAACCTAAAAGACGATGGGGCTACCCGCATGAGGAGAGGCTCTCGCTACGACGAGATGCCGCAGGCCATCTTGATCTGGTCGATCTTTGCCTGGAGATCCGCGTTGTACTGCCCTGAGGATACCTCGACCCGATCCTGGTAGTCGCCCATCAGGAGTCCTGCCGCAGCAGAGAAAGGAACGACCGACCGGACGCCCGAAACAACCTGCTTGGCAACCGAAGCCTTCTCATCTTCGAGCTCTGCGATATCCTGCCGCGCCGTGGCACAGTTAACCGGCTTGTTCATCTTCGCTTTTGCGTCATCTGAGATCGATGGACGGGGAGAGATGTTCTGTCGCTGCATACAGGCGGTGAGGGCCAGAGTGAGAATGAGGAGCGAAGTTGATGCAGCTTTCATGATTCTAATCCTTACAATTACAAGGTGCGCCGTGGAGCAGGCAGCACGCTGTCAATTTGGTTGAGCGCCGTTAGCATAAGGTAATACTCAAGGGGGTCAATCGGCAAACTAGCTCCGGTTTTCAGGTGGTGGCAGGGGCGTCTTGGTTTGTCGCTGAAATTGAAAAAATGGGTGGCAACAGGGGGGGCTCAAATACTGCCCCGTGTGGTGTCCCTAAGATGACTGGATAGTTTAGTAATTCCAAATGGATGGTGCTAGGAGTGGCTAGCGCCGGAAGGCCTCTTGAGAGATTAGGCTGAGGGGCCAGCTTCCTTAAGGGGAACAAAGGCCGGTAGAATCCCGAGACGTCATCTCTCCAGTTGTAACATGAGACCTCAGCATAACAATCCCAAGCTCGTTGACCTTCACGTAAACGGGCTCACCGTTCCTGCGCGCGGCGAATTTGCGCACGAGGTGGTGAACTTCTCGTCGCCACAACTATCCCTCGATCAGGTGCGGCTCGCGACCGAGATCTTGGTCCAGAAAGGAACCTCATCCTTCCTCGCTACGCTGGTGACGAGCGACCCAGAATCGACCATCAGAAACGTTCGTCTCATAGCACAGGCGATGCGCGAGACCTGGGGCGAGCCGATCTTGGGAATTCACCTGGAGGGGCCCTTCTTCTCCAAGGAATGCAAAGGAGCACACCCCGAGCAGTTCATCAGAGAGAAGGGCGACATAGGACTCTTCAGAACCTTCTTTGAAGCTGCCGATGGAGCTGTCGTTCTAACGACCATCTCGCCGGCGATTCGAGAGGCGGCCTCTTTTATTGGCGCTGTGGCAGATCTCGGGGTCGTTGTGTCGATTGGGCATCACAACGCAGATGTGAAGCAGATAGAGGAGGCGTTCGCAGCAGGAGCGACTGGCGTCACGCATGCGGGAAACGCCTGGTCCAAGGAGCCGGCCTCAGATGCGCGCAAGAATATGGAGGTAGCGGCGCAGCTGCTAAATCCCAACGCTTTCGTCATGGTTATCCCCGATGGAGTCCACGTTGATGAGACTTTCATAAAGTACGCGTATCGCATGGTTGAGTGGTCAGTGCCGGGGCGGATCGTCTGGGTTAGCGATGCGTCGCCGTTCTCCGGGGCTCCTGAGGGAGCCTACAAAGGGTTCTGTGACGAGACGGTGCTGGTTGGCCGGGACGAGAATCAACGGCTTCGCACCTTTCCCCTGACGGGCTCCTACCTACAGCTCGGCGAATGCCTCGATGTTCTGCGCGGCATGCGGGTGGTGCCCGAAGTGGATGTTATCGCAGGCGCGGCTTCGAACCCCCTTTCCTTCGTCGAGCCTGCCCTGAAAAGGCTAAGTCGTTACCCCGACCTCACATCTCTGGGATAACTGATTCCGTGCGCCTTGGTTCCGGGCGTGGGCTTCTGTCGCAAAGGTAATTGCGTTCTCAGCATAAGCTGCTAGAATTTCGAAGGTTTCCGGTCTGCGCACAGTCTCTCTGAGTTTCGCGTTTCACCCCCTGATGTCCCGTAGTAGAAACGTCTCGCTGAACGTCTCATTAGAGGAGACGCCGTTTCGCAGCTCGGAGCGTTGTTGAATTTTGGAGTCCTATGGCTACTTTCCCCACCAGCATTACCCAAGAGTCTCGCGATCGTTACCTGACGTATGCTCTGAGTGTCGTATCGGGGCGCGCGTTGCCAGACGTTCGTGATGGTCTCAAGCCAGTTCAGCGCCGCATCCTTTTCGCGATGCTGCAGAACCTAAATCTCAAGCCGTCAAACAGCCACCGCAAATCAGCCGCTGTAGTCGGAGAGGTGTTGGCGCGATTTCATCCGCACGGCGATATAGCGTGCTACGAAGCGATGGTGCGCATGGCGCAGGACTTCTCGCTGCGGTATCCGCTCGTCGATGGCCAGGGAAACTTCGGGTCTCTCGATGGCGACAACGCAGCGGCCTACCGTTACACGGAAGCGCGGCTGCGAGATCTTGCGCTTGAGGTGATCGGCGAGATCAACGAAGAGACCGTTCCGTTCCGCGACAACTTCGACTCCACGGTTGTTGAGCCGATCGTGCTTCCTAGCCGCATTCCGAACCTGCTCATCAATGGCGCCACTGGAATCGCCGTCGGCATGGCCACCAGCATTCCGCCGCACAACTTGAAGGATACCGTGCGCGCCCTGATCGAGCTGTCGAAGGACCCCGGCCTGACGGTTTCAAAGCTGGCAGGCTTCATTAAGGGCCCGGATTTCCCAACGGGCTGCAACATCCTCAACACGCAGCGAGAGCTGGTAGAGACGTACGAAACGGGCCGCGGCTCGGTTCGCATGCGAGGAGAGTGGGAAGTTGAGGAGCAAGGGCGTGGCAAGAAGTCGATCGTAGTGACCTCCATTCCGTACGCAGTCAACAAGTCGACCCTCGTCGAGAGGATCGCCGGGCTGATTGTTGACCGCAAGCTGCCGCAGCTCGTAGACGTTCGTGACGAATCCACGGGCGAGGTGCGAGTTGTGCTTGAGCTAGCAACAGGGGCAGACCCTGAGGTGGCGATGGCGTATCTCTTCAAGAACACCCCTCTTGAGAGCAACTTTGCGGTCAACCTGACGGCCCTCGTTCCTTCTGAGAGTGGATCGCCGCGCCCAGAGCTGCTTTCGCTCAAGGACTGCCTGCGGCACTTCCTTGAATTCAGGGCCGACGTGACCCACAAGAGGCTTGAGTTTGAGCGCAGGCAGCTCTTGGAGCGCATCCATATCCTAGAGGGGCTCGTGCTGATCTACGACGCGCTCGACGAGGCGCTCAAGATCGTGCGCAAGAGCGAGGGGCGCAGCGATGCAGCCGACAAGCTCCGCACACGCTTCAAGCTCTCTGAGATCCAAGCGTTCTCCGTGGTCGACATGCGCATCTACCAGCTCTCCCGCACTAACATTGAGGAGATTCGCTCGGAGCTGTCGGCTAAGGAGAAGCGCACCAAGGAGATCGAAAAGATTCTTAAGAGCAGGTCCACAATTGAGGGAATCGTCCGTGAGGAGCTAGAGGCAATCGCTGAGAAGTACGGCGACAAGCGCCGCTCGAAGCTGATCAAGGACAACGTCGATATCGAGTTCGATGAGACGCAGTACGTGGTGCAAGAAGATGTGCATGCGGTGGTGACCACCGACGGCTGGGTAAAGCGTATCCGTCGCACAAACGACCTCTCCTCTACGCGCATGCGTGAGGGAGACGCGCTCCTTGCGGCGCATGCTCTCACAACGCTTGACTCGATAGCGTTGCTCACCGACCAGGGCAGCCTCTTTGTGCTCAAGGTTTCCGATCTTCCAGCATCGAGCGGTTACGGGACGCCTATCCAGAAGCTTCTCAAGTTTAAGGACGGCGAGCGAATCGTGGCCTCATTCGGGATGCAGGCTGGCGACAGCAAGACGGCAGCCGCGCAGGGCGAGCTGCCGCTCTCGGGTGCTGGTGCTCCTGCCATGGGTGACAGGCGCCTGAAAGATGGTGACACGCTCGTGCTGGTTGGCAGCCAGGGCACCGGGTTTGCATTGACCATGACCGAGATCTCCCAGACCAAGCGCATCGGCCGACGCGTGATGAAGCTCCGCGAGGGAGAGCGCATGGCAGCTGCTGAGCCGCTCGCCCCAATTGTGGTGTTCGTCACACGAGACGGATCGGGCCTCGCGGTCCCAAGAGACGAGATTCCAGTCCGAGATTCTGCGGCAGTTGGTGTTGCCCTGATGGGTGTGCGCGATGATGATGCTCTTGTCGCCTGCTGCGGCGCTCAGTCAACAAAGATGAAGGGAACGCTGATGCTGGAATTGAAGTCGGGCAAAACAAAAGACGTGCCCCTCTCTGAGGTGACAAAGGGGCATCGAGCTCTCAAGGGCACGAAGGTTTACTCGCGCGATGAGATTGTCAGCGCGAGAATCGTTGAAGCGTAGGGGCAAGTACCGAGAAATTTTGGAGAGACGCGATGGCTAAGGGAACTTCATACAGCGCAGCAGACATCGAGGTGCTTGAGGGGCTTGAGCCGGTCAGAAAGCGCCCTGGCATGTACATCGGGGGCACAGACGGACCGCAGGGATTGCACCACCTCGTCAAAGAGATCCTCGACAACTCCGTTGACGAGGCGATGAACGGGCATGCCGACACGATCACCATCACGCTTCACAAAGACGGGGAGAGTGTGACAATCGAAGATAACGGCCGAGGCATTCCGGTTGATATCCACCCGAAGCACAAGAAGCCGGCTCTTGAGATCATCCTCACCACGCTGCACGCGGGCGGCAAGTTCAGTGATCACAACTACGTCACGGCAGGCGGACTGCACGGCGTGGGTGCCTCAGTGGTAAACGCGCTTTCGGAGAAGCTTGAGGCGACGGTGTGTCGCGAGGGCTTCGAGTGGAGGCAGAGTTTCTCGAGGGGCAAGACAGACGGGCCCATCAAGAAGGGCGCTGCCACTCGCAAGAAGGGAACCCGAATCTTCTTCAGGCCAGACGCAGAGATCTTCAAGAACATTGAGTTCTCCGCTGAACGGCTTGAGAAGATCATCGAGGAGAAGTCGTTCCTTTACAAAGGACTCAAGCTCATCTTCAAGAATGAGAAGGGCGGCGACCAGAAAACCTTCTACTATCCAGAAGGGATTAAGTCGTTCCTAAAGTCTCTTCTGGAGATCTCTAACCAGCCACCAGTTGGCGGAGAGTGCTTCGATTTAGACCGATCGAACGGCATCAAGATTGAAGTCGCGTTCTGTTGGAACGCACGAAGACGGCTTTAAGTCTGGCCTCTCGAAGGCGGTGCGAAACTACATCTCAGTGCACAACCTGATGCCCAAGGGAGTAAAGCTCACTGGCGAGGATATTCGTGAGGGCCTGCTCGCCATTATCTCCGTTAGCGTTCCAGGGGCGGTCAGCCAGCTCCAGTTCCAGGGCCAGACGAAGGATCGCCTCAACAACCCCGAGATTGAGTCCCCAGTCGATACTCTCGTGAAATCTTTCGAGAACGTTCTGAACTCCAAGCCCAGCGTTGCGAACGCGATCGTCGAGCGTATTTTGCTCGCGGCGAAAGCTCGAGCTGCTGCCCGCTCCGCTTCCCAGAGCATTAGTCGAAAAATTGGCATAAGCCATCGCCTCAATCTTCCGGGCAAGCTCGCAGATTGTTCCTCTACCAAGCCCGACGTTTCGGAGGTCTTTATCGTTGAGGGAGATTCCGCCGGCGGCAGCGCGAAGCAGGGGCGAGATCGGGCGACCCAGGCGGTGCTTCCGCTTCGCGGAAAGATCCTGAACTCAGTCGCCACGACCCAGGCCAAGCTCCAGGAGAACAAGGAGCTGCTCGACCTTGTGTCGGCGCTCGGGTGCGGTTTGGGCAAGGACATTCGGCTCGACAAGCTACGCTACGCGAAGGTCATCATCCTCACCGATGCTGACGCGGATGGCATGCACATCTCGGCGCTGCTCATGGCGTTCTTCTATAAGTTCTTGCGCCCGTTGGTTGATGAGGGGCACCTGTACATCGGAATCTCGCCGCTCTACCGGATTAAGCTGGGCGGTGGCTCGAAGGAAGAGGTGCTGTGGGTGTACTCCGATGAAGAGAAGGAGAAGCTTCTCAAGGAGCGCGGCGCCCGAGGAAAAGTTCACATCACTCGCTTCAAAGGTCTCGGAGAGATGAACCCGGACACCCTCTGGGAGACTACGCTCAATCCGAAGACTCGGCGCCTCCTGCAAGTAACTGTCGAGGATGCAACCGAGGTTGAAGCCATGCTTGAGAGCCTGCTCGGAAAGGATTCTTCGGACCGTTACAAGCTGATTCAGGAGAATGCACATCGCCTCGAAGTCGATGTGTAGTTCCGAAAATGTAGTGTAATTAGCTCCTTAAGGCTCTGAGGAAAGCGCTGACCGTCTCCTCAGCCTTGGCGTTTTACTGGATCAAATCGGAGCAGGGGTAAAGATCCTAACTCTCTAGTTTCTCTCCGTATTTACACGGGTACGGGGGATATACTATGTATCGGGCTGGCGCGCTGTCTACAATAGAAGAAGCGGGTTCAAATTCGGCGTCGGAAGCATCGAGCTCTTGGGGGCAGCAAGCACTTGAGGAAACGAGTAGCTTGTTAAATAAAGGCACCGAGAAACGTGCGGTAGTTAGGCCCTGCATGGCGAAAAGCATTTTCCAGTTCGTTAAAGATTCCCTCCCTAAGCTTGGTTCGGCCGATCCCCTTTGGCTGAAAGAAGAGGCGGAGCCCGTGTTCAAGACCGTTGAGATGGGCACGCAGGGACCAGAGATGGTTCTGCTGCACGGCTTGTTCGGCGCCCTCTCAAACTGGGACGCGGTCCAGCCGCTCATGGCTAAGTACGCTAAGCCGATTGCGCTGAGCTTTCCGCTCCTCACAGCGCACCGCTCTGAAGTAAAGGTCAAGTCTCTGGCGCTTTACACTGATTACTTCCTGCGCACGCGGAAGATTCACCCGACAACGCTGTGTGGAAATTCTCTCGGTGGGCACGTTGCCCTCAGGCTCTACCTCGCCGCGCCAGAGCTTGTTGATTGTCTGGTCCTGACAGCTACGAGCGGACTCTACGAGCATTCGGTTGATTCTTTGCCGGTTCGCCCGGGCAGAGAGTTCGTGCTAGAGCACATGGCCAAGGTATTCAAGAACGAGAAGTTTATCACGGAGGAAGCAGTTGAGGAGATCGTTAAGATCCTCAATGAGCGTTCGCATGTTCTCAACCTTATCCATGCTGCCCGCAGCGCGAAGAAGGACAATCTCAAGGATGTGTTGGGTCAGGTAAAGGTCCCGACGCTGTTGCTCTGGGGAGAAGACGACCAGGTCACCACGATGGAAGTGGCCGAGATGTTCCACCAGCTTATTCCGAACTCCACGCTTGTCACGGTGAAGAACTGTGGGCACGCGCCGATGATTGAGCACCCGGAATGGTTTGCGGACGAGGTGGAGAAGTTCCTCCGCAAGAATTCTCGCCACCCGCTGCCGCAGAAATAGGCAGGTCCCAGCAGCGGCTTGTTCGCTGGCAGCCCCGCGGCTGTGTCGCACAAGTAAGGTTTTCCTGTATCCAGGGAAGTTTCTAGCCGCCCAAAGACTATAGAGACGAAGATGCAACGAGAAAACGCTAGCCCCTCATTCACCATCGGAGCCAAGCTCCCGGAGTTTTCGCTGCCAAACGTGGACGGAGAAACCGCAGGCTCCGAGCACCTACGCGGTGGAAAGGCAGCCCTCGTTGCCTTTGTTTGCAACCACTGTCCGTACGTGAAGGGCAGCGAGGCAATGCTGATTGAGATCTGCAAAAAGTTTGCGCCGCAGGGCCTGCGCTCGGTTGCGATCAGCAGTAACGATGCGGTCCAGTATCCCGACGACAGCTTCAAGAAGATGCAAGAGAAGGCTCGGGACATGGCATTGCCGTACCCCTACCTGTACGACGAGTCGCAGCAAGTTGCGCGCATGTTTGACGCGGCCTGCACACCGGAGCTCTACCTCTTCGACGCGGCGGGAAAGCTGGCCTACCACGGGGCGATTAATGACAGTCCGCGTGACCCGTCGAAGGTGACGAGAGAGTTCCTTTCCCAAGCCATTCAGGCCGTGCTTGAGGGGAGAAGCCCGGAGCCCCAGTTCGTAAACCCGCTCGGCTGCTCTATCAAGTGGCAGAGAGCGTGACGTTTTTTGAGAGGATAAGCTTATGACCCTAGATGCAAAAAACTTGCAGCGCCTGGCGACAACGGTGCGAACACTTTCAATCGACGCTGTTCAGAAAGCCAACAGCGGTCATCCAGGGCTTCCCCTTGGCTCAGCAGATTTTGCTTCGGTCCTCTGGGCGAACTACCTGAGGTTCAATCCTAAGGACCCGCACTGGATGAATCGTGATCGCTTCGTCCTTTCGGCTGGCCACGGCTGCATGCTGCTCTACTCGCTGCTGAACATCTTCGGCTACGACGTTCCGATGAGCCAGATACAGTCCTTCCGCCAGTGGGAAAGCATAACGCCGGGGCATCCAGAGTTCGGCGTCACTCCTGGTGTCGAGTGCACGACTGGGCCGCTTGGCCAGGGCGCGGCCAATAGTGTCGGGCTCGCCCTTTCGGGGAAGATGCTAGCGGCTCGGTACGGGGCAGACCTCTTTAACTACCGCGTCTTTGCGCTGGTGAGCGACGGCGACATGATGGAGGGCGTGGCAGCAGAAGCAGGCTCAATTGCCGGTCACCTGCAGCTCGATAACCTTGTCTACCTGTACGACGACAACAAGATCTCGCTCGCTGGCGAAACGGAGAAGTGCTTCACAGAGTCGGTTGCGAAGCGTTACGAGGGGTATGGATGGTTCGTCCAATCGTGCGACGGGCACAATATGGCAGAAGTTGCCGCCTGCCTGGATAAGGCTCTCGCCCAGAAGGGGAAGCCGAGTCTTATCTGCTGCCGGACAGTGCTTGGATTCGGCAGCCCGAACAAGAAGAACACGCATGACGTTCACGGCGCGCCCCTCGGTGCCGACGAAGTAAAGGCGACAAAGAAGAGCCTCGGATGGCCAGAAGATGCCCAGTTCCTCGTGCCAGACGATGTCCAGGCGTTCGTCGCAGCGACGGTTGAGCGCAAGGCTCAAGAGTGCACTGCCTGGAAGTCGCGCTTTGAAAGCTGGAAGTCGGCTAATGCTGAGCTGGCCGCGCAGCTTCATTCGCAGGCGACTCGTGAGATAGACCCGAAGCTCAAAGAGGATCTGCTCGCGGCATTCAAGGAGCCTAAGAAGGATGCAACCCGAAACCTTTCGGGGGCAGCGCTGCAAGTAATTGCCAAGCACGTTCCGGGATTCGTCGGGGGCTCAGCTGACCTTGACCCCTCAACGAAGACCTACCTCAAGGGTGGTGGCGACGTGGAGCACGGCAGCTTCACCGGGAAGAATATTCACTTCGGTGTGCGCGAGCACGCCATGGGGTCGATCGCCAACGGTCTTGCGTACACCCAGAGCTGGATCCCGTACACGGCGACGTTCCTGGTGTTCTCAGACTACATGCGCCCTGCGATGCGCGTAGGTGCGATTTCGCACCTGCAGTCGCTCTACCTTTTCACTCATGACAGCTTCTGGGTCGGAGAAGACGGCCCGACTCACGAGCCGATTGAGCACGTCATGAGCCTTCGGCTCATACCGAACCTGCTCGTGTTCCGGCCAGCAGATGGGATCGAGGTGGCGATGAGCTACTACGCGGCCCTGCTGCATAAGCACGGCCCAAGCACGCTGATCTTCAGTCGGCAGAATCTCCCGGTGCTTGTGCGTCCGAGCTCTTTCAGCCCTGACGATGTGCTCAAGGGTGCATACGTCATTACGGAGTGCTCGCAGCCAAAGCTAGTGCTAGCGGCAACCGGCTCAGAAGTCGGTGCAGCGGTTGAGGCAGCGGCTCTCCTTGAGGCAGAGGGCACTCCGACACGGGTCGTGTCGATACCGTGCGTGGAGCTCTTCCAGAAGCAGCCGGAAGCCTACCGTGCATCGCTATTCCCGGCAGGGGTAAAGACAGTGGTCGTTGAGGCTGGCTCGACGTTGGGCTGGAAGTCGATTCTCGGCGCTGACACGCTTGCCATTGGCATTGACCACTACGGGGCATCAGCTCCCGGAGAGCTCTTGGCGGAGAAGTTCGGCTTCACGGGCAAGGCTGTGAAAGAGAAAGTGTCGAAGTGGCTTAGCTCGAAGTAAGCGGCAGGCGCTCTCGCTTCTGTTTTAGCTCTCTCCCAGAGAGCGCAGGTACTCAAACACTCCGTCAGCGACTTCAGCTACCTTCTTTGCGTCTACGCTCTCAGGCAGGTCGCTGCGCTTGTGGTAGTTCGGGTTCCGAAACATCGCGGTGTCTGTCAGCATGACGGCGTCGAATCCGTGCAGCCAGAAGCTTCGGTGATCTGAGAAGTCTATGCCTTCGACCGCCCGAGACGCATTTACAGACGAAACCGGGAGGGCAGTAGCTCGGGCGAAAGCGGACTTGATCTCTAGGGTTGCGCCGCTAAAAGTGGGTTTTCCAACGACTGCGAGAAAATCTCCCTTGTTGGAGTACAGCCAGTATAGAAGCCGGAGCGGGTACTGTTGGGAGCCCGGCTGTGCTGAGAAGTAGCCGATCGACTCAAGGCTGATCATGAGCCTTAGAGGCTCCTTAGCGCGCTTTAGCTCCGAAGCGTGGATGAAGCTGCCTGTATCTGTGACTCTGTTGGCAAGAAGCTCCTCAAGCGGATAGGCGGCGAGGACCACTTTGCACGGCGGAGGGTAATCAGCGAAGAGCCGATTGAGCTCCAGTAGGGCTGCCACTCCTGTAGCATTGTCGTCCGCCCCTGGGGAGTCGGGCACGGTATCGTAGTGCGCCCCAATTACGACAGTTCCGGACTCATTGAGAAATCCGTGTTCGGACAACACATTTTGATATGCCCTGCCTGCGACAGAGAAGGTCTGCAGAGACACCCGTGCATTTGTTGCTCGCATTGAGGCCAGTAGATCGTCTGCAACTCGGCTTAAGTCTTCCGGTCGATCGTTGCTTCTGGAGCCGAATTGGGTCGCGAGCCGAACAATGTCAGCTTGAATTCTTTCTGGCTTTGCATGAGCGGGGATGCTGGGATCTCGGCTTGCGAATACGAAGGGACGGACCGTGAAGAGCACCGCACCAGCGGCGAAAAGCGCTATGAGGCAGAGAAGCTGGAGCAGTCGCCTGAAGGCAGTCAACATGCGCCATTGATCAGAAACTTACGAGTTTAGGTCAACAGGGTATGATCTGTAGTGGATTGTGGGAGCTGGGACGGCGAGGGAGGGGAGGAGAGATGGGGTGCCCCGCCGACGTGGGTACGCCAGGCGGGGCACAGGGAGTTTAGTACTCCTTATCAACCTCATCATCCGAGACCTTTTCACCGTTGATAGCACGGCGAAGAAGCTGGCTCGGCTTGAACTTAACGACGCGACGAGCGCGAAGGATAATCGTCTCTCGGGTCTGGGGGTTGCGACCGCGACGAGCCGGCTTGGACTTGACTTCGTAGCAGCCGAAGCCCGAAAGCATCACCTTTGCGTCCTTGTCGAGAGCTTCCTTGATAAGCTCAATGTAGTCCTCGACAATTTGCGCTGCCTTCTGCTTGTCCACGTCGATAGCGGCGTAGATAGAGTCGGCGATGTCGGCCTTGGTTAAACAGTATCGTGAGTTACCCATATAGAAGCTCCACGTAGGTACGATCGAACTTGAATTAACGTACTTCCTAAGAGATGACAAGCGGTTACAGCTAACGAGCTGTTTTCCTGTCGCCCCGGTTTCAGTAACGAGCCCTCAGTTGCCGTAAGGGGGCGAAGAGAGGCTACTTTTACCACTGCGAATACCGTGAAAAAAGCAAACAGCGGTCCAAAATAGCCCCTAACTATAACGAATTAGGGCACTTCGTAAGGGTGAATGCTCTCTCCAGGCTACCAAATAAGACGCTTATCGGGTGCAGAAAAGATTCAATAAGTTACAAAACAAGTGGTCGTTACAGCCGAAAAAAACCTCACAACCAGGCTCAGGATTGTTAGGCACTTGGCTCCGGAAGCGGGCTAAAGAGGCTCTCCAAATCAGTCTTGGAGAGAGTGGCTGTCGAGAGGCCGTTCTCATTGATGAGTGCGTCGACGAGTTTCGACTTCTTGGCCTTCAGATCCATGATCTTCTGCTCAACAGAACCTTCTGTCACAAGCCGGTACACAGAGACCGTCTTGGTCTGCCCTATGCGGTGAGCTCGGTCCACGGCTTGGCTCTCGACTGCCGGGTTCCACCATGGGTCATAAATGATAACAGTGTCTGCTGCCATGAGGTTGAGGCCCGAGCCTCCAGCCTTTAGGCTTATGAGGAAGAGTCGAACCGACTCATCTTGCGAGAAGCGGTCAATCAGCTCCTGCCGGTTGCGAGTCGCACCGTCAAGGTACAGGTGCTCAACGCCGATCTCATCGAGCCAGTTTCTGATGATGCTGAGCATCCCCCGGAACTGGCTGAAGAGAAGGATCTTTCTGCCAGACTCAAGAGCCTCGACCGTAAGGTCCTTGAGGAGCGAAAACTTGCCTGAGTCGTAGCCAGCGAGTTCGCTGAATGCATCGATAGAGTTGGGGTGGTTGCAAACTTGGCGCAGGCGCAGCAGCGCAGCCAAGATAGACACGCTGGCACCCTGGACGCCCTTCTTTTTAATAGCGTCGAAGACTTTCGGGCGCACCTCGTTGAGTATTTGGGTGTACATGTCGCGCTGGCTCGGCGTCATCTCTACGTGCAGCACCGACTCAATCTTCGGGGGGAGCTGCTTTTCGACATCAGCCTTGAGCCGGCGCAGGATAAATGGCCTTGTTTTGGCGTTCAGCATCTTCGCGACAGCAACCGAAGTGCCGCCCTCAAGGATGGGGCGCTCGATGTTCGAGCGGAAGAATTCGGCCGAGCCGAGGTATCCCGGCATCAAGAAGTCCATAATCGACCACAGCTCCATCGGACGGTTCTCGGTCGGAGTTCCAGTCATGGCGAGGCGGTGTCGGGCGCGCATTGCCTTAGCCGCCTTGGTTGTCGTGGCGAGCGGGTTCTTGATGTTCTGGGCCTCATCGAGGATGACGTACGAGAACTCATGCCGCTCAAGTTCGTGTCGATCGAGACGGAGGAGCGCGTACGAAGTGAGCACGATATCCGTTTCCGGAATCTGGCTGAAGAGAGCCTTGCGCCCAGGGCCATGCAGCATGATTGAGGACATGCCTGGGGTGAAGCGACGGATCTCGTAGCTCCAGTTGGTGATGACAGAGGTAGGCGCAACGATCAGCGCGGGCCTGCGCGGCTCCTTCTTTCCTCGCTTCTCTTTGAGGGACTGCAAGAAAGCGAGCGCCTGCACCGTTTTGCCGAGTCCCATTTCGTCAGCCAGAATGCCGCCCAACTGGAACTCGTGAAGGAAGTTCAGCCAGCTGATTCCGTCTTCTTGGTAGCTGCGCAACTTGCCGAGAAACCCTTTGCTCGCCGTGAGCCTCTTTACCTGCTGAAAGGATGCAAGCTTCTCGCTAAGCGCCGAGAGCCGTTTGTCGAGCGAGATGCTGAAGCCCTCATCCGAGATGCGAGAGAGGCTGATCGCCTGAGAGAGCGAGAGCTGGGCCCGGATCGTATTGCTGACTCGGCAATTCGGGTCAACCATCCCCAGCATCGTCCGGAGCTGGCCGACAGAGCCGCCAGGGACCCGTGCGTATGCGCCACTGTCGAGGCGCACCCAGCGCTCGTTGTCTGACCTGGCGTTCTTGAAGAGCGCACTCAGAGGCAAGTTCGCGTTGTTGTGGACCACCGCAATGTGGCAGTCGAACCAGTCGATGTTCCCAGATCGCTGCGGGCGATCTGCACCTTCGTCCCACTGCTGGGCGGAACGCTTGGATGCCGATGCGAGGCTAACTGCCACATTGAGCTCTGAGAAGCGGAGTCCCTTACGGATGGGCTCAAGTCCTAAGAACTTCCACGTTGCAGGAAGCTTGGAGTGCCCGTCAAACACGAAGTCTAGAGCTGCGTCGCTGTAGATCGAGAATCGTCGTGACTCTGCGGCTCCGGAGAAGCCAGCTTGACGAAGCAGGAGCAGGCTCTCCTTTTCAGCTTCCCTGTCCCGGAGAAACACTACGTTGGAGCCGCTGGGCGGAGCTGGATACTCAAAGTCGAGCGATGCGAGCAGCTCTACCTGCCTGCTAGACGTGAAGTGGTCTGCAGCAATATCGCGGCGCTCAAGTGACAGCACCGGAGTAGGGGTCTTGATCTCAGCCGCGGGCTGCAGCTCGGGGTTGAGAATCTCAAGAACTGAGTGGTCGACCGTTTCAAGGCTTGAGAGAGCTTCCAAGATCGCCGAGACCTGCGAGCGCGGCACAGAGAGCTGCCGTGACGCGCCGAAAATCGATGCGATTCTTGCGGCTCTAGGAGAGAGTCGCCAGATGCGAGAGCCAAGCAGCGTCCAGAAAGGTCCTGTGCCGAAAACCTCCTGGGAGCGATCGACCTCTTTTCTGCCATCGAGCACCCAGACCATCCGAAGATCAGCCGCGTTGTGCTGCCAGGTGATGATCAGTTTCGCCTCAAGCTGAGCGCGAGAGAGCGAGATCGGCTGCAGGTTGCTTACGTCGAGAACAGAATCGTATTCCTCAACCAAACCGAGCACTAGTTCGATGCCCTTGCTTGAGTTGATGTACCAAGTGTGGCTCGCATCATCCCACGATCCCTCATCCTCAAGTGCCTGGAGCAAGATGTTGTCGAGAGCGCGGCTCGAAAGCTGCCGGAAGCTATCGAAGATTGCGGGCGCCTGTTCCACGTCGTCGAACAGGACTTTCAGCCCGAGGCGGTCACTGGAGAGGTCAAGAAGTATCGACACGTTGGGGAAGAGCGCCGACGGGGATGCTGCTGGATGCCCAGTAGCGGAGGGCTCCAGGGAGTGCGAATCACGAATAGCCTCTGCAATCTCAAGCGGCGACCCA
Organism: Deltaproteobacteria bacterium; assembly: GCA_947491545.1. Lineage (GTDB taxonomy): Bacteria > Bdellovibrionota_C > UBA2361 > UBA2361 > OMII01 > OMII01. The sequence continues at coordinate 14,945 of CANLJX010000055.1, forward strand.
GCGCTAGGCCGGAACGTTGACTCACGCTCACCGAACCCGCTGCGAGGCTCAAAGAAGTCGAGCTCCGCGGCACGCCACAGAAGTGCAACAGCGTGCGGGCACCACTGCTCCTGCAGGTCGGCCGCTGAGCAGCAGGAGCAGCCAGCCTCGATATCGGTGGCTGAGATGATCTCTAGACGCACGGAGTGGGTAACCGCCGGATCCTCCTCGCGAACATGCCCTGTGATGGTGTGTCCGGCGAAGCTGCACTCGCTGACGTGGTCTTGGGAGGCGAAGCTGATGCCTCGCTCAACCACCGAATAGGGCGCTAGCTTTCGCAGGTGGGTAAGAATTTTTGATTTTGCGCTCGGCTGGCCTCCGATCATCCGAGCAGGGTATCACAGCTGGGGCAGTAAGGGCAGGGGCTGAGCCCCGACAGCTAGCCAGGCCACGGCCAGCTCTCCCGTCGTTCGCAGCCCATTCAACTGCCCAAAAAGTGGTTGGACTTAAGCCTTATAGCCACAACTTCCCTTTCGTTTAGGGCGCCTCCGGACTAGCATACGGCGCATGCAAAAGCAGTTTTCCTTTCCGAAAGAGAAGATGAAGATCCTGCTCCTTGAGGGGATCCACCCAGCATGTGTCGAGCGCCTAAGTCAGGCCGGTTACAGGCCGGAGCTGGTCAAGGGCGCCCTGTCTGAGGACGAGCTGTGCGAGGCGATATCGGCTGTGCACCTGCTTGGCATTCGCTCTAAAACGCAGGTGACCGCGAAGGTGCTCGACAAGGCGAAGAGCTTGCTGGCGATCGGCTGTTTCTGCATCGGGACAGATCAGGTCGACCTTGCCGCGGCGGCTCGCCACGGGGTGCCAGTTTTTAACGCTCCTTTCAGCAACACGCGCAGCGTCGCAGAACTGACGCTGGCGGAGATCGTGATGCTCGCGAGGCGCGCTGCTCACAAGAGCCAGCTGCTACACCGTGGGGTCTGGGAGAAGTCAGCGGAAGGATGCGTTGAAGTTCGAAACAAGAGTGTCGGCATCATCGGGTACGGGCACATCGGCCCGCAGGTGGGGCTCCTCGCAGAAGCCTTCGGAATGAAGGTGTACTACTACGACATCGTTGGAAAGCTCCCGCTAGGGAATGCTGTGCCTGTGTCGTCGCTCGATGAGCTGCTTAAGGTCTCAGACTTCCTGACGCTGCACGTTCCGGAGACTCCCGAGACGCGAAATATGATCGGCACCCAGCAACTAGAGGCGATGAAGCCAGGGGCGTTCCTGCTCAACCTGAGCCGCGGAAAAGTGGTCGATCTCGACGCACTGAAGTGCGCTCTTGAGAGTGGCAAGGTCGCCGGTGCAGCAGTGGATGTGTTCCCGCAGGAGCCAAAGACCAACGACGAGGCGTTCTCATGCCCGCTGCTCGGGATGGACAATGTGATACTCACCCCGCACATCGGCGGCAGCACCATAGAAGCCCAGCGCAACATCGGTCTTGAGGTTGGAAACACCCTGATCAAGTTCACGGAGACGGGCAGCACAACCGGTGCAGTCAACTTCCCGCAGGTTGAGCTGGCAGTAGTTCGCGATTGTCACCGCATCCTGAACATCCATAAGAACGTGCCTGGGGTGCTCAGCGCAATCAACTCGATCATTGCGGGGATGGGAGCGAATATCCGGGCGCAGAACCTGAGCACCCTTGCAGAGGTTGGATACCTGATCGTCGATATCGACAAGGAGATCTCTGACGCCCTGCGCTCAGCAATCGACGAGCTCGAGACGAGCCTCAAGACCCGCATCCTTTTCTAGCGGTGCCAGGCATGTCGACGGCCATCATAGGCGGGGGCATCGCTGGACTTTCGGTCGCGCTACGGCTCGCGAATGCAGGCGAGAGGCCTGTTCTGATCGAGCCGCGAGAAATGGGAGGAATGGTGCGCACCGTTGTAAAAGACGGATTTACGCGCGAGCTCGGTCCCAACGTCTTAGTCGAGCGGCCAGATATCGTTGAGCTGATTTCGGATCTTAAGCTGGGCAGTGAGGTCGCCTACCCGAGCGTGGATCCGTACGGCCAGTACGTCTGGCACAAGGGACAAGCCCGTAAGGTTCCAGCGGGTGTGCTTGAGTTTGTGTGCAGTCCGCTCTTCTCCCTCAGGACTAAGGTCGCACTGCCACTCAGGATCGTTTGGCCTCGGGTGCTCAAGGCTTCAGGTGACGATGCATGCGTGCTCGATTTCTTCTCGTCTCTCATCGGCAGAGATGGTGTTGAGGCTGTGCTCGATCCAGTGCTGAAAGGCATCTACGGCGGCGATGCCGCCCTGTTGAGTGCTCGTACGCTCTTCCCAGGCCTGTGGGGCGCTGCCAAGAGCGGATCCTCGGTGCTTAGCTACATGCGAAGCCGACCGAAGGGCGGCAAGCCGCGCATCTTCGTGTTGCACGGCGGGATTCAGGGCCTCATTCACGCCTTGGTCTCGGCGCTCGATGGACGGGTCGAGATTGTTGGCGAGGCAGCAACGCAGGTTTCTCGCTCTGGCTCCGGTTACGAAGTAATCACAAGCACCGGGCGCCGAATCGCGGTGTCCTCCTGCATAGTGACAACAGCTGGAGGCGCTACTGCGTCTCTTATACGCCACATCGAGCCGAATCTTGCCCAGCAGCTTCAGGAGCTCGAATTCGCTTCGCTGACGGCGGTACACCTCGCTGTAGATCGCCGGGAAAACCTGATAGAGAACGCCTTCGGTGTCCTGTGCCCGGGAGGCATGGCCGAGAACTTCCTCGGCGTGATGTTTAACTCGCTCATCTTTCCGCACATGGCTCCGCCAGACCGGCACTTGCTGACGGTAATTGTAGGTGGAGCGCAGGCCAGGGGAGAGACTCCGGATGTTGAGC
>CANLJX010000056.1 GCA_947491545.1 Deltaproteobacteria bacterium
TGGCTGCCGTAGAAATTTCGGTGTGCAGCGATATCCATGATGCCAAGCGAGTCTTGCTCTGGGTTGTGCACCTCGCGGGCGGCTAGTATCGCCCCGGCGCAGATTCCCCAGACTGGCTTGCTCGCAGCGAAGAGCTTGAGCGGCTCCAGCATTCCGTAGCGCTTGATGAAGCGCAGCATGGTTGTGCTCTCGCCACCTGGCAGGATTAAGCGGTCTACAGCAGCGAGCTCATCTGAGGTTCGGACCCGCAGAGGCCTAACGCCGAGGCGCAGCAGCTTCTCTTCGTGTGGCTCAATGCAGCCCTGGTATCCGAGGATGCCGACCGTCTGCGTCATGGAGGGTGGTTACCAGCCGCGGTTGGCGAGCAAGGCCTGCGGCTCGATGCGGCTAATCTCAAGGCCAGCCATCGCCTTACCGAGGCCGCGAGAGACTTCAAGCAGCTTCTTCGGGTCGTTGTAGAAGCAGGTCGCCTCAACAACCGCCTTGCCAAGCTTAAGCGGGCTCTCAGACTTAAAGATCCCTGAGCCGACAAAAACAGACTCGGCGCCGAGCTGCCTGCAGAGCGCTGCATCGGCTGGAGTCGCGACTCCGCCAGCAGCAAAATTAGGGACCGGCAGTCGGCCAATTGAGCGAACCTGCCGCAGCAGCTCAACCGGAATCCGGTACTCAGCCGCGCGCTCAACCATCTGCTCGTCTGAAAGGGCTTGGAGCTGGTCGATGCCACGGCGCACTTCGCGCAGGTGGCGCACGGCCTCGATGATGTTGCCGGTGCCTGCCTCGCCCTTGGTGCGGATCATGGCTGCGCCTTCGTGCACACGGCGCAGCGCCTCACCAAGATTGGTCGCCCCACAAACAAACGGTGTGCGGTAGGGGTGCTTGTCGACGTGGAACTGTGGGTCAGCCGGGGTGAGAACCTCGGACTCGTCGATAAAGTCGATGCCAATCGCCTCAAGGATCTGCGCCTCCGCGAGGTGCCCGATCCGGATCTTCGCCATGACGGGGATGCTGACGGCTGCCTTGATCTCCTCGATCATCTTCGGGTCGCTCATCCTGGCCACTCCACCATCGCGGCGGATGTCGGAGGGGACGCGCTCGAGCGCCATGACTGCGATAGCGCCGCAGTCTTCGGCGATGCGAGCCTGCTCAACGTCGATCACGTCCATGATCACGCCGTTGCAGAGCATTCGGGCCAGTCCGACCTTGATGTCGAAAGAGTTCGAGCCGCTAGAGAGCGGGTCGGAGGAGTTGCTTGGTGTGCTTGAGTGTGTGCTCACGGCTTTTTTCAAACAGGCGAAAAAAAAAGAAGAGCGAGAAGTGGTGACCCCAATGGGACTCGAACCCATGTTTCCGGCGTGAGAGGCCAGCGTCCTAGACCGCTAGACGATGGGGCCACAAAGAACAATGCAGCGACCCTAGCACGCTGGGGGCTCTGATTCAACTTTACGGGGAGATCGGCGCGAATTGGGGGCTTTAGGCAACCGGCGCACGCAAGTCACGGCTGGTCGTCAGCCGGTGTTTCAGGCTAGTCTGCCTAGGGATACCAGAGGGTTGGGAGACTCACGTGGTCCAGAAGCGCTGTTTTCGATAGTGCCCTCGCCACATGGCGAACATGATGCTGAAAGTTGATGCGCTTGTGCCTGCATGTTAAGGTCTGGCGCTTCGAACGCACGATGTCCCTGTTCGCCCGTGGTGCAATGGCAGCACGTCAGGTTCTGACCCTGAAAATCGAGGTTCGAGTCCTTGCGGGCGAACCACTTTACTCTAGCTTTTACTCTAGCTAGGGACATAGAAGCGGTTTCAAAAATATCTTCGGCTGCTCTCTTCTGCTCCGGCTGACGATTTGCGGGCTGCGACTTCGTCATCCTTGCGAAGAGCCCATTTTGCAACTACTTCTAGTAACTCTCGGCAGGAATCCTCCGTTTCCTACGGTGCCGAAGCCGTCAGCCTGGTGTACCCTGACATGGTTTCCGAACGGGCCGCAGCTTTGAGCCGGTGCGCGTCTCGGACAGCAAGCTGCGTCATACAGGAGACACTGCCCGGGCGAGTCATTAGTCATGCGTTGGAAAGCCTCATTACTTCCAGTCGTTTCTTCAATCGCCTTCGTAGCCTCCGGCTGCACGGCACGGCTTGCCCCGAAGCCAAGCGAACTCCCGAGCACAATCGAGACGGACGTAGCCAACGCTGAGCCAGGCAGTATTACTCCCGATGTAAAGCGCGAATCTGGAGCGATGCACGCCTTCCTTGTCGGGCAGCTCTCGCTCAACGATGAGGACTTCAAGGGTGCTGCCGAGAGCTTCGCGAAGGCTGACGAGCTGACCGATGGGCCAGCGCCCGCGATTCACACCAAGCTTGCTGAGCTCTACCTGCGCTTCGGCGAGCTCGACAAGGCGCTCATGGCGGCAAAGAAGGCGATGAGCGAGGATCCGACAGACCCGTACTCGCGCCTCCTGTACGCGGGAGTCCTTGAGAGCGTTGGCAAAGACGACGAGGCGGAGCCGATCTACAAAGGGCTTATCCAGGAGTACCCAGGGAAGTTCGACTCGTACGTACTCCTCTCTAACCTCTACATGAAGCAGGGGAAGCTGCCGCAGGCGCTTGATATTCTGAAGACGCTCGTTGTGCGCCACCCGAAGGAAGCTCTCGGCCACTATTACCTCGGTCGGGCATACGAGCAAGCTGGCGACTTTCCGCAGGCCGAAGTTGAGTACACCAAAGTGTTCGAGTCTGACCCCGAGCTCTCAAACGGGGCAGTCGAGCTGCTGCGAGTGCTGCTGCGCCAGAAGAAGACAGAGAAAGCAAAAGCGATCTGCGATCGGATCCTGAAGAAAGACCCGAACAACCAGCTCGCTCGCAAGGTAATTGGGCACCTGATGCTCGGAGAGAGCAAGCTCGATGCGGCGCTCAAGCACCTTGAAGTCCTCAAGGACCTCGAAGCGGACTCCACAGACACTCGCTTCAAGGTTGCCCTTATCCAGATAGAGAAGGAGAACTTCAAGGAAGCTGTGCGTGAGCTCAATCTCGTCATTGCGAAAGACCCGCAGCACGCCGAAGCGCGCTACTACCTGGCGTCTATTTACGCAGGCACAGGGAAGCACAAAGAAGCCCTCGAAGAGCTCGACCAGATCGACAAAGATAGCCCGATGTACGTCAAGGGCCGCACCTTCGCTGCCCTGATCCTGCGCCAAGATGAGGAGCTCGACAAGGCGCGCGACGCGGTTGAAGAGGCCCTGACGGTAGAGCCAGAGAACAAGAACCTTATCCTGTACCGTATCCTTCTGCTGCGTGACCAAGAAGAGTACGACGAAGCAGAGGAGCAGGTGCGAACAGCGCTCAAGAGCGACCCTGAGGACGAGCGATACCTCTTTAACCTGGCGCTCGTCCTGCACGACCGCGGCCAGCGCGCAGAGGCGGCTGACGTGATGGAGTCAGTGCTCAAGAAAAACCCGGCGAATGCAGATGCCCTAAACTACGTCGCCTACGAGCTGGCGGAGCAGAACAGGGACCTGCCGCGCGCCGAGGAGCTGGTGCGTCGGGCGATCCAGCTCCGCCCCAACGACGGCTTCTACCTCGATACGCTAGGCTGGGTTCAGTACAAGCAGGGAAAGATCGCCGACGCGGAGCAGAGCCTCGCGCGGGCCATTAGCGCTTCAGGGGATGACCTCGTAATCGTCGAGCACTACATCGAGATTCTGCTCGCCCAAGGCAAGTCAAACAGGGCCGTTGCCGTCATGAAGGCAGTTGTTGAGCAGGCGCCGCAGAGTGGGCAGCTCGATGACGACGAGCGGGCAGCCGCTTTCAAGCGCATCGAAGAGCGGCTCAAGCAGCTTCTCCAGCAGCACCCGGAGCTGCAGAGCGTTGAGAAGAGCCCGCTCAAGCGAGCGGCGAGTGTCCCGCCCCAGTACTCGCAGATCGACTTTATGATTCTAGAAGAGTTTGAGAGGTAGAGATGATACGCCAGCTCCTGCACCGCGCACTTGTTTCCATGCTTGCCGTTGCTGCCGCTGGCTGTTCTGCAGCTCACGTCTTTGAGCCGCTAAGCCCGCCGCTCTCCCGCGCTGACTCCACAACTCTGTGCGAAGAGATGAACGCAGCGCGGCCGAACGTGTCGTCTTTTAGGTCGCTGTCAGAGTCGACCGTCAGCGCGCGGGGTGAGTCGCTCTCGTTTCGGTACGCGATAGCGGGCCGTCAGCCAGACAGCCTGCGCATTGACCTGCTACCGAATGAGGGAGCCTTCACGCTCGGGATGCTCGTAGTGCACGGAGGTGAAGTTCAGGCGATTAACGTGCAGGAGAAAACGGTCGAGCGTTCTCCTAATGCAGCCGCAGCGACTGAGCGGTTCCTTGGGCTATCCGGGATCACTCCAGAGCTTGTTCAGGCGCTCGTGACGGGCATCCCGCCGGTGCTCTCCTGCAACGACACGAGAGCGTACGAAGAGGGGCGCGGAGATGTTACCTTCCTGGATAATTCCGCCCGGGTCGCGTACACCGTGTCTTCAGGCACCCCGCAGGTTAAGAAGTTCGCAATTCTGTCGGCCGACGACAACTCGGTTGTCGCCGAGGGCTCTCTCTACTACACCCGCTCTGACAGCCCGGCTTCAATGAGCCTGATGGTGCACGAACCGCACGAGGCTACCGGCGTGTTCCTCTTCAAGAAGATCACCCTCAATCCGATCATCGCTGACGAGATCTTCGAAGTCCAGGTGCCTGAGGACTACTCCCAAGTTGGGTAACCGCCCCACCGGCAACGGCAACCGTACCGGTGCCGGGAACGGCAACGGCTCCGGCCACGGCTCCGGGGACGGAGGGGAATTAAACAAAGAGAACGGCGAGGGCAACGAGAGGTGCCAAGCCACCGGCAACGCCCCACGGCTGCCGCATGCACGCCGCGGAGGCGCGGAAAACGCGGTGTTCGCAGAATGGATAACGCTACGGCACTCAAGAGAGCTCGTGCACGAGAGCAGCCAAATTGAGGAGGCCAGCCGGATAGGCGCAAGACACGGCTGCGCCCTCTGCGTCTTCCGCGCCTCCGCGTTAATTAGCCAGACAGCCTAGGCTGCCGATCGACTTTTGCTGAGGGGCAGAACAACATCAACAGCCACGTTTCGCCTAGTGCCGGACTCCACTACCGCCGCGGAACAAGCTGCTGCTCGTGGTCGATGCGGCGCAGCTCAACATCTCGGGCTGGAGAGAGCACCAACGGCACAAGCTCTTTGGTAACTGAAGAGGTATCGAGACCGAAGCTCGCCTCTTCCGACAGGCTCACTTTCTTGAGCAGGAAGTGGCCCTCGATGGTGAGCCGGTCGAGCCACGGCAAGTCGCTCTCGTACGAGAGCTCCTTGTGCAGCACGACGAAGCGCAGGTCGCCCGCGATCTTGCTGCTGCGCAGCGACTCGTAGCGGCTGACCAGGTCGACCTCGCCGCGCTCAGCCATCTCCTCAATCACTTTCTTGAAGAAGAAGTTGATGCGCGGTTCGACGCGGAATCCAAGGTTGAAATCGACGCGGAATACCTTCTTCGGGATAAGAGTAGTGACTTCGTACTCAGTCGTGTACGGCACGTCGAGCACGTTCACGTGGATAAACCAGTAGACGTCGGCACGCTTCGGGTGCAGGTGAAAGAGTGAGTAGACGATCTTCGACTCAATCAGCTTAGGAAACGGCGCGCCAGTCATGTAGACGAGGTGCGTGGAGTACTTAGGCACACTCTGGTCGCGACCTAGCGCCTCAAGGGCTGGGAGATGCTGCGGAAGAGACTCGTAGTCTGTGTAGGCAACCTTGAGCCTAGAGCCTGCGTTCCAGAGGTACATGATTGTTGCAAGACCGCTTCCCACCAGGAGCGTGAACCATCCGCCGTGGTGAATCTTGAGCAGGTTCGCGCCGAGGAACGCTAGCTCAATCGACAGGTACACGCCGAGGTACAGCGCCACGAGCGCTTTCGGGATGCGACGGCGCGAGAGGTAGTTCGAGAATAGCAGCGTCGTCATGAGCATCGTGAGAGTGATGGCGAGGCCGTACGCAGCTTCCATGTGCGACGAGTCCCGGAAGTGCAGCACGACTACCACGCAGCCGACGAAGAGCAGGAAGTTTACTGCCGGAACGTATGTCTGCCCCTTGAGGACAGTTGGATAGACGATCTTCGCCTTCGGCAGCACGGAGAGCCGCATCGCCTCAACTGCCAGGGTGAAGGAGCCGCTGATGAGGGCTTGGCTGGCGATGATCGTTGCAAAAGTTGCGATTACGATCCCGGGTATGAGAAACCACGAGGGCATCAGCTCGAAGAAAGGGTTCTCAGAAGTGAGAGGCGCTCCTCCGCGACTGAGCAGCCACGCCCCCTGGCCCATGTAGTTGAGGATGAGCGCGAGCTTCACAAACACCCATGACACCTGAATGTTCTTCCGGCCGCAGTGCCCGAGATCAGAGTAGAGCGCCTCGGCGCCGGTGGTGCAGAGGAACACGGCGCCCAGGATCCAGAATCCGTTGTTGAGCATGAAGAGCATGTTAAAGGCGTACATCGGGTTGATTGCTCTCAGCACACCTGGGTTCGGGATGATCCAGACTATCCCGAGCACTGCCAGCATCAGGAACCAGCCGAGCATAATCGGGCCAAACGAGTTGCCGACGATCTTCGTTCCGAAGTGCTGAATCGAGAACAGCCCGGTCAGGATCACGAGCACGATCGGGACGGTCTCGATGTTCGGGTAGATCTTGCGGAGTCCCTCAATCGCAGATGAAACTGAGATCGGGGGCGTGATGATTCCGTCGGCTAACAGCGCACTGCCGCCGATGATTGCTGGGACGAGGAGCCAGCGGGCGTTCTTTCTCACCAGAGCGTAGAGAGCAAAGATGCCGCCTTCACCGCGGTTGTCGGCGCGCAGGGTCAGCATCACGTACTTCACCGTGGTCAGGAGTGTCAGTGTCCAGACGATGCAGGAGAGTGCGCCGAGCACGATCTCTTCAGTGATCGGCTGATCTCCGACGACAGCCTTGAGCACGTACAGGGGTGAGGTCCCGATGTCTCCGTAGATAATACCAAGGGCCACGAGAAGGCCGCCGGCTGAGAACTTGTGGGAGAAGCTAGACTCCTGCATGCATCGAATCGAAGCCACGGGCTGAGCGCCCAGCATTGGGCGTCTTCGGCAGCGAGACACGGCCGTGCCCGACTTTGGGCTCGGCTGGGCGGTGAGTCTCTCAAGTTAAGATGAAAATCTCGGCAGTTATCACTTCACAAAAGCTCCCGCGGCAAGCGCGTGGCGCGCCTTTTTGTTGTTGTGCTGCCAGGAGCTCATCTTGAGCATACACAGCGAGAAGTGGCCAACTGGCGTTTTATCGAGCTTGTTGTGAATGATTCGGTTGCGTTATTGGTGACTTGGGTGGGGAATGGGGCAGGGCAGAGAGAGTTTCATTCTTCAGGCAGGGGATGTCGAGGGGGCGCGAAATCAAAACGAGGGTTGGCTGCTCGTCCCCCAGGACGAGCAGCTACTTCTGCTGCTGCTCTGAGTTCAGCATCGCCTTCGCCACCTCGTTTGAGTCCACGCGGTACGTCCCGCGGTTTAACGCATCTTTGATGCGCTCAGTCCTGCGAAACTTCTCCGCGAGCCACTCAAGCGTCAGCGAAGTGAGCCCCTTCTTTCGAGGCGGCTTCTGCTGGTTGTTTCCATTCTCGCTCATACTGCTCCAAGTGTGCCGGAGCGCTGGGGCGCTGCCTTATTCTCGTTCCGGCTACATGAAGAAGCGACACTTTTTCCGGAAATCTTGAGGGTTTGAGCCACAAAGAGAGAGGATAGAAGCTTGAGTATATTGAACGTTTTTTTTCGCTTCCCGCCCTCAGGCTAGGGTTCCCCCAGCGTTTACTTGCACTTAGCGTGGATGGTAGATTCGAGCCTTCGCGCAGCTCGCGCGAGCTTTAGGGAAATACCGATGAATAGCAAAGAGACAACAGCGATTTCGCCCCGCCGAGAGCAGGATTATCCAGAGTGGTACCAGCAGGTCGTTAAGGCCGCTGACCTCGCGGAAAGCTCGGCTGTTCGCGGCTGCATGGTGATCAAGCCGTGGGGCTACGGTGTGTGGGAGAACCTGCAGCGCCACCTAGACGGCATGATTAAGGCCACCGGCCACAGCAACGCCTACTTCCCGCTCTTCATCCCGCTAAGCTTCCTTGAGAAGGAGGCGTCGCACGTTGAGGGCTTCGCGAAAGAGTGCGCAGTTGTCACGCACCACAGACTTGAGGCGAAAGACGGCAAGCTCGTGCCGGTGGGCGAGCTCGATGAGCCGCTCGTTGTGCGACCGACTTCAGAGACGATTATCGGCGAGTCGTTCTCGCGCTGGGTGCAGTCGTACCGCGACCTTCCGCTGCTCATTAACCAGTGGGCCAACGTGGTGCGTTGGGAGATGCGCACACGGCTCTTCCTGCGTACTGCCGAATTCCTCTGGCAAGAGGGGCACACGGCACATGCAACCGCCAACGAAGCGGTTGAGGAGACCTTCAAGATGCTCGAGGTCTACCGCGTGCTTGCCGAAGAGGTTCTCGCGATGCCGGTAATCACGGGCGAGAAGATTGCTGAAGAGCGATTCCCAGGCGCAGTCGATACGTACTGCATTGAGGCGATGATGCAGGACAAGAAGGCGCTTCAGGCAGGCACTTCGCACTTCCTCGGGCAGAACTTCGCCAAAGCCTCAGAGATCAAGTTCCTCAACAAGGAAGGGCAGATTGAGCACGCGTACACAACGTCTTGGGGCGTCTCGACACGGCTGGTCGGCGGCGTCATCATGACGCACGCTGACGACGATGGCCTCAGGCTTCCGCCGCGCATCGCGCCGAAGCACGTTGTCATCATCCCAGTCACGCCGAAGCCCGAGACCGAGGCGGCTGTGCTTGAGTACGCCGAGTCTATTGCCGCGGCTCTGCGCGCACAGCAGTACGACGGTCGCCCAGTTGAGGTAATCGTTGATAAACGGGACATCCGCGGCGGAGACAAGAGCTGGGAGTGGATCAAGAAGGGCATCCCGCTGCGGATCGAAGTTGGGCCGCGCGACATCGAGTCGAAGCAGTGCGTCCTGTACCGCCGCGACAAAGGGCCGCGAGACAAGGCGTTCGTGCCGGTCAACGAGGCGGTTGAGGGCGTGTCGGCGACGCTCGACAGCATCCAGCGCAGCTACTTCGACCAGGCCAAGGCGTTCCTCGACGCGAACATCCGTCGCGACATCTCCACCTTTGAGCAGTTTAAGCAGTTCTTCACGCCGAAGAGCGCTGACAAGCCAGAGATTCACGGAGGCTTCGTGCTCGCGAAGTGGGGCGGGGGAGCCGATGCCCTCGAAAAGCTGGCCGAACTGAAGGTGACGGTGCGCTGCATGCCGCTTGAGCAGAGCGGAACGGAAGGGACCTGCGTTGTCACCGGGCGACCGGCCACCAAGGACGCCATCTTTGCCAAGGCGTACTAAGGAGAGAGGAGCAGTAGATGAGCGCTCAGGAAGTATCAGTAGCGGCATTCTACAAGTTCGCATCGTTCTCTGAAGGTACGGTGCAGAGCGTCAAGGCGCGGCTTGAGGCCTACTCGCAGCAGAGCGGTCTCAAAGGGCTGGTTGTGCTCGGTAGTGAGGGGCTCAACGCGACCGTCGCCGGCTCGCGCGAAGCGATTGAGGGGGCAAAGAGCCTTGTGCGCGAGCTCGTTGCCGATCCGGAGATGGAGTTCAAGGACTCGACCTGCGATAAGATCCCTTTCGCGCGTTTCAAGGTTGATGTTCGGCAAGAGATCATCACCACCAAAGACGCCACGATTGACCACAATGAGTCAGCCGGCACGCACCTCACGCCGCAGCAGTGGCACGAGATGATTGCCAGCGACCCCGACGTGGTCCTGGTCGACACCCGCAACGACTACGAGGTCGAGGTTGGCACCTTCGAAGGTGCGCTCGATCCGCGGATAAAGAAGTTTAGCGACTTTCAGAAGTGGGTCGAGGACACAGGGCTGCCGCACGACAAGAAGCTCTTTATGTTTTGCACCGGCGGCATCCGGTGCGAGAAGGCCGTGCCGGAGGTGAAGCGCCTTGGCTACGAGCAAGTGTACCAGCTCCAGGGAGGAATCCTGCGCTACCTAGAGGAGTACCCAGAAGGTTACTTTAAGGGCGAGTGCTTCGTGTTCGACCACCGAGTTGCAGTCGACAAGGATCTTCAGCCGTCGAAGCTCTACAAGCTCTGCCCGCACTGCGGCAACCCAGCGCAAGAGAAGATCTCCTGCTCTAACTGCAGCAAGGACTCAGTCATCTGCAAGCACTGCAGCCCGCAGGCGGACCGGAATACTTGCTCGAAGAATTGCGCGTACCATGTGCGGCGCAAGAGTACGGCGGTGTAGCAGGTAATAGTGGGCAGCCGTTCGGAGACTCCGGCTGCTTTTGCGATTGCGGGGTGATTCTTTAGCCCCGGGCGAGAGGCGCGCCGGGGAGCGGCCTACGCAGCCAACCCCACCACAGCATTCGGCGAGTCGATATTCACCCGCGCCACCGAGCTGTTGATGCGCTTTACGAGGCCGGTCAGGACGTTTCCGGCGCCGTACTCCCAAACTGCTTCTGGAGCCTTGCTGCTCAGCACGTTTTCGACGCACTCGACCCAGCGCACGCGGCCGCACACCTGCAGAGCGAGGTTTTCGCGGATCGTCTCGATATCTTCGGTTGCGGATGCGGTGAAGTTTTGGAAGACGGGGAACTTCGGCTTCTTGATCTCGATCGTTGCAAGGTCAACGCGCAGCTTCTCTTCGGCTGGCTTCATCAGGCTGCAATGGAACGGGGCGCTCACCGGCAGCTCGATCACTTTCGCTGCGCCGAGGCGCTCAACGAACTGCTGGACACCAGCCAATGAGCCCGCGACGACGATCTGGCCTGGAGCATTGATGTTCGCGATCTGTGCAACTTCCGCGCTCGGATCGATCGCTGCTTCGATCTCTGCGACCTCTTTGCCGAGGACGGCAACCATCTTTCCGGTGCCGACCGGGACAGCCTCTTGCATGTACTTGCCGCGCTTGTTTACGAGGCGCACGGCGTCCTCAAACGAGATCGCCTCTGCTGCCACGAGTGCTGAGTACTCTCCGAGAGAGTGCCCGGCAGCCGCGACGATTTGGTGAGCGGCAGCTCCTGGCTGCTGCTGCGCGAGACGGAAACAGATCGTGCTGACGGTCAGGATTGCTGGCTGAGCGATCTCGGTCAGCGTCAGCTTGTCGGCTGGACCCTCGAAGCAGATCTTCGACAGCTCAAAGCCAAGCGCCTTGTCTGCCTGTGAAAAAAGCTCTCGCGCCACCTCGTAGGCATCGAAGAGATCCTTCCCCATGCCAACCTTCTGTGAGCCCTGACCAGGAAAAAGCGCAAAGATATTAGACATATAACACCTCGATTGAGAGTCTCCGCAAGCCCGTTAAGGGGGGCTTCCGAGCTGCCGATAATTCTAGGGAGGAGACCTGATGTCAAGAGACGAGGGATACCCATACTGTGTCAGCGGGTTGCTCGCGATTCCGCGCGTGCTGGTGGTGCACGCCGATGGCGAGGAGGCGCAGCGGCTGGCGGACGTGCTGAGCGAAGCCGGTTTTACGCCCGCCGTCGCCTGCAGCAAGGCCGAGTTTGACCAAGAGACCAATGCTTCGCAGGTCGACCTCGTCTTGGTCGATGAGCTGCTGCCTTCGTTTGGCGGCGAGCACCTGGTGGAGTACGCGCGGCGCAGCGCGCCGACTGTGCAGGTTCCGCTGCTCGTGCTCTCGGAGGGTGAGACCCTCTCGCGCATCCGTTACCACAACAGCCTTGAGCCCTTCGCGGCCGTGCCGAAGCGGGCGGGAACCCGCGCGTTGGTTGATGCGATTCGTCGCTCAATCTCTTTCTCGCTCCTTCCCGCGCACCCGGTTGAGCAGTCGAATGAATCCCTGCGCTCTCGTATCATTCACACCCTGAGCCACGAGTTCCGCACGCCGCTCTTGGCGATTAACACCGGTGTCGAGCTGCTGATCGACAACTGGCAGGCCCTGGGTGAGCAGAAGGTCAAGCTCCTGCTGCAAACGATCAAGCACGGCGGAGCGCGGCTGCAGAAGCTCGTCAACGACTTCATGACGCTCCAGCAGATCGAAGTTGGCCTGGCACAGCAGGCGTTCAACAACTCGGCGCGCGATGTCAGCATCTCGGACTTGCTCTACAGCTTCATGGAGATCAAGGGGTGTGACTACCAGCGCGACGGAGCAAAGATTGTGGTCGACGACCGTTCAGACGGCACGCAGGTTCGAATCGTCGAGTCTCAAGTGATCGACTGCCTCGATCGGCTCGTCTCAAACGCCGTGAAGTTCTCGCCCTCGGCCCGCGGCGCAGAGATTGTCGCTGAGTGTGATGGCGGAAACATCTGGCTCAACGTAAAAGACAGAGGTATCGGGCTCGACCTTGATTCGCTGCAGGAAGCGATCGGGATCTTTGGGCAGATCGGGCGAGAAAGGCTTGAGCAGCAGGGCTCTGGGCTCGGGCTCCCAATAGCGAACCACTTCGCCTCTATCAACGGCGGCAGGCTCGGCTTCCAGCACCGTGATGGTGGGGGATCGATCGTGAGTTTGGTGTTGCCGGTGGCATCTCTTCACTAGGAACAGGGCGGGGCAGTATTGAGTCAGCCCCGTGTTGTAGCTGGCTCGGCTAGGCGCGCGAGCACGTTCACGCCTGGGGGGCTTTTGGCTCTCTCCGTTTGAGGTGTCGGCATCCTGCTTTTTGCGCTAACCTTCCTAGGTCTCTTTTAACGCCACAAAGGCTCCGTATGCTGCGTCGACTCGCACTGCTCACACTCGCTGCTGTTGCCACCTTCGTATCCTCGCCGACTGCCCCTGTTTCGGCGCAGTCGAGCGCCTCAACCGGCGCGCTCGCCGAGATGGCAGCGAAGGTCCGGATGTTTACCCTCGACAACGGGCTGCGGGTCATTCTGTACGACCGCGGGGAGGCGCCAGTGTTCGCCGGTGCCGTGGTGGTGCGGGTCGGCGGCAGCGATGAAGTGGTGGGAGAAACCGGCATCTCGCACCTCTTTGAGCACATGGCTTTCAAGGGCAGCTCAGATGTTGGCACGAACAACTACTCGCGCGAGCGTCGCCTCCTGGCGCGCCTGGAGGAGCTGGCGGCAGAGTCCAACGCCGCGCAAGACTTGAGCCCTGAGCAGAAGAAGGAGTGGGACGAGATCCACGAAGAGCTTCGGGAGCTTTGGATCTCGGACGACTTCACGCGCCGCTACGACAAGCAGGGCGCCACGGGGCAGAATGCCACGACAGACAAGGAGTTCACGAAGTACTTCGTCAACCTTCCGCGCTCTGCGTTTGAGTTTTGGTGCGAGATGGAGTCTGAGCGGCTGGTCGACCCAGTCATGCGGCAGTTCTACCAGGAGCGCGACGTGGTGCTTGAGGAGCGCCGCATGCGTTTCGAGGACGATCCAGGCGGGAGGCTCTACGAGCTGCTGCTCGGAGTCGCCTACCAGCGCCACCCGTACCGTGCGCCGGTGATAGGGTACGAGCGCGACATTCGGTCGCTCACGGCGACCCGGCTTGAGGCCTTCCGCAAGCGCTACTACGTGCCCTCGAACATGGTGGTGAGCATCGTCGGCAAGATTAACCCAGAGCGCGACATGCCGGTGATCGAGAAGTACTTCGGCCGGATCCCAGCGGGGCCCGCAGTTGTGCGCAACATCGACAGCGAGGGCCCGCAGCAGGGTGAGCGCCGAGTAACGTTGCGGATGGCAGCATCGCCGGAGCTAATCGTTGCGTACCGCAAGCCGAACTACCCAGACCCAGACGACGCGCCGATCTCGGTCATGGCCGAGATCCTCGCGGGCAGCAAGATTTCGCCGCTCTACAGTGAGCTGGTGAAGCGCCGCCAAGTTGCAACAGCGATCGGCAACGATGAGGGACCTGGCACGGCCTACCCGAACCTGCTGATGTTCAGCGCATCGGTGAAGGCTCCGCATTCTCCCGACGACGTGCTCCACGCCTTCGACTCGGTCATCACGCGCTTCAAGCGCAGCGGCGCAACTGCGGCTCAGCTCGAAGTCGCCAAGCGCGCCATCGGCGTTGCGTACCTCGGGCACCTGCAGTCGAACCAGTCGCTGGCCCTCGACTTCGCATCCTCTGAGCTTGAGTACGGAACGTGGAAGGCTTCGGTGGATTGGTACGAGGCGATGAGCAAGGTAACGGTGCCAGACATTAAGCGAGTTGCTGAAAAATACCTGAGCTCCGACTCGCGCACGATCGCGGTGATTGAGCCCGAGAAGCAGGAGGGAGCACGATGAAACGCACGATCTTCTCACTCGTTGTCTGCGCCGCGCTCGCGCATGTTGCCGGATGCGCCTCGCTCGGCGGCGCAAGCCTCTCTGACCCTGAGCGCGCAGCGGAGGTAGCATCGTTTAAGCCGGTGCAGCCAGAGCGCTGGACGCTTTCAAACGGGCTGACGGTGCTCTACCTGCAAGACGATGAGCTTCCGCTCGTGAGCGGAAAGCTCTTCATTCGCGGCGGCTCGCTCTGGGCGACAGATGTCCCAACCGGATCTGTGAGCGCCATGGGAGACCAGATGCGGCAGGGCGGGGCGGGCCAACTCTCGGCTGACGCCCTCGACATGGAAATTGAGGAGCTCGCCGCCGGGATCACAAGCACCATGTCACAGGAGTTCGGCGCGGTCGCGTTTGCGTCGCTCGCTTCCGATTTCGACCGGGTGTTCTCGATCTTTAGCGACGTGGTGCTGCGGCCCCGTTTCGAGCCGGAGCGGCTGGCGCTCTGGAAGGGGCAGTCGCTTGAGTCGATCCGTCGCCGCAAGGACGACCCTTCGACGGTGGCATCGGTCTCGTTCCTGCAGCTCATCTACGGTGACACTCCCTACGGTCGCGTTGCTGTCGAGCGCGATGTGGCAGCAATCAGCCGTGCGGGGCTCCAGGGCCTGCACCAGCGGCTAGTTCGGCCAGACGGCGCAATCTTGGTGGTCACTGGGCGCATCGACCGGAAGCACGTGGAAGAGGCTGTGCAGCGCCACTTCGGCTCGTGGCGTGCGCGGGGCACTGCGCTGCCTCCTCCTCCGGCAGACAGCTACACACCGAAGCCAGGCGTTTACTTCGTAACGCTGCCGTTCTCTCAAGCCACCGTGCACATGGGGCAGATCGGGATCCCGAGGCTCACTCCGGACTATCCGCAGATCGATATCTTCAACGAAGTCTTTGGCTCTTCCGGGTTCGGCTCGCGTCTCATGGCGCGCGTTCGCACCGAGCTTGGCCTCTCGTACGGAATCTACGGAGCGATCTCGCCAGCGGTTGTGAAGGGGACGAACTACATCTTCGTGCAGACGAAGGCCGAGTCGGTAGCGCCAGCGATCGAGGCGTCGCTTGGCGTCTTGGAAGGGCTGCAAGATGCTCCGCCGACGGAGCAAGAGGTCCAGGAGAAGAAAGCCGCGATCCGCAACTCGTTCGTTTTCAACTTCGACTCCCCGGAGGAGATCGCCGGGCGACAGGCGCGGCTTGAGCTGCTCAAGTACCCGAGCGACTACGACCAGACCTACCTGCCGAAGATTGAGGCGGTCACGCCGCAGGAGGTCTCGGAAGTTGCAAGGAAGCGCTGGGATCCTTCGCAGTTCGTGGTTGTCGTTGTGGGCAGCGAGAAGGCTTACCAGAGCCTCGCGCAGCAGATGAAGGAAGAGGGGAGCCCCCTGAAGGCGTTTGACCTAAAGAAACTAGGTTTTGAAAGCGCGCTGGTGGGACGTTGATTCGGGAAAGCAGCGATCCCTGCTACAGGGTCCGACCTGCTGTGAAAACTACCTGATTTTACCCAAGTTGTTCCGTGCCCTGCGCGCTTTCTTGAGCGCGGATTGCCATCGTTCGCCAACAGGCTCTGACGCTCCCTTTGGTTTCGGCGCAATCTTGATGGAAAGCCCGAGTAGTTCTGCGGGTCAATCCAGCAATAGGGCTCATCCTAGAAAGACAGTGGTGGTCGTGTAACCCATCTCCACGGGTATCTACTTATGTTGCTCAAGAGCAAGCTATCGTCGTCTCCCACTGCACACGTTGTGGCGCTCGCTGGCTTAGCGATCGCTACCGTCGCCGGCTGTTCGCCGGCGAAGGAGGCAGTTCCGGGACCGGACAAGACCTTCACAGGGATGCACATGGGCGCGCTGCAGGGCGCGGGCGCAGGTGCCGTTACCGGCGCGCAGCTTTCTGCGGGTGCTGGACCAGGCGTTGCGGTTGGCGCCGGATTTGGCGCAGTGGTCGGGTTGATCAACGGCGCCATGGCGGACTCGTCAGAAGAGGTCGACATCAAGCTTAAAGCCGGACTGAAAAAGGAGCAGAAGCGCCAGTTTGCGCAGCAGGTCCTCGCCGAGCACTACAAGCGTCGAGCCGCGATTCACCCCTCGCGCGACATCTTTCCCGCGGACGTGTTCTTCCCTGGCGACGCCGTCAAGATGTGCCCCACGGGGGTCAGCGTCGTTGAAGAGATCGCGCGCATGAACGAGTTTCGTTTGCCCTACTCGCGGATCGTGATAGCCTCGTATGCAAAGGCTGTGAATCCCGAGTCGGCCTACGCCGCACACCTCACAGAGGAGCGGGCGAAGGAGTTCGTGAATCAGCTCGTGAGGGCGGGAATCGAGCCGCGCAGGCTTGAGACCAGGGTGATAGTTGTAGACGCCCCAGTGCTGATCGACCCCTTCGATGATCCGACGAGGTACGACCAGGCTATCGAGATAATCCCTATTGATCGGTGAAAACTATGAAAGGCAAGAAAGAGGCAAAGAGCAAAGAGGCTGCTGAGAGCGTGAAAGACTTGAGCAGCCTCTCGACCAAGGCAGACCTGCGCGCCTTCATCACCGATGTGCACGACAAGCTCCTCAAGGACCAAGCTGCCCCAATCTTCGCCATGGCCGTCATGCAACAGGTCATGAGCCTCGACAACATTTACGACCTGCTCGACAGCCAGAACAAGGAGATCCTCCAGGAGATCTGGGTCAAGCTGTCGCAGTCGGGGCTCCACCTGCGCCGTCCGCCGCTGCTGTTCGGAGACGCCGACGCTGCCGCTGCGAAGTAGGGCTGTAGCCGGGCTTTCTCCCCGGCTACCAAGACACCCCCAAATACTGCTACAAATGGAGCGGATATAAGCCGCCCCTGTCTATGAGTAGCAAGCGCCTAAGCACAACCCTCTGGCTCGTCGTCGTTCTCGCCCTGCTCGGCTTGGCAGCCGCTTCGGTGGCGCTGTACGAGCACGTGGTGTACGCCAACGGCCTGGCAGCCGATCCGTCTTTCTGCAGCATCAACGCCTACATCGACTGCACAAAGGTCAACACGAGCCAGTGGTCGAAGGTCTTCGGGCTCCCGATCGGCGCCTACGGCGTGTTCTTCTACACCGTCCTGCTTGGGCTTTCACTCACAGCTGCTTTCACCCGCTTCGTTTCAAAAGAATACGCACTGGCGGTGTCGCTTCTGGCAGCGCTCGTTGCGTCGCTCTCCTCGCTAGTGCTGCTTGGCATATCGCACTTTCTGATCGGCGCACTGTGCATCATCTGTCTGGGAATCTACCTTGTGAACTTCCTGCTGCTTGGGGTCACAGCGCTCGGCGCGTGGCGGGGCAGGATAGGAGTTGGGCTGACGCACGGTTTCGACTCAGTCCTCTCGTTCCTCGGAATGACGCTGCTCCTTATGCCGGGCAAGGGGCCGGGCGGCGCTGCCGCAGCGCGCGTTGGGTTTCTGCTCGTTGCGGCGCTCGCCTACGGGACGTTAAAGCTTCCTGGCGCC
>CANLJX010000057.1 GCA_947491545.1 Deltaproteobacteria bacterium
TCCGTATCCTCGATGAGAAGAACCCCGGCGAGAAGCTAACGCTTGAGCTGACAAATGGTGCCGAGGTTCGAACGGTCAGCGTCAAGCTCGGGGTGCTTCAGCAGTAACCGAGAGAGAGAGAGAGAGCTTGGAGAGTCACACGGGCGCCCCGGTTGACTCCGCGCGCCCTCGTCGCAGGTGAGACTTGAGCCAGAGCGCCGCTAAGCTCGATACCTCTTTGAGCGCGCCAGGCTCCTCAAATAGGTGCGTCGCTCCTGGAAGCACTGCAAGCCGCTTCTCGCAGCGCAGGGCACTCAGGGTCCTGCGGTTGAGCTCTAGCACCTCATAGTCTTTTCCGCCGACGATAAGCAGCGTCGGTGACACGACCTCTGCGACACAGTCCCCTGCCAGGTCTGTGCGGCCGCCACGGCTGACTACTGCCTGCACCAGGCCGTCCATCGTTGCTGCAACCCTCAACGCCGCCGCAGCGCCGGTGCTGGCGCCGAACAGCCCGATCGGGAGCCCAGCTGCCTCTGGCCGGCGGCCGATCCAGGTGAGCGAATGCAGGAGCCGATCTGTCAGGAGCTTTATGTCAAACCGCTTACTAACGCTCTCCTGCTCAGCCTCTGTCAGGAGATCGAAGAGGAGCGTTGCCAGGCCCTCCTGCTGTATCGCTTTAGCGACGTACTGGTTGCGCGGGCTCTTTGAGCTGCTGCCGCTGCCGTGGGCGAACACGATCAATCCCCGGGCGCTGGGGCCTGCTGTTAGCTCCCCAGCCAGCACCCCAGCATCGACGGGGATCTCAACTGGGTGGCTCTGCATGTTCTCTGGGGATGACCATTTCACCCAGGCAGAACTAGATGGTTACTGGCTTCTTCGGTATGGCGCACGCAAGGGGTCGGCCCCTTTTTGTGGATTGCTAACCGAAATCTGTTCGCTACACACCGTATTTTGGCTAAGCTGGTGGGGATGGCCCCAGTTCTTGTGACACAGCACGTAGCTCAACAGGCGCAGGTCGCGGCTAATGCCGTGAACGCTTCCTTGCCTGAGCTCGCTTCGGCTGGTCGTGCAGCGCTGCAGGAGCTGTTTGCGTTCCTCGTGTCAGGGGGACAGGCGCTGCCTACACAAGGGCTCGCTAGCGCGTCCGCCACTGTAGCTACCGACCTGGCAGCCGATACGGCACTGAGCTCTCTCTCTCCGTCTGTATCCCCGCTCAACACCTCGATGGCTGCCGATGCAGCTCAAGAGCCGCTCTCGTCGATTCGTGACCAGTTCAAGAAACAGCTCCAGCATTCGATGACGCACCTGGCTGAGCTTCCCGACGAGCGCCGGCAGAGCAGTGGCAGAAGGTGGGGCGTTCTCTCTGACTCGCCGCTGAGTGCGCTCTCAGTGCCACGCAAACCACGCAAACCGTTTGTGGCGCTGTAACGTAAAAAGGGGGGCGCCCGCCCCGTGTACACATCTCCTTCTCTTTCTCCTGCTCCTTCTCCTGCACTTGCACTAAATTCTTTTTCCTCATCCGGCTATTTCAACGAGAACATTCGGATCAACCCGCAGCAATGTCCTGATTACGAGCAGGATCCCGGTGCAGGTGCAGGTGCAGGTGCAGGTGCAGGTGCAGGTGCAGGTGGAAGATAAGGATGAGGACTGCTGGGCGGCGCTACAATCTGCTTTGCGCCTCACATCGCCGCGCCTAGGAACTCCCGAAGCAGCGCAACGTAACCCTCTCCCTCCGTCTCCTGCGGATGGTGCGCGCTCTTCTCAAACACAACACAGCGCGCCCCCTGAACCTGCGATGCAAAGAACTCGTGCGCCTCGGGCGTCGCTTCATCGAAACGCCCGCAGGTAAAAAGTGTTGGACAGCGAATTTCACCGAGCCGAGGGGTGAGAGAGTAATCCCGTGCCATGCCTGTGACGATAAGCTCGTTTGGGCCCCAGACAGTGGTGTAGGTGATGGAGTCAGCTTGGTCGATCGATTGTTGGATGCGCTCCGGCAGCGGCGATACTCCGTACACGTGCTGGTCGTAGTAACGCGCAAGCGCATCCTGGTACTGCGGCGAGAGAAGCTGCCCGCTACGCTTCCCCTCGTTGAGGATCATGCGCTGCATCAATGGCAGCTTCGACATCAGCCGCTCTGCGTCTGCAACCCAGCGCGGTATGTCGATTGAAGCCGAGGCAAACACGGCGCTCGCCACATGCTGAGGATGCGCCAAAATGTACTCGCCGATGATAGCGCCGCCGAAGGAGTGTCCGAGCAGGTGCATCGACTGGCATCCAAGCTCTCGGCGCAGCTGCTCAAGCTCATCAACGAACCCGGCGAGGGTAAAGGAACTCCGTGCGCCGCCGCGGCGCGCCCTGCCGCAACCAGCTTGGTCGTAGCACACCACCGGAAGGAGGCCCGACAGCACGAACAGGGTCTCAAGGTAGAAGCCCGTAAAGCCTGGGCCACCGTGAACGCATACCAGTGGGGCTCGGCCCCCTTCACCTCGCCGCTCGTAAAACAGCTCCCCCGCTCCGGACTGAACGTATCCAGTAGTCATCGCTTAGCCTTACACCCACCAACAAACAAAACAGCGTTGCACAAACAAGATCCGCCGGTTTTTTTGCAGCAACAGTTATGCAGATGGCGAGCATAACCGATAGTAGAAGCATAAGGCACTGAGCGCATGGCGAGACTGAACCGAGACTTACACGTATCAGCGGAATTTATTACCTTCCTGAAAGCCGGGTTCTACGGGCAGGTGCTCTTTGAGTCTGCGCTCGCCCGACTAGAGCCGAGTGTCTCGCCGATACCGTCTTCGTACCTGGAGACAGCGCACAAAGCCTTCGACAAGATTGACCGCTGGTCAAAGGAACTCGCTGAGGAGCTGCCTCTCTTCGCGCTGAATTGGACATCCGTTGAAACCTTCGACGCGATCTCGGCGATGAGCTTCCTGAGGGAATTTAAGCGCGAGTGCCTCTGGATACTGCCTCAGGTCGACTCAGCCCTCTCAACGACTAACCTCGCTCAGAATCGTGATGCTGTGAAGCTTTTAGTAGCTGCTCTGGTGCGCTCTGCAGCGACGCGCACCTGCTACGTCGAGACACTCTCGCAGTGCTTCACTGACCTAAAAGCGCAGGAATATGCCGAGCGCGTGGCACTTGAGATCGAGGGAGCAAGAGAGTACCTCGGTATCACGAACTCGATCGTCGATATCTTCTCGGGTGGTGGCGTCTACTCGAACGAACTGTGCGACAAGCTCCGGAAGGAGGCCTCGCTCGTTCCCAGCGATCTGCGCTCCTACGTTCATGACGCCAACATCTTGCTCCATCTATTGGCGAAGGAGTTTACCTTCGAGCTAGCCGAAATCCCGCGCGAAGAGGCGCAGGAGTGGATCGCCGCGCAGCTTCCCGCAGCGGTGGCTGGCTTCTGGCGTGCGTACGGATTTGGTCCTCGCGACTACTTCGAGTGGGCTCGCAACGGCGTGACTGGGGCTCCGCTTGCCGCCAACTGGCGCCGCGCTAGATTTTTTCCAGATGAGGCGGCACCCTGGATACGAGAAGGGATAGCTCCTGTGGTGGCCACTCTCTGGAAATCGCACGGGTTCGACGCCCCGCGCGCAGCCGCCCTGCTGCGCAGGGGTGAAACAGACCCGACCAATGCCCCGCGCTACGACAAAGAGGTAGATGACGACTACCAGTCAGTCGATGAGGAGCCACCCCCCTCGGACGACGAGGGTGGGTCCTCCGGCTAACCAGCCGGAATATTGAAGGAAGGCGCAACTTGGCTAGCCAAACAAATGCTAGCATCAAAAACACACCTCTAGACAGCTCGACTCATTGACATAAAGGACAAGCGAGGGGTATACCCCTAAAGAACCGATGGGTTACATCCAGCTCGGGTTGCATGGAGCGAGTGCTGTGAAGGGATCTCAAGACAAGACGTTAAGCTCAGTTAGGGTCGGCCAGAAGGCTGTAGTTTCCGCCCTCAAGAGCTGCCCGAAGGATCTCCTCCACAAGCTTATCGCTATGGGAGTTGTTGCTGGCTCGGAAGTGACAGTCACGCAGCGCGGTTTCTTCGGCTCCCCAATCAACATACACCTCTTCGGCTCAGTACTCTCGCTTCGCAGCTCCGAGGCGGCACACGTTCAAGTCCAGCCGCTCTAGTCGAGCGCTCCCGGGGTGCGAAGCAGTGAATCACCCATCTGACACCTCAAGCCCGAGAACCGTTGCGCTCGTCGGCAATCCAAACTGCGGAAAGACAACGCTCTTCAACGCCCTGACCGGCTCAAGCTACAAGGTTGCAAACTACCCCGGCGTAACGGTCGAAAAGAAAGAGGGGTCGCTTCAGCTTCGAGACGGAACGAACGTGCGGCTGCTCGACCTGCCCGGCACCTACGCCCTTGAGGGCTCAAGCATCGATGAGAGAATTGTCACGAGTGTCCTTCAAGGATCGCTCCCTGGCGAGCCTTGCCCGGACCTGATCGTTGCAGTTGTCGACGCGACAAACCTTGAGCGCAACCTCTTCCTTGTGTCGGAGCTTATCGACGAGGGCTTCAAGATCGTTCTCGCCGTCAACATGATGGATGCGGCCGAGCACGCTGGCCTCAAGATATACGATGAGCTGCTCGCCCGGGCTCTCGACCTGACGGTTGTGACGATCAGCGCCCGCACAAAGCGCGGCATCGACACCCTCGTGGAAGCGGTCGGCTCCGAGCTGGCCAGAAACACCCTCTCCTCTCGCCGCAGGGCATGGCTCGCGACGCAGAAGCGCGCAAGCGGCGCAGAAGCTGAGCCACAAGCTCTCTCTCTCGACAACCTGAAAGCGGCCAACGCAGACCAGCTCGCTGAGATCGGCTCGCTCCGCTACCGCTGGCTCAGAAATATCGTAGAGCGCTCAACTGGGCGCTCTGCCGAAGTGCGCAGCAACACTGCATCGGCGAAGCTCGATGCGCTCCTCACGAGCCGCATCTGGGGCCTCCCGATACTGCTCTTGGTGTTCGGGCTCATCTTTCAGGCGATCTTCCTCTGGGCGCAGGCTCCGATGGACATAATCTCTGGCGGAGTGGACAGCCTTAGCGCATGGCTCTCGGGCGCGCTTCCCCCTGGCATGCTCTCTAGTCTCGTGGCCGACGGGATAGTTCCTGGTGTGGGGAACGTTGTCGTCTTCGTGCCGCAGATAGCGATCCTCTTCCTCTGCATCGGGCTGCTCGAAGACTCAGGCTACCTCTCGCGCGCTGCGTTCCTTCTCGACAACATTATGCGGCGCTTCGGGCTCCAGGGGCGTGCCTTCATCCCGCTCCTGAGCTCATTCGCCTGTGCGATTCCCGGCATCCTTTCAACCCGCACCATCCCCTCTCGCTCTGACAGGCTCGCTACCATCATGATCGCCCCGCTCATGAGCTGCAGCGCCCGGCTGCCCGTGTACGCGGTGCTGATTGGAGCGTTCGTTCCGCAAACGCTCGTGTGGGGGGTCGTCTCTCTGCAGGGGCTTGTCCTGCTTGCGATGTACGCGCTCGGAGTCATCGCTGCATGCGCAGTAGCGTGGGTGCTCAAGAGGACCCTGCTGCGAAAGGATCCGTCGTTCTTCGTCATGGAAATGCCGCCCCTGCGCCGGCCGCTGCTCAAGGTCGTTTTGCGAGGCGTCGTGGACAGCGTTGTGTCCTTCCTGAAAAACGCGTCGACTGTCATCCTCGCCTGCTCGGTAATTGTGTGGTTCCTCGCCTCGTATCCGAAGCCAACTGAGGGTTTTGAGGGAAATCCGGTACAGGCGAGCTACGCTGGGCAGCTCGGGACAGCCATTGAGCCTGCGATTCGGCCGCTTGGGTTTAACTGGGAGATCGGAATCGGGATCATCTCGTCGTTCCCTGCACGAGAGGTTTTCGTCACAACCCTCTCGACGATCTACAACATCAGCGACGACTCAGGCGACAATGAGGGCCTCATCAAGAACCTGCAGGAGCGGAGAGATAACGGCACGTTCTCTACCGTGACCGCGATATCCCTGATGGTGTTCTACGTATTCGCCTGCATGTGCATGTCGACGCTCGCTGTAGCGCGCCGGGAGACCGGCTCATGGGGATGGACTGTCGGGATGTTTGTCTACATGACTGCGCTGGCCTATATCGCCTCGCTCATCACATTTCAGGTCGGGAGCCGGCTGCTGTGATTCAGGATATTGCCGGAATTGTCGTGCTGTTGCTCGCTGCCTGCTACCTGCTTCGGCGGCTCTCGGCGGCGTTCTCTGTCAAGAAGCGCGGCGGCTGCGCTGCGTGCGGCTGTGGAGTGAAGCGCTCAGGCGCGCCCGATTAATTCGGGGGAAGGGTTTAGGATGAGGACATCACAAGACTAAGACACAAACCTTTGCAGGTAGGTGTCGCAGTTTGTGATGTCGACACCCATTTTTCAGAACAGCTGGTTGAGAGAGGTCAAAACGGAATCATCCATGACCAACCGTTCCGAAAGCTTCTTGATGTTGTTGCGCTTGGGCTTCAACTGACCACTGCCTTGGCAGGGATCGAGTTTCACACTGAACTCCGTGAGTCCCGTGATTTTAACCGTCACACTTTCACCGTTTCGGGTGATTGTGGTGGAGCCCTTTACGATTCCTCGCTTCCAGTTTTCGACTTTATCGAGTCTTTTGAGAATCACTTGCGCGACTCTTTTAGCAACTCGTCGGCTGGAAGAGGAAATAACGACAACATCGACGCTTTCATTTTGAGACATGCTTTTTCCCCATTGGGAACAAAGAATGAGCAACCCATCCTGAGGTCACTCTCTTGAGTAGCCGCCTAGCAGCACCCCTCAAGAGAGCGACCCAGAAAACCAAATGTCTTGAGCCATTGTGAGCCCTCGTCGCAGCAGGCCGGATTGACCCGGACTCGCTCCGATGAGAGCTCAAGGCTTACTAACCCCCGTATATGACTGTAAAAGAGCGCCGGCGGTGAAGAGTGGCGCTTCAGGTGAAGGAAGGACCAGGCTTGAGCTTCAACTGCCTCAAGCCAAACTAGAGCAAGATTATGGTTAAGTCCAACAAAAAGGTCGGAACCAGTTGCGAAATATGACCCGATTCGTGCTGAAAACGACTACTGGCTGTGAAAAGGGGTGCGCTCTGCTCTGTAGAAAACGTGCTTTGTCCCACAGCAGTTCATAGCTGTGCGGGCTTTTCCTCATCCTCCTCTTTGTCTTTCTTCTTCTCATCCTCCTGCGATTGCACCGGATTCCTAGTCCTCATCCGGATATCTCGACACGAACAGCATGGGCGATCCGCTCAACTTTCTTGATTATGAGCAGGAGCCCGCGCAGGTGCAGGAGAAAGAGTGGGATTAGGATAAAGATCAGGAATGCTATCGCCCGCGGCGACCTGAATTGAGGCTACACATGTTTTCGACAGAGCAGGTGCGCTCCCTTTATCACGGAGATGGATGCATGGATGAAAATTAGGAGATAGGTGCAGGTGCAGGAGAAAGAGGAAGATTAGGATTAGAAAGACTCCCCCCCTGCTCCGCAGCTAGTACTTGGCTGAAGTCGGATCAACATCGTCCGACCAGCGCAGCATGCCGCCCGCCAGGTTCGCCACGTGCTCGTAGCCGTGCTTTCCCTTGAGCGCCTGTGCGATCGCCTGGCTGCGGCCGCCGCTTCTGCAGTAGACGATCACCTCCCTGTCGCGTGGGATGCGGGCCAGGTTCGCCATAACTGTGTCTTTCGGAATTAGCTCCCCGCCGATGTTGCAGATCTCTCGCTCGTGCGGCTCCCGCACATCGAGCAAGAAGAGGTCATCGCCCCGGTCCATGCGGGCTTTGAGCTCTGTTGGGATGATTTGCGGGATTCCCATCAGGTTTTCCATAGCTGTTCCTGCGAAGAAGAAAGACCGAAATCGACGCCTGCGGGTTCCCGAACTGTCGATTCAGCGAGAAAGATTCCTTCTTTTATCGCTGATGTCTCGGCTAAAGGGAACTGTCTTTCGCGGCCAATTTACTTCACAGGCTCTTCCAAGAGCGACCAAGCACTGCCTGAAAAGAGGGATCTCCTCCGCCTAATCCTTCTCTTCCTCCTGCACCTGCACCGACTCCTGCTCATAATCAAGAAATTTCCGGGGACTGCCTGCGATATCCGCGTCGGGATAGCGGGATGAGGATGAGGATGAGGATGAGGAATCCATTCCAGGAGCAGGAGCAGGAGCAGGAGAAAGACAAGTACGATGATGCCTAAGAAGGCGAGCCGTAAAGCCCATTTCTCGCGCAGTACTCCACCACCGCGTCCGGCACCAAGCCTCGCACCGGTTCCTGCGCCGCAATGCGCTTCCTGAGCTCAGAGCTTGAGACCTGCACTTCAGCCGAGTACGGCTCAAGCAACGACGTCACCTTCCACCCAACGGGAATAACAGGCTCCGGCGCTCCCGGGCGCCGCACGACGAGCAGGTGCGCTTCTTTCTTGAGCCTCTCAGGCTCGCGCCATGTGTGAAGCTCTGGAACTAGCTCTGCCCCAATGACGACGAAGAGCTCGGCCTCCGGGACCGTTTTCTTAAAGTAGGAGAGCAGGTCGACTGTAGCGTACCCTGCCTTCCCTGAGGCTTGCGCATCCGACACTGTCACGCGCTGGTCATCGCTGAAGCGCGAGGCGACTCCGAGCTTCGCCATGGCGAGCCTGTGGCCTGCAGCCGATACGCCTGGCTTGTCGGGACGGTCACCGCACGGCACTACGACCACTTGATCAACGAGCGAGCTTGAGAGCAGGAGTGAGATGGTCGCCAGGTGCCCGTTGTGCAGCGGGTCAAACGCCCCTCCGAAGAGCGCGACTCTCTTCGCCTGAACGCTCACGCCCGCCCCTTGCGCTTCCGAAGCGCTGCAAGCTCCTTTTCGAACCCGCCCGAGAGGATCGGGAAGCGGCACCACGTCTTTGGGTCCAGGTTCTCGTCATCGAGGTGAAACGACGGCGCGTAGCGCTCGCGTTTCCACTGGTTTCGGCTCCAGAGAATGAAGAAGCGCTCAATCCACCCTGCTAGCTGCCGAGGAGTGTAGCGGCTCTTGAGCCCTGGGAGGAGCCGCTCGTACACCTCAAGTGGCAGGAGCTTGTCTCGTATCGCCGCCCGCTCGATCAGGTCGAGCACGACGTACGGCATCAAGTCTCCTTCGTCAGTCTGCTTCGCTGCGAGCGGCCGAAGCTCCGCAGTCGGGGCCTGGACATTGACGAGCCGCAGATTCTTAAAGTTTTCCATCCCCTCAGGACCGCTCTTTTCGAGCCACTGTAGCCACTCCCGCAGGTAGGCTTTGTCGATCCCACCCAAGGGGCTCAAGCCCCCGCTGCTGTCGCCGTCCATCGTTGTGTAGCCGACTGCTGCCTCGCTGCGGTTGCTCGTGGTCAGGAGCAACGCTCGCCGGAGGTTTGCGAGCAGCCACACCGAAGGTGCACGCACCCTGGCCTGCACATTCTGACGGGCGAGGTCGTGCTCTTTCCACGAAAGCTTGACACCGGTTGCTTTCCCGATGATCCGCTCGTACTCGCGCACTAGCCCCGCAATCGAGATGTCGAAGAACTCAGCCCCAATCTCGCCTGCCACAGCTCGGGCTGCCTTGCGAGTCTCTTGCGAGCTGTTCTCGCTCGCCTGGTAGACGCACGCGAGCAGCCGCTTGGTGAGGCTCGCCTCGCTCTTGAGCCTCTCGATGCCGCGAATGTAGGAGAGCTTCTGCGTGAATCCGCGCACTCCGAGCTGCGCGAGCCCGTGCTTCACCATCAACGCTACGAGGCAGCTGGCAGCGGCGGAGTCGACGCCGCCGCTCAGCGACACGACGAACCCGTCGCTCCTGCTCTTGCGCATGTAGTCAAAGAGCCCCAGCATCTCGGCGCGGACAAACTCTTCGTGCTTCAGGGCCGGAGAGCTCTCCCACGCCTCTGCTGGCTCAAGCTTTGAGTCTCGCGCCGACTTGAGAGCCATGCGCGCAACAGCGACGAGCCTGCTCCCCGCATCGAGCGCCGGACGGAAGCTCGCCTGGCGCCGGCGCATCAGTCTCGACCTGCCGATGTCAACTGCGCCGACAACTACCTCGACGTCCTCAAATGAGAGGCGCCGCCCTTGGGCGACGAGCTCGCCGTGCGATGCAATCAGCGCCCCGCCGTCGTAGATTATCCTGCCTGCCTCGCAGCCAAGCAGGTTTGCGTAGACGTACGAAACGCCACACGCCCGCGAGCCCTCAAGCACGAAGCGCTTGCGCACCTCAAACTTCCCAAACGAGAACGGGCTCGCGCTCGCATTAAGGATGATATCGACCCCGTGCTTTGCGAGATCGACTCCTGGGCGCCCAGAAACCCAGGCGTCCTCGCAGATCTCAAACCCGAGCCGGACGCCACCAACCTCAAAGATCAGGTCTCCAACAGGCACTTGCTTTCCGCCTACCAGCACCGATGACACAGCGTGCTTGGGCCACGGCTTAAACCAGCGTGGCTCGTAGTGAATCCCGTCTCCTGCTAGGTGCTGCTTACAAACGAAGCCGACAACTGCGCCGTTGGCGAGGAGCGCTACTGCGCTGTAGACAGCCCCCTCAACTTCGAGCGGCAATCCTACAGAGACGAGCATGCCGCGAGTCTCACGCGCGAGAGCAGCGACTGTGCGCAGAGACTCGGAGAGAACGCCTGCCGAGTGAAAAGCGTCCTCGCAGCCGTAGCCGGTGACGGCCATCTCAGGCAGCGCCAGGATCTGTGCTCCTGCCCTGCGCGCACGCCCGATCGCCTCCCGAATGTGCGCGAGGTTCCCGTCCCAATCGAGAGGGGTCTGGTTGAGCGCGGCAGCGGCGACGAGGATGCGGTTCATGGTCTACAGGTCAAAGGCTGTCGTCTCTAGTATCGGCCTGAATACGCGACGGGTAGACCTTACAATGGGCTATTGCCTGTTACAAACCAGCCCAGGTGCCTAACGGGCTGTCGTGACGAGTGAAACAGCCGTTCGCAGCGTAGAACACCCCCACCGGGAGTCCGCATTTTCCAGCCAAGAACACCGAGGGGGCGAAAAACATCCCCGACTGGTTCTTTTTTGAAGTAGCCTCCGACACCATGGCTACCACTACCACCGCTACCGCCGCACCTCGCTCTTTCCTGATAGACCGAATCAAGCTGGTCGTAACCTGCCCTGCGACCTGCTGGCAGACAATTGCGAGCGAGAGCAGGTCTCCGCGCGAGCTCTTCACCACAATCTCGCTTCCACTGCTCGCGCTAGGCGCAGTAGCAGGCTTTGTAGGCTTGAAGTTCTTCAGCGCGCCATCATCGACGGCTGCGACTGCGCTGCTCCTCCAGCAGTCGCTCCTTGCCTTCCTGCTGTCGTGCGCTATGCCGTTTGTATCGGCTCTGGTGCTGAGACAGCTCGCGCCATTTTTTCAGGGCACTGTCGAGAGCAATAGGGCCTTTAGCTGGTCGGTGCACTCCTCGATACCGATGCTCGTTGCGAGCCTGCTAAACATCATCCCGCTCTTCGGCCAAGTCGGGGGAATCGTAGCTGCATGTTGGTCTCTTTACTCTGGCTACGCAGGCCTCCCCGTTATGGCCGCTGTGCCGAAGAACCAGCAGCTCGCTCTCTTCATCTCGTACATTATAGCAGTGGCGATCCTCTTTGTTCTGTTGGCTCTCGCGGCCGCAGGGCTGTTTGCCGCCCTTGCAGCGTAGCTGGAAACACGCTGGCTATCTTTTGCGGGAGCTCGTAGAGCCCGACACGAGCGGCTCAACTTTCATCGCCACTACGCAGCTGAATACCGCCACAACTACCCCCACCAGAGTGTCGCACGGATAGTGGTTTGCCGTTGCCACTGTTGACAGCACCACCAATGCTCCCACGGGTGCCGCAAGTCCAAGCAGCAAGGGAAGCTGGCGCAGAGCAAAGACGCTCAAGATAGCTAAAATCGCGTGAAACGAGGGGAAGTACACGAGCCCAGCCCGAAAACTGATATCAAGCGCATAGCTCTGCTCGCGCCTCACTGCGTACAGCGTCTCAAGGAAGAGCGCCTGGCTCGCTGAGGGGGGAACTTGGTACCGATCGTGAACCCCTTCAGCAGGAAAGAGGCAGAAGAGGGCTAGTCCAATCGTGCCCGACATAAAGAGCGCGATAAAGAACTCCCGCACACCCCGGCCTCGGCCGAGAAACGTAGGGAGCGTCACAGATACCACTAAAAGCGGCAGGAGCAGGTTGTAGCACGACGCGACAAACGAGAATGCCGCCGGGTAGCTCTGCTGCAGAGCGAGCACCTGTGGAAGCTCAAGTCCGAGCCACTGATCGAAAGCGACAAGTTGTGAATCCTGAAATGGAAGCTTCAGGCGCGCTACTACAAACATCGGAATGTTGAGAATGTTCGTTACGGCGACCGTCCAGAACATCACGAAGCAGGTCTCCGAAATCTTTTGATCTCGCAAACTGTATGCACGCCCAAACAGCAGCATGACGATAGCAGCGCTCAGAGGCACTATCGTCGTGTCGAGGCGGATCGATGTTGCCGTCCACCACAGGCCAATTACCGAGAGCATCGAGATGACAAGAATAGTCGTCGTGACTACCGCAACAAATCGCCGGGTCAGCACCCGCTCCCTGGTTTCGTGCTGCGAGGTGCCTCGAAGATCTGCCATACGACAGGTGCTAGCCCTGGTCATCGGAGGCTTCCGAGAGCTCCTCGCTCTTTACCTCCGATATTGCGTCATTCCAGCCGCCTCCGAGTGCCTTGAAGAGCGACACGAGAGAGCTAAGGAGCCCTACTTCGCTTTCAGCGAGCTGGAGCTGGTTTGAGAGGAGTGCGCGCTGCGCGTCGAGCACAGGCAGCAGGTCAACCAGCCCGTTCTCGTACTGGGTGCGCGCAATCGCCACTGCCTTGCCGCTCTGGTCAACGCTGTCTTTTAGGTAGTCCCTGCGCTGCTTCGATGAGGTGAACTGCACGAGCGCCCCCTCTGTCTCCTCGAGTGCGATGAGAACCGCCTGCTCGTAGGCAGCTAGAGCCTGCTGCTGCGCGGCCTCTGACTGGTCGATACGGGCAAAGACCCTGCCGAGGTTAAAAGCCGCCCACGAAAGAGTCGGAGTAACTGCGTACTGGCCGGCCTCTCTCCCGGAGAGTCCGCTCCAGTCGCTCGACTGGAATCCGAGCGAGCCGGAGAAGGTGATCTTCGGCCACAGGTCGCCTTTTGCGACTCCGATACCGGCCGTCGCGGCGTGAAGCTGGTGCTCTGCGGCCTGAAGGTCCGGCCGACGCTGAAGCAGCGTCGCTGGATCGCCAATGGTGAGTGGCCCTGAGAAGGAAGGCAATGGAGCTGTCGCCTGAAGCATCGGCACAAGCTCTTGCGGCTGCTTCCCGCACAGCACCGCCAAGCGGTACATGTCTGCCTTGGCGCGTGCCTGAAGCGGCGGAATGGTCGCAAGTGTCGTTGAGTGCTGAGAGCGGGACCGCACTACGTCGAACTCAGTCGACTGCCCACCCTGAAAGAGTGCCTGGGCAACTTTTACAACCTGCTCCTGGGTCTTTGCGTTCTTCTCGGACACCGACACCTGCAGCTGCGTTCCGCGCAGGTCGATGTACGTGCGCGCTACCTCGGCGACAAGAATACGGACAGCGTCGTGGAGCTGCGCCACAGAAGCTGCGCTCTCGGCGTCCTTTGACTCTACTCCTCTGCGCACTCGGCCAAAGATGTCGAGCTCCCACACGGCATCCAAGCCGACGTTGTAGTACTCGTTCTCGATGTACGGAGAGCTGCTCGGGAAGGCGCCACCTGCAAAGGTCTGGGTCGGAGTCTGCGTGCGAGTGTAGATCAGGTCAGAAGTCACCGTTGGGAAGAGGTCGAGGAACTTCTCTCGCCGGATGGCACGGGCTTGATTGACGCGAGATATCGCGCCACGCAGGTCGACGTTCGAGCGCACAGCGTCAGCGATGAGCGAGTCGAGCGTCTTGTCGCCGAAGTGAGACCACCACTGCTGCAGCACGTCGCCGCTCGTTGCCGTCGCCCCGGCTTCCCCTGCTCCGAGGAACGACGGCTGCGTCGCTGTCTCTGGCTTCACGAAGTCAGGCCCGACTGCGCAGCCCGAGAGCGCCCCTGACGCAACGCCAGAAAAGGCGAGAAGGGCTGCGAATGTTGCGATTCGGGTGTTCATGGGCTCGGGTTAGTGCAGAAATCCAATAACGCCCTGCCTCGGGTCCTCCTCGTCTAGCTCCGGCACAAGGGCGCGCTGCGGACGGGGGCGGGAGATGAGCGTGTAAAGCACTGGTACCACAAAAAGGGTGAAGAAGGTACCGATCACCATCCCGCTCACCAGGGTAATTCCGATGCTGTTCCGGGCAGCGGCGCCCGCCCCGCTCGCGAGCACGAGCGGGAAGTGGCCGACGACTGTGGCGACGGACGTCATAAGGATCGGGCGCAGCCGGGTGCATGACGCCTTAATCGCCGCCTCGGCTTTCGAGAGCCCTGCCGCCTGCAGCTGGTTTGCGAACTCCACTATCAAGATGCCGTTCTTCGCAATCAATCCAACCAGCGTCACGAGGCCAACCTGCGAGTAGATGTTGAGCGAGGTGCTCCCCAAGAAGACGAACATCAGGGCTCCCGCGAGGGCGAGCGGAACAGACCCGAGCAGGATGATGAGGGGATCAATGAAGCTCTCAAACTGGGCGGCGAGAACCAGGAAGATTACTACGAGGGCCAGCAGCAGGGTGCCGGTCATGCTGTTTGCCTCCTTGCGGAGCTGTCGCGACTCTCCGGCGTAGTCGAGGATGTAGCCTGGCGGCAGGATCTCGCGAGCCTTCGCCTCAAGCACCGCAAGAGCATCGTCGATTGAGATTCCTGGCGGGATCGCGCCTTGAATCTTGGCTGAGTTTAGCTGCTGAAAGCGGTTGAGCTGCCGCGGCTGGACCGTGTTGTGAAGCGAAGCCACTGTTGCCAGCGGCATGAGCTTCCCCTGTGGACCTCGGATGTGAAACGAGAGCAGCTGATCGGGGTTGAGCCGATCCTCACGCTTTACCTGCGGAATGACCTTGTAGCTGCGTCCCTGTATCGAGAAGCGATTTACGTACTTTCCGCCAACGAGCACTGAGATGTCCTGCCCGACGGAAGCGAGCGAGAGCCCCATGGCATTCGCCTTGTCGCGGTCTATCACTATCTCGCTCTGAGGCAGGTCGAATTTGAGGTCAGTGTCGGCGTACATAAACACGCCACTCTGAAACGCTGCCCCGACGAGCTGCTGGGCGTACCCGAGCACCTCAATCGGCTCAGCAGTAGACGAAATAACCATCTCTACCGGGAAGTCGCTGCCGCCTGGCAACGGAGCTGGCGAGTTGACAATCACCTGCGCGCCCGTCACTGAGCTGAGCTTTCCCCACAGCTCAGGCTCCATCTCGTGCACCGACCTTGAGCGCTCGCTCCACGGCTTCGTCACGATTCCTGAGAACCCAAAGCTCGGGCCCGTGAGCTGAAACGAGCCCTTGTACTCTGGGAAGCTCCTGTAGAGCTTCTCGACCTGAGACGCCGAGATCGCCATCTGCTCGACTGTCGCATTCGGCGCGCCGATCACGAGCCCAAAGAGAACGCTCTGGTCCTCGCGCGGCGCGAGCTCCTTCATCGAGAAGAGGTAAAACGGCACTGCCAAGAGCGCCGTGCACGCTGCCGCCGTCACTATCGCGGCCTTAAAGTTAAACGACTTTTCAAGGAGGGCTGCGTAGCGGTCCCGCAGCCGCTCAAAAAAGGCATCTACCCCCTCTTGGAACCTGCTCTCCTGCTCTCGCGGCACCACGAGCCTCGACGACATCATCGGCGAGAGCGTGAGTGCAACAACTCCAGAGATGAGCACGGCGCCAGCGAGCGTGAACGCAAACTCCTTAAAGAGCGCGCCTGTGAGGCCGCCCTGAATCCCGATCGGGGCGTACACAGCGGCGAGCGTCAGCGTCATCGCTATCGTCGGCCCCGCCAGCTCTCGCGCCGCACGGACCGCGGCGGATATCGGCTTATTCCCCTCCCGCACGTGGCGCTCGACGTTTTCAAGCATCACGATCGCGTCGTCCACGACGAGCCCCACGGCGAGCACTATGGCGAGCAGCGTTAGCAAGTTAATCGTGAAGCCGCAGGCGAGCATCAGGGCCGTTGCGCCAACGAGCGAGAGCGGGATGGCGACGACTGGCACAATCGTGGCTCGCAGTGACCCAATAAAGAGGAATATAACGAGCACTACTATCAGGATCGTCTCTATCAGGGTCGTCAGCACATCGTGGATTGAGTCACGAATGTACTGGGTCGCGTCGTACGGAACGGCTATCTGCACGCCACTCGGCAGGTTCTTCTGGATGTCTGGGAGGATCTCGCGAACGCGCTTAATAACATCGAGCGAGTTGGCGTTGGGCAGCACCCACACTCCCATGAAGGTCGCTGGGTCGCCGTTGAAGCGGACATCTTCGTCGTAGCTCTCAGCCCCTAAAACCACGTCGGCTATCTCTTCGAGCCTGATGATCCGGGAGCCAGACTCACGCACGACAAGTTTCTTAAACTCATCGGCGCTGCGCAGGTCTGTGTTGGCGACAAGGTTCACCGTCACCATCGAGCCCTTCGTGTTGCCAACCGCTGAGAGGAAGTTGTTCGCCGCAAGGGCGTTCCTAACATCAGCGGCGCTGATGCCGCGCGCCGCCATCCGGTCGGGGTGGAGCCAGATGCGCATCGCAAAGACGCGCGCCCCTAGGATCTCTGCCTTCTCAACTCCAGGCACGGCTGAGATCTGCGGCTGCACAACTCGGCTCAGGTAGTCGGTTACCTGGTTTGGCTCCCAGTCCTTGGAGAAGATCCCGAGGTACATCGAGGCGAAGCGATTGTCGGCGCTTTCCACGTTTATGACTGGCGCCTCTGCTTCAGGGGGCAAGTCGCTGCGAACCTGGGCAACCTTCGCCTGGATCTGGGTTAACGCCGCGTTTACGTCGAAGTTGAGGCGCAGGTGCGCCTTGATCTCGCTTACCCCCTGCTTGCTGGCAGACTCGATGTAGTCGATCCCGTCGGCGCTCGCTATGACGCGCTCAAGCGGCGTTGAGATGTAGCCCCGCACGAGGTCTGCCGGCGCGCCGATGTAGGCTGTCGTGATTGAGACAACCGCGCTCTCGCTGCGTGGGTACTGCCGGACGTTGAGCTTCTGGATCGATGTGTAGCCCGCTATCAGGATGAGCAGGTTGAGGCAGATGGCGAGGACAGGACGCTTGATGAAGAGGTCAGTGAGCTTCATGTGCCCTAGCTATCCTTCACCGTCGGATTCTCGGAGGCACTCGGGACCGCCTGGTTGTTGATGGCGATGGCGGCTTCGGGACGGAGCTTGGAGGTGCCGGTGGTCACCACCTCATCGCCCTCACGGAGGCCCTTCTTCACTGCGACGAGGTCGCCCTTGCGCTCCCCGAGCTGTACGATCTGCTGCCGCACAAGGGTGAGAGCCGTGCCGCTCTCGTCGACCTTGCGCTCGACGACGTACACCGAGTCGCCGTACGGGGCGTAGCTCACCGCCGTGAGCGGAACGCTCAAGACCTGCTGCTGTCCGCCGAGCGCAAGCTCTACGCGGCCGAACATGCCGGGAAGGAGCTCCTGCTGCGTGTTGGGTATCGTCGCCTGTATGTCGATCGAGCGGAGATCTGCGTTTATCTGTGGGTTCACAGCGGTGACTGAGCCGGTGAAGCTCCTGCCAGGAAAGGCATCAACCGTGATTGTTACGTTGCTCCCTGGCTTGAGCGCGGGAGCGATCTGTTGCGGCACGGAAAAGTTAAAGTAGATCGG
>CANLJX010000058.1 GCA_947491545.1 Deltaproteobacteria bacterium
CTCATCATTTGCGAAGCGTTTCGGCAGAAGCCTCCAGAAAGGCAGTAAGGGATAGAGGTGCCTCGCCATCTCCCAAGAGTTCGTGAAGGTGCTCTCAGTCACGAGCGCCTTGACGCGCTCAGACTGCAGCAGCTCGATAGCCACCGCGCCCCCCATCGAGCAGCCGTAGACGATAATTTCGCTCTCCGGGCAGCCCACCGCGTGCCGCAGGTGCGCGAGCGCGGCGCGCGCAGCGGCGTACATGCCCTGTTCGCTTGGGGTACCAGCGCTCTGCCCGTAGCCTGGGTAGTCGAAGGTCAGAAAGGAGAGCCCTAGTTCGGCGAAGAGCGCGTAGTGGTCACTGAAGCGGGTGAGGTTGTGCTTGTTGCCGTGCACGAAGAGCACTACAGACGATGAGCCGCGATCGACGAAGGCTCCGTCGAGTTCTAGGCCGAACTCGTGACCGAAGCGGAAGCGCTGCGCGCTGAAAGGGCCGAGCCCGCCGTACTCTTCGTGTGTCGGCTTAAAGGTAAGCTTCTGTTCGAGGATCTTGAGGAGCACAGCTCTTTGCCGATTGTATCGTCTTCTCGTTCCCCAAAAGGAGAGGGGGCTCGCGCTTAGCGCGAACCCCCTCTGTATAGCTCACGTCGCACTTGGGCGAAACGTAAGTTATCCCTCGTGAGCTGCCTGAGGCTCCTGACCCTCTCGGGCTGCGGCCGTGAGCTCCTCGATGTTCTTCGGCCAGAGGCAGATTACATCTTCGCCTGGAATCTGGAACACAGCGAGCTCGTCGCCATCGCGGCGGAAGCCGTAGCGAACCGCGCCGCCGTTATCACGCAGCAGGTCGCGGCACGCCTTGTCCTGGCCGCCGAACCAAAGCTGCTGGTAGCGCTCAAGGAGAGAGCTGTCATCAAGCAGCTCACGGTCGAGCATAGCGAGGCAACGCGTATCGATGTTGAGCTCTCCGAGCTCATCGGTCGCGTCCTTAACCAGTTCAGCCGCTTCAACCGAGTCTCCTTCCGGGTGAACTACGATCGTGTAGGCGAACGGATCACGCTCGATGCGGTACGTGCCGCGGGCAACCGAGATTACCTTGCCGCCGTACTCGCGGATAATGTCGTTCTTGACAGCAGTGTCCTCGTCGACCACCTTCGTAATCTTCTCGATGAACTGCGGGTTGGCTAGCATAAACTGGTCGATTAGGACCAGGTCGCCGCTCTCAATAGCTATGCGCTCACGCTGGTTGCCGCTCTCCGCGCTCTGACGCGGGTGGCGTCGTGAATGCCCACGACCTCGGCCTGAGCGTCCTCCTCTGGCGCGCCCACCACGGTGTGAACGCCTTCCGTTGCCTCTCTCTCTTCTCATACGAAACTACTTCCTAAGGTGAAAAACGTCTTTCGACGAAACATGTTAGCGCCGCTGTTGAGCCGAAGAATCGGGGCTCTCAAGCAGGCAGTGAGAACCGCGAGCATAGCAGAAGAGGGGTGGGGTGTCACACTCTCAGAGAAGGCGTTAAGCCAAGGACTTTCAGGTGGTTAGGGCAGCCCGATCGACCATCAGGCGCGATACGGTCAAGAACCGTTAAGCCAACCAGCTGCTAGGTCGATAACTCCCTGTGGGAAAAGGAAAGCCGCTTAGGCGGCCCAAAGGGCACGGGTTTTTTCATGCAGCAGTCCGAATTCAACGTTCAGCAAGCAGGCTCCGAGATCGCAGTGGGGCTCGGTCTCTGGTACGACTCCGATCGCTTGATGCTTGAGGGTGTGTACCTCGACGAGGTTACCGCGTACCGGGCCAGAAAGGGCTGGATTGAGGCCTTCGAGGTGAATTTCCTTCTCGAAGACCGGATCGACTTCCGCGTTCGAGTTGACCCGCAAGAGCAGGGGGGCTCCCGCTTCTGCGTGGTGTGCGAGTTTCTTACGGCGTGCGGTCGTTACGCGTTTTGGCGACTAACCCATCACCAGGCGCCTGAGGTTCAGTTCATTCTTGAGACTGCTCATTTGCCGGCTTTCTCGATACCTGAGGTTCTTGAACGTCGCCTGGTGCAGGCCGCGGTCGATGAGGCTCCGCGCCACGGGGTAGTTGCGCCTCAGGAGGGGGAGGATCGCGAGGTTTGGTCGCGTATACGAGATATCTGTTCAAACATCATCGCCGCCACGGGGTCTCTGCTTAAAGGTCGGCAGAAGCGGTAACACCTCGGCCGTGGTACAACCCGTGAAGCGAACGAGGGAAACGACGTGGCAACCACGAGGCCAGACGGAAAGCACATTGTAGCCGCGGGCGAAGTCGGCGCTTTCTCGGTGTGCGCGCAGGCCTGGAAGCTCAAGTGGGTCGACAAGCAGGGTGCTGCATTTGCGCTCGACGAGAAGACGCTCGGAAAGAAGCTCCACCGCGATTGGTCGCGTGTGTTCGATGAGTCCCTGGAGCTCGGCCAGTGGATCCGCTACGTAGCGGTGCTGATCTGCACAGCGCTCGTGGTTTTCATCCTGCTGAACCCCCAGGGTATCCCCTTCGAGAAGTTTTGGACCCTTTCGATTCGAAACCACGTGCTGCAGCTTGTTCTCCTGGTGGGTGCGGCGCTGCTAGTTATCCGTTCCTTCTCCCGCGCTGCCGGCAAGCGGAGAAGAGAGAGTGGATTTGAGCCGGCTTCGGTTACTGTCTCGATTGAGGGGAGCACTTTCCTGGCAGAGCGTGAGTACATCTCAGAGGCCCAGGGCTTGGCTGGCAAGCCCGATGCCCTGATAGAGGAAGATGGATTCATCATACCGGTCGAGCGGAAGCCTCTCGCCAAAAAGCTTCGTGATCGCTACGTGGCACAGCTGCTGGTCTACCTGCGCTTAGTCGAAGAGTTCGAGGGGAAGCGGCCCCCGCACGGATATTTGCTGATAGGCCCAACGTGTCGGCGCATCCGGGTTGAAAACACTGAGGCGAAGCAGCGCTGGCTGCAGGCACTGATCGATCAGATGCGTGCGCTGCTCGACGGGGGAGATGTGCGTGCCAGCCCACATCCGATCAAGTGTGCCAAGTGTGACGTGAAGCACCGCTGTGCGTTTCGTGCTGACGTGCGCGCCCCTGCTCCGACAGAAGAGGGTGAGGGTTCTTCCTAGCGAGCTCCTCAAGGCATCGGCGTATCTCCCACGGAGCGAGCTGAAAGAGCGGGCCGAGCGTCTCGATGGCGTGATCAAAGTCGGCTAGGTCGAGCAAGTTCCGTTCGCCTTCGACGAGGCGCGGCAGAGGGCCTGACACAATAGAGCTAGGCGAGGAGTGATTGTTTGGCATGCCTAGAGGATCCATGGGGCAAGGGAGATGTGGCATGACCGCGGCAAGAGACCGCAGCGACCACGCCACGGCTTATGTGGCAGAATAGCCGGGCTTTACTGGAGAGCGGCGGAGAAGCGCTCTCCCGGCACGACGCCGGTCCCTCGCAGGAACTCTTCGGTGGGCATCTGTCGCTTTCCAGCGAGCTGGAGCTGCGTCACCGCCAGCTCGCCTGAGCCGCACGCGACGCTTATTGAGCTGCCTACCGCCGAGATCACCTCGCCCGGATGATGTCCTGATGAGGAGCTGTTTTGCCTTGCTGTGGCCGAGAGGATCTTCATGCGTTGGCCACGCCAGAATGTGTAGCAGCCAGGGTGCGGGGCGAGTGCGCGCACGCGGCGAGCGATAGCGCCTGCCTCGCTGCTCCAGTCGATCAGCCCTTCGTGCGCCTCGATCTTGCGGGCGTAGGTGACACCGGCCGTTTCCTGCGGCAGCGAGGCTAGGGAGCCTTGGGCGATTGCGGGCAAGTCCCTCTCAAGCAGAGAGGCGCCAAGCTTTGCGAGGGAATCATGCAGGGTCTGGGCATTGTCCCGTTCGGAGATCGGAGTTGAAGCCCGCGAGAAGACGGCGCCGGTGTCGAGCCCTTCGTCCATCTGCATCAGGCAAACACCAGTCTCGGAGTCGCCTGCCTCAATTGCCCGCTGAATCGGTGCTGCGCCTCGCCAGCGCGGCAAGAGAGACGCATGAACGTTGACGCAGCCGGCACGCGGCATCTCAAGAACGGCTTTCGGGAGTATCTGCCCGAAGGCGATAACGACTCCGACGTCGAAGGGGCCTAGCTTGTCAGCCTCAGCCTTGAAAGAGGCAAGCTCCTTGCGGAGAGAGAGAGGCTGCAGCACTGGGATGCCGCGCTTGAGGGCAAGCTCTTTAACGGGAGACGCGCGCAGCTCACCGCCCCGGCCCGCCGGACGATCTGGCTGGGTCACCACTGCTGTCACTGTCACGCCTGGCATCTCTAGCAGCGCTTCGAGGCATGGTAGCGAGAAGGAGGGAGTGCCGAAGAAGATGACATTCATGGTGGTGGTTACGCTTCGAGACCAAACTCGTTCTTGATGCACCACTTCTTGAACAGCACCTTCTTGAGGCGGCTTAGGTGGTCGACGAAGAGCACTCCGTCGAGGTGATCAATCTCGTGTTGCAGCGCAAAAGACAGAAGCTCAACAGCCTCAAGTGAGAACTGCCGGCCGTGCCGGTCCTGCGCCTGGACGGAGATGTTCTCGTGGCGCTTGATGGAGTCACGGAAGGAGGGGATGCTGAGGCAGCCCTCCTCTGAGCTAGCGACGCGCTGGGACTTCGCCGTGATGTGGGGATTGATTAGCTCAAGGCGCCCCTCGTGTATGTGCGCCTCGGCCGAGTGTCCACTGAGAGAAGAGATGAGCGGTTTCGGCATGTACTCGATCGTCACAT
Source organism: Deltaproteobacteria bacterium (assembly GCA_947491545.1). Taxonomy (GTDB): domain Bacteria; phylum Bdellovibrionota_C; class UBA2361; order UBA2361; family OMII01; genus OMII01. The sequence continues at coordinate 4,702 of CANLJX010000058.1, forward strand.
CGATTACCGCAAGCCGCTCTGAGTGGCCAACCTGAGGAGCTGCCAGGCCAAGCCCATCAGCGTGCACCATCGTCTCGTACATGTTGTCGAGAAGCGCATGAAGAGCGCTGTTAAACGCCGACACCTTGCTGGTCGGAGCGCGCAAGATAGGGTCCGGAAAATACTTGATCGGGAGCCGTGCCATGGTCTCATTAGACCAAACTTGGGGCTTTCTGTCGACGTTGAGGGGGGCTCACGGGCTCTCTATTTGTGGCAGGGGCAGCCATCTGCAATACTCGGCTCCATGATTGAGATGTCGCTCCCCGAGTCCCAGTTATTCCGCATGCTGGCGTCCTTCTTTGGACGGGACAATGTCGTGTTCAACATGAGCGTTCGAGCGGTATGTGGGGGCGAGTATCCCCCAGTTGCAGGACAGACAGCGGGCGATGTTGCGCGCTGGGCGGACAGCGCCCACTGCCTCTTCACCTTGGTTGACGGCAGCGACATGCCGAAGATGGTGGTTGAGATCGCGCCAGACTTTACAGTAGTGATCGAGCTCGACCGGCTAGAGCGGCACAAGAGGCTGCCGATGATGCTTGAGTCGTGCGGTGTTCAGTACATCGTGATTAGCCAAGCCGAGCTGGACGAGATGCTCGACCCTTCGAGCAGCCTCGACCTCGTATCGTTCCTCAAGGACAAGTTTGGCATCGACGAGGTTGAGGGCGACGAGAGTGGAGATGACGATGGCTCAGGCAGCTAGCCCAACGCCAGTTGAGGCACCTCATCCCGAGGTCGTTGGCGCAACAGCCCTTGGGGGCTCCCGAGTTGGGGCGCATCCAGGCGCGCTTGCGGTAGTGGTGCTCGTAGCTGCTGTGCTCGGTGCGACAGCGATCGCGCTCGCGGGCGGTGGGGCTTCTGCACGCTCGTGGGGGCAGCTCGTGACGTTTCTGGTTATCCTGCTCCTGTTGTTGCCGATGGCGCCGGGTGGCTTGCAGGTCCCACGCACGGTGCTCGCTTGTGCGGCACTCGCCGCAGTGCTCGGAGTCACGCTGCGGCTGACCGCGCTCGACATCTCCGGCAGTTCGTTCATTGTTGCGCAGCTCAAGGAGGACAAGCTTCAAGCAGACGCCAAGATCTTGCGCGATCGGATGCGGAGCGCAGCGGCTTCCAAGGCGCCAGTGCACGTGGGGACGATCTCGCGCCAGATAACTCGTACCGATGAGGCTCAGGAGATCCTAAAGTCTGACCCTTCGGTGTGGGGTGTAGCTTGGGGCACTCCGCGCTGGACGAGTGTTTCTCTGCGTGGCTCTCCGCCACTCTCTACCGCTTCGCTGCCGCAGGGAAGCTACGCGCGTCGCGCGCTTGAGCGACGAGGCATCAAGCCGCAGCAGATTATCGTCTCTGTTCCGATGATTGGGCTGTCCGACGCGAAGCTTCCCGCAACGGGCCAGTTCCTCGGCCGCTTGGCGCAGGTGTGGCCGAGCTATCCGGGAGCTCTGGTGGATGTTTCGGCTACCGATTCCCTTGAGATAGAGCTGCGCTCGCTAGGCTCGCTAAAAGCGGCGTGGACATCCAATGCGCATCGCGCCCTTCCGATGTGGATGACGGGGACGCTGCACCTAGTCCGGGCGATTTCGGGTGCTGAGCTCGAGGAGGGCGAGCTGCGCTGCGCGCTGCGGGCTTTCGAGGCAGCTCTGGCGCAGCTTCGGCCAGGAGACAATCGGCCGCTTGAGGTGGCGATCCTCAACAACCTGGCGGTTGCGACGTTGTATCGCGCCGGCGTAGACCTCGGCGGCAAGCAGTCGCGGCGCCAGGCACAGGCGACTTTCGCTCGCGTAACGGGCAAGGGGCGAGCCAAGAAGAATGCGGGCGGGGAGGGCGTTCGCGTAGCGGCCGCTAACCTCAGGGCATCAAAGGGATTGCCTCCAGCGAGGCTTCGCCCATAACGTCGTTCTCCACAAGCTGCTCAACTTTTTCTCCAACTGCTGCCGATACTGTACCCTGATAGGGGCATAGCCTCTGCGGTGCCGTGTCGCGCACGTCGAGCTGTGTTACCTCTCTTATTACGTGTTCTCTATGAAACAGCTGCTTTGGATATTTCTCGCGATCTTCTTCGGGCTCTACATCTGCCAGTCGGTGGCGGATCCCGATCTGTGGTGGCACATCACGGTGGGCCGCTGGATTATAGCGCACGGCGAAGTCCCGCACGTCGATCTCTGGAATATGTTCAGTAACGGCGAGCTCTGGCGCGCCTACTCTTGGAGCGTTGAAATCCTTTTCGCATGGGTCGAGAGGCTCTGGCAGGGTCGAGGCCTGATGCTGCTACAGGTCGTATTTGCCTGCGCGGTGTCGATCAGTCTCTTTGCGGCTTTCAGCCGTATGGCCCGTGACTACTTCGTCGGAGCGTTGCTCGGGGCGTACACGGCTGTTGCCTGCTACAACCACTTCACCCTACGGCCGCAGTCGTTGGTGTGGATCTTGTTTGCAGGCTGCCTGGCGTCAGCTGATACCGTTGTGGACCGAGGTGTAGCGCCACGTCGTCTCCTCCCGCTTCTCATTCTCGGGTGCTTGTGGGGCAACATTCACTTAACAGCGATACTAGGGTTGGGCGCAGTTTTTCTCTGGACGCTTCAGGATCCCAGCCACCGCTTCGTTCCGAAGCGGGCGTTTGCAGCTAGTGCAGCCTTTTTCATCGGCACCCTCGTGACTCCCTACTTCGGGGGAGAGTGGCTGACGTTTCTCAGCAAAGGTGGGCACCCTCTTCAGTACAACTCTATATCGGAGTTTCAGCCGGCGACGATCTTGCAGTACTCGACCGTATTCGTGGTGCTGATCGGTGCGATACTCATCGCTGCCTTCCAGGCGGAGCGTGCCGCTCCGCCAGCCAGCAGGCTCGTGCTCGGAGCCGGCATGACACTCGCCGGCCTTACGGCCGTAAAATTTCTACCGTTCGCCTCGATCGCCCTCGGAGCGCTGTGTGCTGCATGGTGGCGGCAGAGTGGCCACGTGCCACAGCCTCGCGGTGGTGACCACTTGGCTGAAGGAGTGAGGCAACTCAAGAAGGGGTTCGGTTCTCTTGAGCAAGGGACGCTGGTCGCCTTCGGTGTCCTGCTGGTTGGAATGCTCGCGGCCCAATCGGCAGCCCTCTATCGCCGTCCGGCAGTGAACACGGAACTGATTCCGAAGAGTGCCGTTGATTTCATCGAAGAGAAGGGACTTGGCTTCCCCGTATTGAACGAGTTCTCGGCCGGTGGGTACCTGATGTACCGCTTCAGCGACCCCATTACCGGAGAGCCACGCCACAAGGTCCCGATCGATGGGAGAACGAATGTGAACTCGCCAGAGATCTGGGAGCTGTATCGCGCCAGCTTTGTCGGCAAGTCGAACTGGGAGGGGTACATCGAAAAAGTTCAGCCGCAGACGATTGTTTGGAGACACGGAAGCACAATGTCGACCCTGCTCGATCTCTCCCCTGAGTGGTGTCGGGTCTTCGCATCGGGCGATGGCGACGACAGCTCTGTCGTGTTTATCAAACGCGAAGAATTCGAGAAGCGGAGTGGACAGCTCCCATCACCGGACTGCACTTAGCCACGATTCAGCAACTTGCTTCGTTTCGCCGCTAACTTTTTTCCTTTGTGCATCCAGCCTCTTGGGCCGAGTTGGCCACAAAGAGGTGCTCTCGCCTAAAGGTCCGGGCAGTTCAAGCCGTAACAATCCATGAAAGGGGTGAGGGTGTTAACCCTCGTATCACCTCGGGGGAGGCAGGGAAGCTCGGGCAGGCGGATGGAGGCGGCGGAAGTTGTTCATCGCTTCGGTTCGGAGTTGAAGTAACATAGGGTGTCGCGTGTTCCATACCCCGCACATCAAGGCTGCTGGGGGATAGCGGTGCCTGTAGAGCTGACGTGGAGGCCTCGACATGAAAATGCGCAACGTACTCTTAGCGGGAATTGCGGCTTCAACGGCAGCGATTACCACCCTGGCGCAAGCCGCCGAGCAACGCGCACCGTGGGAGCGCTCATGCAAAGCGTTCCAAACACCGCGCCAATTCGTAGTTGAGTCGACCCTCTTCTGCCTCAGAAATCCGACCACAAAGCAGTGCCAAAACCAAGCGGCGAAGCGTTTTAAGGGCTGTCGCTTTTCAGGTGACTATAAAAAGATGAGCGGTAAAGTTCAGGCCAAGATGTTAGTGGTCTTGGCGCTCTCAGGAGGGGCATCCTGGAGACAGGGCGACTCGATGTAGGGTTTCCTAAATCTGAGCCAGAGTTCCTGTAGCCGCCCGCTAGCGGCTCTTTCGTTACTATAGAGGTGTTCCATGAGGCTTTCGTTGCTTAGTATCGCGTCGCTTACGCTGCTCGCGGTGGCTGGTTCTAGCGCTTGTGCACAAGTCGCGGAGAAGCTTGCTCCACCCACAACCTTTGAGGAGTGTGTGGCTCAGAGCGGAAAGGTGATGAAAAGCTACCCACCGCGGTGTGTAAGCGAAGGCGGGATCATCTTCGTCGATCAGCGTGAGGAGCTATCTGCGGGAAAAGCGTGCAAGGACCTCTGCGGCGACGGCATCTGCCAAGAGATTGTGTGCATGGCGATTGGATGTCCCTGCGCGGAGGGCCCTACTAGCTGCCCTAAAGACTGCGCCAAGTAAGGCTTCAGGAGAGATAAGAGGAGTTAGTTCCAAATGGCGCTAATGCGTGCGCCACCAGAGCGCGAGCCCCGCAGGTCACGCAGCGCGTCGTCGGCGATCGCCTTGACCTCTTCGACCGTCATTCCGAGCCGCACGGCCAACTTCTCAAGGCTCTCCGGCTCGCTGCCTGTGGATGGGAAGAGTGCTGCTATTACTTCAGCCTCCAGCTTGCCCAGAGACTGAATCGCTCGTTCGACTTTTACATACGCAGTCGCTGCTGCATCGTTGTCGCTCGCGCTGTTTGCGGTGGGGGGATGCATCGGGGACTTAAGGAATTGAGTCAGCGTTGGATCTGACGAGGCCACTTGCACAGCCACACGTGTCAGGGTGGCTCTGCGGGATACGCGGCTGGGCTTCGAACGGGTAGTGCTCTTTGTTGACGGCTCCTCTGTCGGTGTCTTGAGAGAAGCTCTGTTTCTCGCAGCCATCGTTACCTCCGGGCGGTTTTTCGCCCTTCTTTCGACTGTATAACCAGGCATGGGTCAAGTCAAACGACCCATCCGGCGCCGGACGGGGCAGGGGGAGCCCGGATATCTCGGGGACTTTAGGGGCGTTAGGACGCAAAACGACTCCGGGAAGAGAAGTGCCCACGGCCGCTCTGAAATCTCTTCGGCGGCGCGGCTCCCCGTTCGGCTGGCTCTCAGAGTGACAGCTTCTCGGCGCTAGCTTTAGCAGACGAAGTAGCCCAAACGTTTGAGGTTTGGAATATAAGCGGGTTTCTGCAGCCCCTTTTAACGCTTACTATTTCCAGGATAGCTGCTGCTGCGAAGGTTCTCCTCATGACCCGCTACTCCCAATTCTTCCGCTTTATTCGAGCGCAGCGGCGCTCGATGGATAGTGGCGAACGAGGCACACTCTTCGCGGCGCTGCTCCGTGCAGCATGTCCTGGGTCGGAGGCTGCTCTTGAGTTGTGCCCCGCAGCGGATCAGGACGCCCTGCTAGACACGAAATTGCCAGCTGCCATTCTCCAGGATCTCAGGGAGGATCCAGTGCTCATCGGCTGGGCGTACCAGCTCTGGAATGAACCGGAGCGCAGAGCCAGCACTTGGGGGGTCAGTCGTCGACACGAGCAGCAACCGGAGCGTCTCAAGCTTACGGCAGCCACACAGATCTTTACCGATGAGCAGATGGGCACGTTTCTGTGTGAGAGAGCGGCGCTGCTCGGGAAACTAGACGCGAGTGTGTGCGATCCCGCGTGCGGGACAGGGCACCTGCTGGTACAGGCACTTCGTACCCTTCGCACACACCGTTCCGCTGCTCCTGTTGAGGGGCTACTTGAACTACTCTTCGGATTTGACATCGATCCGTTTGCAGTTCAGCTCTGCCGCGGGGTGCTCGTTGCGGAGGCTGTTCGACTTGGAGCGAGAGACCTGCCGCGTGCTCTGGCGTTGGTGCGGGATAGGATCGCGGTGATTGAGGGTCCGTTTGGGACTCTCGACCGAGCTGCCGAAGCTCCGCTAGCTCGCCGCACCTACGGATGCATAGTGATGAACCCGCCGTACCTCGGTCGGCGCAAGCTCACAGCCGAGATGCGTGAATTCCTTGACCGGGAGTACCCCGATTCCTCGCTTGATCTTTGCGCGGCGTTCGTTCAGCGCTCCGTTGAGCTACTTGCACCCGGGGGATTCCTCGGGCTAGTGACCCACGACAAGTGGCTACGCCTCAAAGGGTACCGAAATCTCCGCAATGGTGGTGACAGCTTTAGGGGTGTTTACCGCGAGCTTACGATCGATGTGCTGTGCGAATTAGGCAAGCGCGCTTTCGACCGTCAACTAGGCCTGCACGATGGCCTTGGGGTAGCCTTGCTGTCCGCCAGCAAAGAGCGACCGGGCATTGATCATGAGCTGCTACTCATCTCCCTAGCCTCGGTTGCTGAGTACGAGGAGAAAAGTGCTCGGCTACGCGCCTTGCCCAGTGCGTTGCGTGAGGGTGTAGCAGAGGGGCAACGGCTATCGCAGCAGCGCTTCATGCATGAGCCGCACGACCGGATCTTTCTAGAGGGGCCTGCTATTCCGATTCCCTTGCTCCGTTCGGCGCGACGACTGGACAGCGATGCATCGATAGTCGTGGGGCTGCAGACCAACGACGATCAGCGATTCGTGCGCAATCACTGGGAGGTTGCTCCTGACCCAGCTCGCTGGCGTGTCCATTCCAAGGGAGGTGGGTACGGGCGCTGGTACGGACGTAACCGAATGGTCCTCGATTGGGGGGGAGGACGGCGAATCTTCGAAAAATCCGCACGAGCTGGTCTCTCTGCGGTGGAGCCATGGTTCGAGAAAAGCGGTTGGGTGTACTCCTGGTTCGCCAACGGCTCCCTTGGACTCAGAGCAAAAGAGGCCGGGTGGAGCTTCGGCCGAGCGGCGTCTTCAGGGCTGTTCTGTGATGATGAGCGCGTCGTGGCCTTCCTCAACTCGCGCTACGGGTCGCTCTGTGCGCGCGGTCTCGGCGGTAAGGTGCAGCTCCCAGAAGGAGTTGTTCGGCGACTGCCGCTTCCAGAGTCCCTCGACGGCGTTGAAGTCGCTCTGGTGCGAGCCGCCGTTGAATTGAAGCGTGAGCTGCTTTGTTGCGATGTGCTAGAGGTCACCTTCGATCCAGAACGGAGAGTAGATGCGATGGATCAAGTTGTACTTGAGGCTGTGCTTCGCATAGTTGAGGGGCAACTGGAGCTCCAAGTGGCGCAGGCCGTAGGCGTCTCGCTTGAGTCCAGCCTAGCGACTGACTGTGGGCCCATAGGACTCCTGCCGCTAGCGGAAGATATCTCGCTCGATGAGTTCTGGAGTCTTGTGCCCGAGCGATTCGGCAGCTTGCGGGTTGCTCTGGAGGGAGCGCTTCTGTGCGCCAGTGTTCGCCGTACGGCAAAGGATGAGGGGGTAGAAGAGCGGCTTGCCTCGGTAATCCTGGGGAGGCCGCTACCGAGGGCCTGCGGGTTGACGCTACCGGCAGATGGATGGCTTGAGCGTTTGTGTGCTTCTCTTCGATTGAATCCGATTGAAGCAGCGGTGCGTATAGCCCGACTCAGTACACGGATTGCTGAGGTTCAGAGAGCGTTAGACCGTCCACTAGCCGAGCAGGAGATCTTTGTGAGTGTCCTCCGTATTCTGGGGCACCGCTTCTGGCGCGATCCATGTGGTAGCAGCCTGCTGCGACCTAGTTCCCTCCCGCTACAAGGTGTTACTTCGCTTGTATTAGGGACGCCGCAAGCAGCTCGACTAGAGAGAGCGGCTGGAGTTTCTGTTGAGGCATGGCTCTCAAGCTCTTTGGAGAGCTGGCAGCGCGCCGTGTTTGGCAGCAGGGGGCCAGTATCAATATCCCGCGGTACCCGAGTTTGCCTTACAGTAGTGCAGCAAGCAGCTGAGGCTAGGCGCTTGGCATGTCACCGCGATGATACACCCGCGACTGCGGGGGAACGCTAGTGGTAAGCCACACGTTTCCTCCGATGATGCTTCCTTCTCCGACGACAGTTTCGCCGCCAAGGATCGTGGCGTTTGCGTAGATCACGACATTCCGTTCGATGGTTGGATGGCGTTTTGCATTCGCCATCGATTTGTCGACACTCAAGGCCCCAAGGGTAACTCCTTGGTAGATCTTCACGTTGTCTGCGATCTCCGTGGTCTCACCGATTACGATTCCAGTGCCGTGATCGATAACAAATGAGCGGCCGATCGTCGCACCGGGGTGGATGTCGATCCCCGTTATTCGGTGTGCATGCTCAGTTAGCATACGCGGAACGGTAGGGATCTTCTGGTCGTGTAGCCAATGAGCAATTCGGTACACTGCGATCGCGCAGAAGCCGGGGTAAGCTAGGATCACTTCGTCGATGCCTGCCGCTGCCGGATCTCCCGCCAGGATCGCTTTGGCATCCTCAAAGATTGCAGAGTGCATTGCGGGGAGCATCTCTACGAACGAGTCGCTAACTGCTGCGGCATCCTGCGCATGAACCACAGGTGCGAGTAGCTCATGCAGGGTGCTACGTGTCCTGTGGACGAGTGTGGCTAACGTCTCTGGCGAGAGTCCGTTGGCTGGAGAGAGTTGAGGGAACAGAGATCCGAGAGCCTGTTCGATGAACGGTGCGACGGCGGCGAAGGGTGGGACAGACGCTGAGCAGCTACGTCGAAGCTCGAAGAGCTTTTGGATGCTTGCATGCGGGTTGCTGCTCATAGCGGGGCTCCGGGGAGGTGGGGCATTCGTTTACTCTTGATGGTAATCTGTCTACCATATTGGGCTATGAACTCTCTTATCATCCTGCCCGAAGAGTGTGTAGATGCTTCCTGCGCGGTTTTGTCAGGTGCCCGTGCAGCGTACGCCTACGAGACTCATGGACTACGGGCCGGCCAGCGAGTCAAAGCGGCTGTACTCGGAGGTCTTCGGGGAGAGGCGCTGGCGAGAGAGAGCGCGCTGGGTAGGGTGGTACTGGAGCTCTCGCTCTCCATCCCAGCGCGAGAGCCTAGGCCATTCGATCTGATCGTCGGGGTGAGTCGCCCCCAGACCATCAAGAAATGCGTGCAGGCGGCGGTTATGCTAGGGGTGCGCTCGCTCCATTTTGTGCGTAGCGAGAAGGGCGATAAGAGCTATCTGCAATCGACTGCGTTGCTTGAAGAGAACCTGCGGGAGGAATCGATCAAGGCACTTGAGCAGGTTTGGGACAGTCGGCCACCGCAGATTGTTGTGCATAAGTCGTTCAGGCACTTCTGTGAGAACAAGATCGCGCCACTAGTCGCAGCACCGGAGGTGGTCAAGATCGTTGCACACCCCTGTGGGGAGGGCTTGCACGCCGCGCTTGAGGTATCGAGTCATGGCGCTGATTCGCGACGCGCGGGCGCTGTTGTGGCGATCGGCCCTGAGCGTGGATGGAGCGAGGCTGAACTAGCCTTGCTTCAGGCGCTTGGTTTTCGCGTGGTCGACCTCGGCGAGCGGGTGCTGCGCGTAGAGATCGCCATTACGTTCCTGCTGGGGCAGTTGGAGGCACTCTCGAGCTAGCTGTCTAAATGGTTGAATCTACTGGAGCTCTGGGGGTTTTCGTAATTCAAACAAAAAAAACTGATAGAAAAACGCCTCCGCAGCCGATTAGACAGATGGGTACCTAGGTCTTGCAGGGCCTCCGGACCAGGTCGCAGACCGAAGAACTGAGGGTTTTTCTAGGCATGTTCCAGAAGCGGGGAAGTTTTGTGCAGATGAAGCGTAGGCGTGGCGCCTTGCTGCTTCCCCAGATCATAATTCTCGCCTCGGTGTTTTTCGTAACGGTCGTCGGAGTGGCTGTTTTCCTCCACTTCTCGAGTCAACCGAGCACCGCAGCCACCATTGCAACTCAGCCCGAAGTGCTTCCTCAAGTCGGTACGGTTGAAGTGATCGTGCCCGTCTCAAACATTCAGCCGGGTTCGGCGTTTCAGCCGCAGATGTTTAAGCGTGAGCGGAAGCCCGAGGTCGTAGTTAGCCCTGATACAGTGCGTTCCTTCGATGAGCTCAAAGGGATGTACGCGCGTGGTGTGTTGGTTGCCAACCGTCTGGTGAACCGCGAGTTCCTCACCAGTCTCCAGCCGGTCAATGCCCTTACTGCCAGCATCCCTCCAGGCTACCGAGCGATTGCGATCCCTGTTGATGCAACGAGTAGTGTCGAGGGTTGGGCCCAAGCGGGTGCGCGTGTAGATATTGTGTGGGTCACCGAGTACACCGGCCGTAACACGGCGTCAGTAATCGCGCACAACGCGAAAATTCTCTCCGCCAATCGTCGGACCGAGGGTGCACCAGGGGCACAACGCGCGAAGGGCAAAACCGCAGCAGCGTCCACAGCTGCCGACTCGGAAGCTATCCCACCCACTGTCACGCTACTACTCTCGGTTCAAGACGCGATGAAGGTTCGCCTAGCCACTCAGCACGGCAAGCTAGGACTGGTGCTGCGAGGAGCGGAGGACACAGGCGGGGTTTCGATTACCGGCGCAATCAGCGAAGCGTCACTCTTTGGCGAGACCTTTAAGGCTACTCAGATTACACAGCGGCGTATCACCGTGGTTCGGGTCAAGGATCCGAAAACGGGCGCCGAAGAGATTATGAAATTCGAGCTCGGAAGGCGGCTTCCGAACTAAGTCTCCCCACCCGTAAGAGATTCGTTGTCGGTTTGTTAGTCAGCGCAGATTGTGCCTGCAGCGGTGTCGTCGGGTGGCGATTACAGCAGGGGAATGCCCTCGATTACGAGGTCACCAGCACTGGCATCAAGGGAGGCCTTTGCTACGAGCGGTAGGGTAGCGTTGTACAAGCCGTGACCGAATGGCAATCCCATGACGATTGGCTTGCCGAGTGGCGCGAGCCGTTCGTACAGCACGTCTCGTGCTGTCTGCTTCCCTTTGGCGTCCTCAGGCTTGTATTCGCAGTGAATGAGCTGGCCGACGGCGAAGCCCTTCACTCCGTTGAGGGCTCCGATTGAGAGCAGCTGTGTTAGAGCGCGGTCAAGTCGGAATGGTGTTGAGCCTATCTCTTCAATGCACAGTATTGAGCCCTTGAGGTCAGGAAACCACGGGGTCCCAATCAGGGCGAGAAGCATCGAGAGGTTCGTCGCAAAGATGGTTCCGCTGGCGCGGCCGCGGCGGAGTGTTTCGACTTTCGCGCCAGGCTCTCGCTGCCCCTTAAGGATTGACCCTGTCGCAAGCGGTCCGCCCGTAAGCGCATCGACGAGGCGTGTCCAGGTGTAGGCCGGAGATTTTGGATCGCAGAGCGACTGAGGCATTGGGCCGTGAAGCCCGGGCACTCCGGCCTGCATCAGGGCCCCGGCGAGGAGCGCTGAGATGTCGCTGCACCCGACGATAATCTTCGGATCGCGGCGCAGCGCCTCAAAGTCGAGCTGGCCAGCCAGTCGCGTGGTGCCGTACCCTCCGCGCAGACACACCAGAGCGCGGACTCTCTTTGCGCGAAGTGCCGCATTGACGTCCACTGCTCTCGCCTTGTCGGAGCCTGCAATAAAGCCCTTCTGGTCATGGGCGTGCTTTCCGACCACAACGCGGAATCCTGCCCCTTCGAAGAGCTTTTTTGCGAGAGGAATAATCTCCGGTGAGAGTGGGGGACTTGCCGGAGCTACCAGCGCAATCGTGTCACCGGCTTCAAGGCGGCTCGGTCTGCGGAGCTTCGGGGCTTTTTTGGGTTGAGAGAGATTCATGAAGGTGTATTGTGCTTTGGGCGACCGAGATCAGCAACCCAGCAAGCTAAAAAACCGGGGCGCCGACAATCCTCTTTCTGCCCTCTTTCTGGGCACCGGAGAGATTCATGCAGGAGAGCAGAGTATGTGGCTTCGACACCTTCCCATAATCGTGTGCAGTATTGTGCTGCTCGCTGGATGCTCTATGCGGCAAGAGGAGCGGGGGGTGAGACCAGAAGATCTGACCCCCTCTAAGTGGGCGGCGCTCAGCAAGCCGGGCGAATCTCACAAGCTGCTGCAAAACTTCGCTGGAAGCTGGGATGTTCGCATCACGTTTTGGAGCTCGCCAGGCGCCGCCCCACAGGATTCGCACGGTACCTCAACCCTCTCCTGGATTCTCGGAGACCGCTTCCTCAAGGAGGATTTTCACGGTGATGTGCTCGGCGAGAGCTATCAGGGGCTTGGCCTGATGGGCTACGATGCCGCCGCTCGTCGATTCATGACGGTCTGGCTCGACTCGCTCAATACCGCGATAGCTGTTCAGCAGGGGTGGTACTCGCCGGACGCGAGCACCTTTGAGCTCGCGGGCGAAGTGTACGACCCTCTCGTTGGCCGCAACAAGAAAACCCGCTCTGAGATCAAGGTCTTCTCGCCTAATCAGTACTCAGTGACGATGACCGACACGGCTCCTAACGGCGCATCGTTTAAGT
>CANLJX010000059.1 GCA_947491545.1 Deltaproteobacteria bacterium
CGTGCAAGCCGCACAGAGCCGGACTGCCGCGCTGTAGGAAGGGGATCCGCCAGCTGCGAGCCGCTGATATACGCCAACGACAGGCTTGGGTGCTCAGCTTGAATCGACCTTAGGGCGGCCTCAGCCCCCGCCAGCCGCGAAGCGCAGGAATACTCACACTGGGAAAGAATCGCTCCTCGGTCAAAGACTCCAGCTATGATTCGGTCCTCTTCAAGATGCAGGAGAGCAACGCATGCTTGCGTGACTGATGGCTCAGCCTCTATCAACAGGGCGAAGAGCGCAGCTATCTCTGGAGTAATCACCGCCAGAGAGAATCCCGCCAGGCATGCCTGAACTCTACAGCGCTCAACAGAGGCTCGTCGCGCGGCAACGGCAACCTTTCGCTCGTGGAGCTCTGAGGCATCTCGAAACACCGCAACATCAACACACAGTGGCTCAACAGTTTGCAGCTCTTCCCGGCACCACTCTTTCACCGCCTCACACTCTGCGTGACCCCAGTTGCACGATCGCCTCCCACCATGCACAAAAATCTCGCGGGTCGGCACGGAAACTCCTAGACGGGTGCCAGCCCGTATTCCCCGCTTGTTTAGCTGACGCTCCACACCCCGGCGCCATCCCTGCTCCGGAACGACACACCACCCAGCCAGCTCGGGACTTGCCCCTCGCTGCACCTGGCGCAAGAGCACTGCCACCACACTTCCCCGCACCACACAGATGCCGACAGCTTCTCGCCACACGGTTCCTCCTGCAGGCCAACAGCACTCCCTGGCCCTCCCGCTTTTTCGGAGTTGCCAGGATAAAAGTTGACCAGAGTGCTGCTTTTGCCCAAGAACAGCCCTTTTTTTGCCGAGAGTCCCCCTCAAGTCCCCCTTTCTCCTTCCCTGTTAGCCGAGAGCGGGTAGAATAGGTTCCCTGAAAACCGTTCCGCGTAGACGACTCTCCACTCTGCCCTCATGTCTCAGCTCTCCCTCATCGACCCTCCCGCGGATACTTCAGGCGCTCCCCCCCTTGAGCGGCTGGTTTCGGTCGTTGTGCCTCCACTTGAGGGGGAGTTCCTGTACTCATTCGATCCAGCAGCGCACCCATCTCTCTGTGCGGGAAGCTTGGTTACCGTCCAGTTTGGGCGGCGGAGCGTGCCGGCTTTCGTTGTGTCGGTCGCCTCCGAGCGCGAGGCCGCCGCCTTGCGTGAAATGCAGCAGCGGTCGGTGCGAGTAAAAAATATCTCTGCAGACTCTTCGATCCAGGCTTTCTCTCCTGGCCACCTAGAGTTTTTCCGTTGGATAGCGAAGTACTACGCTGAGCCACTCTCAAAGATCCTCGACCTCGCCGTTCCAGCGCCTGCAGTTTCGAAGCCGGAACCTTTCCTCCGTCTATCTGGCAAGGAGCTAGACAGCCGCCTTGGAAGCTCACAGCGAGCCATCCTCGATCGTCTCTCGTCTGCTGGTGGCTGGCTCTCGCTCTCGGACCTCCGGACAACCACTAAGGCTCCAGCGGCGACAGTACGGGCACTCCTAGAAAAAGGGTTCGTCGATCAGGAGCTGCGCAGTGTCGCTCCACAACTCCTGGAGGGCAACGCCGCCCTCGCCTCCCTCAAGGACTCTCTCACCGAGGAGCAGCAGAAGGCCGTCGATGCTGTTTCGCCCCACATCGAACACCCCTCCTTTGCCAGTTTTTTGCTTCACGGCGTGACCGGCAGCGGCAAAACCGAAGTGTACCTTGAGCTGATGGTCGACGCACTGAACCGCGGACTCTCAGCGCTCGTCGTCGTGCCCGAGATCGCCCTTACGCCACAGCTGCTCGACCGCTTCGAGAAAAGGCTCAGCCAAAAAGTGGCGCTCCTCCACAGCAGCCTCTCGGCGAAAGATCGCTGGCGGTTCTGGGATGGGTTGCGCTCTGGGGCTCTGCGGGTCGCAGTCGGTGCGCGCTCTGCAATCTTTGCGCCGATGCAGAATCTTGGGCTCATCATTATCGACGAGGAGCACGACGCCTCCTTCAAGCAGGGCGAAGGGATCCGGTACCACGGCCGAGACCTGGCGATCGTGCGCGCGAAGCTAAGCAACTGCCCAATCGTGCTTGGCTCGGCCACGCCGTCGCTTGAAACATTTCATAATGCCGCGACTGGAAAGCACGTGCGGCTTGAGTTGAGCCGACGGTTCTTCTCGTCTCCGCCCCTTAAGCATGAGCTGATCGACCTCAACCGACTAAAGCCCTGGGAGATGCCCTCCAAGGGGATTTCGCCGCAGCTCCTCCAGGGCCTGATCGACACGCTCAAGGCTGGTGAGCAGGCTTTCGTGCTCCACAACCGGCGCGGCTTCGCCAGCTACCTACAGTGCTCAAAGTGCGAGCACGTTGTCGGCTGCCCACACTGCAGCGTAACCCTCACCTACCATCGCAAAAACAACTCCCTCCTGTGCCACTTCTGCGGCCACTCCTCACCTCCGCCTGTTGTGTGTGCCGGGTGCGGTGCAGCAGAGCCAATTCCAGCAGACGGAGCAGAAGCAGAGCCGCTCTTCAGCCAGCGTGGTGCCGGCACAGAGCGTGTAGCAGAGGAGCTCGCCACTCTCCTCCCTGACGCGCGCATCGGCAAGCTAGACCGAGACTCAGTGTCGAGCATCGACGACTACATTGAGATCCTGCGACGAGTTCGCGAGCGCGAAGTGGACATCCTGGTCGGAACCCAGATGATCGCCAAAGGTCATGACCTTCCAGACGTGACTTTCGTGGGGATCGTTGACTGTGACGTTGGGCTGCACATGCCAGACTTTCGTGCGGCAGAACGCTCATTCCAGCTCCTGACCCAAGTCGCTGGCCGTGCTGGCCGGCGCGACAAGCGCGGCACGGTTGTCCTCCAGACCAGAGTGCCGTCGCACGCGAGCCTCAAGAGCACCGTGGCTGCCGACTATCAGTCCTTCGCCGAGGGCGAACTTCAGCTGAGGAGAGCCCTTGACTACCCGCCATTCATGCGGCTCCTTCGCATCATAATCGCGGCAGAAGACAAAGCAGTCGCGCAGCAGTGGGCTCAGCACGTTGCTGAGGTAACGGTATCAGCGTGTGACGGGCGCGGCATCTCATTGCTCGGTCCAGCCCCAGCGCCCCTCGAAAAAGTCAGAAGCCACTGGCGCTACCACATTCTGTGCAAGGCACCGTCAGCCTCCCTGCTTCAAAACGTGATGCAACGAGTGAAGAGCTCGCTCCCCGATCAGAAGAAAGCCCGGCTTATCTTCGACCTTGATCCACAGGATATGCTGTAGCTCCCCATACTCGCCCGATCCCAGCACCGGGAACGGTTCCAGTGCCGGTTCCGAAAAATTCGACCGCAGCAACAGCCGCTCAAGCGCTGCCGCAACTGCCTATGTCGGGCGGAGCCGGGGCCGGAGCCGTTCCCGATGGCTGTTCCGCCTAACGTAGCTCGATCGGAGGATTGCTTCCGAGAGATGAACAGCTTACCGCTGGCCCTCGTTAAACTGCTGGTAGAGCTGCGCGTACTCGACGTCGAGAGCATCGTAGCGGCGCTTGAGGATGAAGTACTGCTCGTTCCCGCGCTGGATTTCGTTCAAGAGCGTCTCAACTTGCTCCTCAGAGCGGAGAAGATCAGCTTGCAGGTTCACCACCTCCTCATGCATCTGCGCTGATAGCTCGATTTCTCGCATGATAGTTTCGATCTTTACGTTCGCTTCGGAAATCTGTGTTCGGAGCTGGTCGTTCTTCAGTCGCAGCTCGCCCTCTTTCCGCTCGAGGATGCGAAGCTCCTCCTTCGTCTCTGTTCGGCTCGCGTCGAGTTCTCGGTGGATCTCCTCTAGCTCCCGCAGTCGGACCTCAATCATGTCAAGCTCAGCCTCTGCGATGGTTACGCGACCACGTTCAGCTTTGAGCGACTCTCGTGCCACCGTGAAGTTTTTCACTGATGACGCAAGCTCCTTTGGGTCAGCCATTTTCTGCGAAAGCTGCCTCACCTCCTCCCAGAGCTCGCGCTTCTGTTCGACCTCATCGAGCACTGCCTTGTACAGCCTTTCACGGCCAGCGCTCGCTGCCCTGGCGCGCAGAAATACGAACCCTCCGACTAGTAGGGCCTGCGCCAGGCCGATGACGAGCACTAGTGTCATCATGGTGCCTGCTGCGGAGCCTCCGTTGCTGCTGCCTGCTCAGCCGGAGCGGGTTGTGCAGCCGTTTCTTGCTGCGCCTCCATCGGCTTCTTCTCGTCCTCCGTCGCCGGCCCTGCCTTCTGAAAGAGCGGATCGTCTACGCTGATGTCTGCTTTTGATACTCTGCTTTCGAGCTGGCTTATCGCCTCGAGAAGCGCCTTCTGTGGGATGTACTTTGGCGTCGGTGCGCTGCGAACCGTCGGTTTCTTCCAGAGGAAGAGGTACACAGCGAGACCCAGAACGAGGTTGATAGCGCTGATGACTAGCACGGGTATTAAGGGAAATTCCTGCGGCTTCTCGGCAGCCTCTGGTGCACGAACAACTACCTTGACCGGCGTCTCGGCTTCGCTTCTCGGCGCCATCCTCCGCGTAAAGACCAGCTCTGGCGTCTCTGAGCGCACCGGCATGCGAGGCTTCTCAAGTGCTTTTATCTGGGCGAACAGCGTGTAGCGCCCATCACGCGGGAGGGCCTCTGCACTGACCTCATACACGTACGGGTCCTCAACGGAGCGCTTGAGCGGAATCTCAAGTCTTTTCTTGTCGCTCGACCGCGCGATGAGGCTAACCGAGACGTCCTTGAAGCGCGTCACTTCCTTGCTGACCGTCACCCTAAAGGTGACCGTTTCGTCACCCACTAAACCGCCGTGCTCGGTGCCTTCATGCTCCTCAGCCGCAGTCTCACCTTCTGAGCTCTCTTCAGGCTCCACAACGTCGTGCTCCCCGTGGTGAGCTACGGTCTCCAGGGCAATGAGCTTTGGTTTCACCTTGAAGGGTAGCTGCTTGGCCCTCTCAAACGTAGGGCTCTTGGCTGTGGCTCCGAGACGATAGTCTCCCTCCTCAGTCAGGGCAATCGTGGTGGAGAACACTCCGTCTTGCGCTACTTTGTCGCCGTTCTTCCCATCGTCGTTGAGCACACCTTCAAGTACGGGGGCTGATACGCGATCAGTGGGTGTTACCTGGAAAGCGAACTTAAGCACGCCACTCATGTGAGGGAGTGACACCGGCTTCTCGCCCTCGTACAGCCGCGCCTGCAGCAACTCCGGTTCACCCGCTCGGGCTGCGACCGGAAAGTCGATGGCAAACTTTAGGTCTGCAAGGAGCACCACGAAGCTGTCTGCTGGCTCGATCCCTTGAACTTCCCAGTCTCCGGACTCAGGCTCACGCACCGTTATCAGGTCAAATTTCTCGCCAGTAAACCACGATGTGTGCTCAGGCTTCTGGACCGGCGACATGTGGTCGCCACGCGGAGACACAAGCGATATCCGGATTCCTGGGGCGTGGCTGACGTAGAAGATTGCTTCCTCGGCAGATTCCTCGACGTAGAATTTGCGCGTAATAGCAGCCGGAGAATGGGATGGAACCATCGCTTCAAAGAGCATCTCGAAAGCCCTCTCAAGCTCCGAGGCACTGGCAGCGTAGAAAGCGACCCCATCTGTGGAGCCTGCTATCTCGCGCAACAACGGGCGGTCTGCGGCATCACTCAGCGCTATGGTGTAGATCCGGGTCTGCTTCGACTTCAGCACCGGCAGCTGATCATGCACGAGAGCTAGCGTGTGGGCGAAAGCCATGCCCTTAGATGGGTTGGGCTCCATCTTGCCGTCTGAGATTAGCACGATCGCCTTCTCAACACCGGCTCGGTAATTCGAGTCGATCATCTTGTCGGCTGCCATGATGCCTTCGAAGATATCGGTGTGCTGCCCGGCGGTGCCGAGCTGAGATAGCTCACGATCAAATTCCTGTGCCACCTCCGGCGCGTAGTACTTAAGGGGCCTCACAACCTGTGCTTTGTCGGAGAAGCCTATGACAGCCAGGCGATCCCCTTTGCCGAGGAATTTTGTAATCTGCTTGGCGCCCTTAAAGCGCAGCTGCATCGGGTCAGTCTTGAGCATGGACCCAGAGGTATCGAAGAGCAGCACGACATCAACCGGCTTGGCTTTCGGGCCACCTGGTTGAGCCACCGCCACCACACCAGAGAATAGTGACGAGAGGACGAGGCTCCCGAGCGCTAGAGTGCGAACGACTCCGTGTGCAATCCTGCTCATGCTCCCTGACCTCACTGTCATGCAAATACCTAGCTTCATTGGAGGCTCCCTCCCAGGAACCCACAGGGGAGTGGTCGTCAGAAACGTAAAATCACTAAAGGCTTCTAACTAACCATATCTGTTCAGGCCGAAGGACTTCGGCTAACTATCTGGAACGAGGAACAATAGCGCCCGTCACGGGCACTCTAGGTCTATGCGCGGCAGCTCCCGATACAGACATTTCAAGTTGATGGCAGCTGCAGCTCTAGCTGTTCTGGTGCTTAGCTCCCCATCACTTGAGGCTGAAAACAGCCCTCCATTCGAGCTTCCAGAGCGAGGAGAACTCTTAAAGATACGCAGCGCTATTGTTGAGACGAGCCAGGGAAAGCTCTTTGTTGAGCTCTTCCCAGAAGATGCACCGTGGCACGTCAGCAACTTTAAGTATCTCGCTGATCGAGGATTCTACTCAGGACTCACCTTCCACTTGCACCAGCCCGGCTACATCTTGCAGGGCGGAGATCCTAAGGGCACCGGCTTCGGAGGCCCGGGCTACACGCTGCCCCCTGAATTCAGCCGCCGGAATCACCGCATCGGAACACTCGGCATGGCGCGGAAGCCGGATGCGGTGGGTGACCCGAAACGGCCAGTGAACATTCAGCGGCTCTCAAGCGGCAGCCAATTTCACATCCTTCTGGATGATGCCCCACACCTCGACGGGAACTACACTGTCTTCGGCCGAGTAGTTGGAGGTCTCCACGTCTTGCAGAGCCTCAGGAAGGGAGACCGCATCGAGAAGGTTACTGTCTTCATCCGGCCGGATGGGCGCTAGACCGAGCTGCTCGAAAAATTCCAGCCTAGTCGCAGTTTCGCCTTTGGGTTCTGTCTGAGCTAAAGATCCGGCGCCTCAATCAGGGGTTCTTCGTCCTGCTCGTATCCCTCCTCTCCGAGCGTCGCCGACTCAGGCTCCGTGCCGGCAAGGAAGTACTCAAGAATTGCGCCAGAGGCGCCCTCAGCAGAGCGCCGCCCTGAGCCTTTGTCGACCCAGAAGGGCTCAACCCCTTCCGGCACCGTGAAATCGGCCTGCTCCGAGGAAGCTGGTGGCTGGTACTGAATTCCTAGCGACTCCGCCTCTCGACGCGCCTCGTCTTCGGCTGCGCCCCGCGTCGATTCCTCCTGGTGCTTCAAGAAGTCACGCATGAAGTAGAGCCAGATCGGGGCCGAAACCACGCCGCCGGTCTCCTTCGGTCCGATCTGCTTCTTCTGGTCGAAGCCAACCCAAACGCCACACACCCAAGTTGGAGTGTAGCCGATGAACCAAGTGTCCATCTGGTCATTCGAGGTGCCGGTCTTCCCCGCCACAGGGCGGCCGAGCTCCTTCACACGGTACCCAGTCCCGTGGTCGACTACTCCGCGCATCATGTTCGCGAGAACAAACGCCGAAGCCTCGCTTATTACCTGCTGCCCTTTCTTTGGCTTCTCGGCCTCGTAGTCGTAGAGCACATTGCCGAAGCGATCCTTAACCTTTATGACGAATACCGAATCGAAGAGAACGCCCTTAGCAGAAAAAACACCGTAAGCCCGAGTCATCTCTAGTGGCGTGACCTCGCTGCTGCCGAGAGACAACGAGAGGTTTCTCCCGAGGGGGCTTCTGATGCCGAGAAGACGTGCGTACTGAATCGCAGCGTCTACGCCGATTCGCGAAACGATATCGGCCGAGACCAGGTTCCGCGACTTCTCAAGCGCCGTCCGGAGCGTAATCGGGCCAAGAAACTTCTCGTCAAAGTTGGCCGGAGTCCAGAACGTGTCACCAACCTTAAATGTCCGAGCCTCGTCGATCATTATCGTCGACGGCGTGTAGTGAAACTTGTCGACCGCTGCCAGGTAAATGACTGGCTTGAATGAGGAGCCTGGCTGGCGAAGGGACTGCGTCACTCGATTAAACTGGCTCTGCGTGTAGTTGTACCCGCCAATCATCGCACGAACCTCGCCGCTGCTAGGCTCAAGCAGCACGATAGCACCTTCAATCTGCGGCGTTTGGTCGAGCACCCAACGCCCGCCTGCCGGCTCCTTCTTTTTAGGGTCGGGAGGGTACTCGCGCCATGCAACTTCGATTACGTCACCAGGCCTGATTAAGTCAGCAGGAGAGCCCGAGCGCGTCGTGTCATCTTGGAGCAGGAGCTTTCTCGCCCAAGTAGACTCGTTCACGTCTATCGTGACCGCCTCATCTTTTGCGATCAGGACCTTCGCAACACCGCGCGAGATCGATTGCACAAAGCCCCGCCTCGGAGACTCGCGGTCAGACTCGTCTGGCGAACCGAGCTTCGCGAGGAAGTCTGCCTCTGAGATCTTGCCGAGCGGTCCCCGCCATCCTCTGCGCTTGTCTACCTCGCGCAGGCCCTTTCGCAGGGCGGCCGAAGCGAGCTGATCAGCTTTGACATCAACGGCTGTCGTGACTTCCAGGCCATCGCTGTCTAGATCGAGATCCTTAAAGTTCTCCTGAAAGACGCGGCGAATCTCTCCTACGTAGTAGGGTGACGCAAAGATATTTTGCTGCGTGACGGGGTGCACGGTGACTTTCTCTGCGAGCGCCTGCTGCTGCTGCTCTGGGGTAATAAAGTGCGCCTCGACCATCTGGCGCAGCACCTGGCGCTGACGTTCGCGCGACTTCTTCGGGTTGCGGATAGGTGAGTACTCGCTCGGCGCCTTGGGCAAGCCCGCAAGAATAGCAGCTTCAGCGAGCGTTAGCTGCGAGAGCTCCTTGTGAAAGTAGATCCGGGCCGCTGCCTTGATGCCGTAGGCGCCGTTGCCGAAGAAGATCTGGTTTAGGTAGATCTCAAAGATCTCGTCCTTAGAGAAACGCCGCTCCAGGCGGTACGAGAGGATTGCCTCCTTGCCCTTGCGCTCGAAGCTCTTCTTGGAAGTAAGGAGCAAGTTCTTTACCACCTGCTGCGTTATGGTCGAGGCGCCCTGCTTTACATTGCCGCTCTGCATGTTCTTGAACGCAGCACGGGCGATACTGACTGGGTCAACACCATGGTGGCTGTAGAAGGAGGCGTCTTCAGCGGCGAGGAACGCCTTACGAACCATGTCCGGCACCTCGGCTATCTTCGCCGGGTAACGCCGCTCTGAGAAGAACTCAGCGATAATCGAGCCGTCTTTAGCCAGGACTCGGGTGACTGCTGCTGGCTGATAGTCCTCAATGCGAGAGAGCTTGGGCAGATCGCGCGTCAGGTAGTAGTACCCCCAGACGCCGAAGAGAGCGCCAACTGCAGCGGTGGATACGACGACTACAAACAGGAATAGGAAGAGCTTACGGAACATCCTCCGTAAGGTTAGCTGTCCTTCCCCTCCGAGGAAAGACTCCCACCCTGCGGAAACGGAGGAATCGTAGGGGCAGCCTTCCCCGGAAGGAGCGCTTCCTCGTGTGGAACGATGCGTTTAGCCTCAATATCAGGGATGAGGACCACCGGCCCGGCTTCCCCAACCTTGGCGTAGCGGGCGGGCCCGTCTTTGCCGGGGGTCTCGGAGCCGACAAACAGTGTCAGGGTTTCCTTGGCGTCGCCCTTCTTGATGATGACTAGGGTCACAAACGGGTTCTTGAAGGCATCCGCTGGCACCGAAGCGGCCTCAGGGAATCCGGTTGCCTTGAGCGTGGCGATATCCTTCAAAATCTCCTCGACGAACATCGGATCGCTCACTTTGCCGTTTACGTCCCAGTCTGTCCGGCTAGCAACTATCTCTACAGGAGGAGAGCCGTCACCTGTCGTTGAGCGCACAGAGTGAATGTCGCTGTGCGAGAAGGTGAAGAGCTTGTTCTCGCGCAGGTCATCGACGCCTTTAGAGAGGAACGGCACATGATTCGCTGCCGTAGAGAACACGGACGGAGCATCCGAGTACGTGAAGAACCCCTTCTTTCCGTCATCAGCCGATGCCACTGATATGCTCCTTGTCTGTGCCTCAAGGCCCGGCCTGAGCGCTACATCGACTCGAACCTCTGGCGAAGCGAGCCGGTACTCAGTAAGACTTCCCTGCTTTCCATCGAGAAACTGGTCTACCGTGACTGCCCCGATTGCTTCGAGCAGGATTCCAACAGATTCCGATGAGGCTGGGAGATCCTTGGGCTCAACGATGCGCCACTCGCCTACCGCCGGCTGCACAAGCTTCACAGTGCCAGCGGGCGACGACACCCGAAGCTCCCGCACATCCTCAGCTTTCATCTCAAGCGGGTTCTTCGAGCGCAGCTCCTTTGAATTTTTGTTCAGGGCAGCGAAGGACTCCTGCGGCACCATGAAGATCCCGCCCCTGCCACTTACCTTCACGTAGCGGGCTGAGAGGAACTCATTGAGCTTACCAAACGCAACCTCTGTCTCGTCGCCTCCCTTGCGCCGAACGACGAGCGTCAATGCTGGCTTGTCGAGCCCAAACGCCGAGAAGTCTCTCGACTGCGCCTTCTCGTCGATCGGGCCGGTGATCGCGAGCCCGAGGAGAGCGCTCACAAAGGAGCTAGTCTCTGAAGCGTCCATGGGGGCGCCAGGAAGCTGGGACACTCGCCACTCAACCGAAGGCTTCTGCTCGTCGTCCTCACCCGCTGGCTTTTCCGCTGCAACCTCACGCGAGAGCATGTCGAACGACGGAGAGCCCTGAACTGTCACCGAAACGCTCTCGACAGCAGCGGGCTCAAGCTTCGCGAAGACAGGCTTCGTCGTGGCGGTCTCCTCCTTGGCTGGCAAAGCGACTTTGTAGAGGTACGTCGACGCAAGCGCCAGGATCACCGCCAGGATGATTGTCTTCTTTGGGCTCATTGCTCACACCTCACAACGCACAGCTATTACGCCACCATGACTCTGCGGCGCCACCAGACGAAGAGGCCAAAGAGCAGGATCAGCTCAGGCCCTACGAAGCTCAGCGCTAAGATGCTCAGGAACTTGGTGCGCTCAAACGGCGCTGTTGACGAGCGTATCTTCTTGGCTCCGATGGCGATGTTTCCCTCTTCTCCGGCTGACCAGTTTACGACATTCAGCACAAGGTCGCGGTTGCCGTAGAGGCCGAAATTTCCGTTCTCAATCCACGAAGCGTCTCCAAAAACTACCACTCGGGAAACAAGCTCTGGCTCATCGGAGCCTTTCTTCTCCGGCTGCGGAATGCGCTTCTCCATCGCAACTGCCACCGACACCGGCCCCTTGATATCCTCGGGGTCGAGGCTCGCTGACGGGTTCTGCGAGTCAAATATCAGGTCGAGGTTCTTCTCGGCCCACGACTTCGGGCCAGCCTTTACGAGCTCGGTGTAGGTTACTCCCGGGGTCTTCCCCTTCGGCGCTGTTACGCTCGCCGCGAACGAGAACACCGGCGGCTCGGTCTTCGCCATGTTGCTCGTAATGGCGTGCGGCGTGAAGCCCTGCGCGACGAACTGTACTCCGAGCTGCGGGCCCGCAAAGAGCCGAAGCTGCTCGTCGAGGATGATGTCTTGTCCAACCTCTATTCCAAACGCTTTTGCGATCGAGCGCACGTCATTAGCATCACGTTCCTCGGCGTTAGCAAACAGGATGAGGTGTCCGCCCTTCTCTGCGTAAGAGATGAGCGCCTGCCGCTCAGTCTCTTGCAACGGACGCTTCGGCGCCACGAGCATCACTGCCGCAGCATCGGCTGGAACCGAGCCAGCCTGCGCGAGCAGCAGCCCTTGAGCCGTCATGTGCTCATCCAGGAGCCCATCTGCGAACTGCTTTGTTCCGCCGGCTGCCGCCGACTCAAGGCTCGGCTCGCCGTGCCCCTGAACGTAGTAGAGCTTCTTCGCGGCACCACGTGACAGCTTCACAATCGCATTAGTGAGCGACTGCTCATCAACGATGTTGATGCGGCTAACCGCCTTCGTCGCGCCTTCTCCGTACTCGATAAAAACGAGGTTCCCGGGCTTCATGCCAAGAGCCTCGACCTCAAGTGGCTGCGCAGCTGGATCTACCATCTCGGTTGTGACGAGCTTGTCGTTGTGGTGCTTGAAGAGCTTTAAGAGGTGCCTCGTTTGCTCCTTGTCTTGCACTCCCGGGTTATCAACAGCGACGATGCGGACTGGCGCCTTGAGCCCTTCGAGAACTTTAACCGACTTCTCAGAGAGGCTGTACACACCCTGCTCAGTGAGGTCCCAGCGCTGGTCGTGCAGCGTCGAAAAGACATTCGCAACAACCAGCAGCCCTACAAACACGACCGTGTAGAGCAACACGTTGTACCCGAATCGCGCTGTGCGGCCCGAGATAACCGCTGTAGCCTGCGAGAGGCTGCCGAGACCGGACGTCAAGGCCCATGCAGCGATGCAGAGCACTCCAAGGACGAGGTGAGCAACGATCATCGGCTGCTCGGTAAACGAGCCGAGGATCACCGATCCGAGCACTCCAAAGAGCACCAGGACCGTGCCGATGTATCCAAAAAAGCGAAGAACCATCTCCATGCCGAATCCTCCTTGCCTTTAACGCCAACGCAGCGCGTCGAGAGCGCGCTGCGAGAGAAAGAGACCAAACACGATCATGCTCAAGAAGTAGACCGTCGACTTGAGCGTCACGACTCCACGGATGAAGTCCTGTACCTGGTCGACTGGCGAGAGGTACCGGAAGATCTCCGCCGCGGATCCATCAAGCGACTCAGCCGGCGCCTGAATGACGTACAGAAGCAGCAGCGTCACCATGCTGCTAACGCCGGCGACGATCTGATTCTCCGTGAAGGAAGAGACCGCCATTCCGATGCTGGCAAAGCCAAGCGTGCAAAGCAGCACGCCGACAAACCCCGAAAAAATCGGCGGCACCTCGGGGGTGCCGTAGATAATCAGCAGGAGGGGGAAGATGAACGAGATGCCAAGCATCACAAAGATAACCACCGCCAGGCTCAAGAACTTCCCTAGCACGATCTCCGACACTGACACTGGTGAGGTCAGCAGCAGCTCAAAAGTCCCTCGCCGCTTCTCCTCCGCGACGATTCGCATCGTAAGGAGAGGCACCAGGAACACCAAGATTACGATCATCGTCTGGTAGAGCCCCTCAACGATGACTTGGTTGAGATTTGGCAGCGGCATGCCGCGCATCTGCAGGTACGGCGCCATCTGGTACTGCTGCAAGAAGATCGAGAAAAGGTTGAAGAAGAAGTATCCAACCAGCAGCGTAAAGCCCGTGATGACGAAGTACGCTATCGGCGAGACGAAGAACGAGAGGAGCTCGCGCTTGCAGATTGCGATGATGTTTCGCATAGCTTTCTACCCTTTCACCTTATCCTAATTGACGCACGCGGCAGCGTCGACCACCTCTTCGCGGCTGACGCTTTCGAGGAACACCTGCTCTAGGCTCTTCTCGCGCGCCAGGTCAGCAAGCATGCTCTCCATGACAACGCGCCCGCGGCTGATGATGACGACCTTGTTGCACACCATCGAGACCTCCGGGAGGATATGGGTGCTGAGCAGCACCGTGTGATCCTTGCCGAGCGACTTGATGAGCTGCCGGATCTCGATAATTTGCTTCGGGTCGAGCCCGCTCGTCGGCTCGTCGAGAATAATGACTTCTGGCTCGTGGATGATGGCTTGGGCCAGGCCGACACGCTGGCGGTAGCCCCGCGAGAGGTGCTGGCAGAGCTTGTTGCGCACGTCGGACACGAAGCAGCGCTCCATTACTTCGTCTATCTTCTCTGGCAGCTTGGCGCGCGGCACGCCCTTAATTTCACCGACGAACTTTAGGTACTCGCGCACCGTCATCTCGCCGTACAGCGGCGGATTCTCCGGCAGGTAGCCGATTCGCTTTCGAACCTGGTCTGCTTCTCGCAGCACGTCAAATCCGGCTACGATCGCCGTGCCTGATGATGGCGGCAGGTAGGTGGAGAGCATCCTTATGGTGGTTGTCTTGCCGGCGCCGTTGGGGCCAAGGAATCCGACGATTTGGCCCTTCTGTGCCGTAAAGCTTACGTCGTTAACAGCAGCGTACTCTCCGTAGCTCTTGCATAGATTCTTAACTTCAATCATTTGCGCTCACTCTCTGGTTTGAACATCGGCTTCTGCGGGGATGGGTTTTCGCCTGGTCAGGTGCTGCATAGAGTCCGAGCGGTCGACCGGGGACGCCAAAAATCCCACAATATTCGGGCTCTGCCCGCCCCGTATAGTGAGCATTCCACGGCGAAAGTTCAAGACAATTTCCGCATGAGCGGCACGCTCTTACCGATCACCAAAGAGCGACTGAGCCACCCCTGCCAGCTCAACCTCTGGGAATTCACGCATCGAGGGGATGAGCGCCACTAGCGCGTCACGCACCTGAGCGACATCACGGTACAGCCCCGTACGAATCCCTTCCTGCACGGCGGCAGCTGCAACGCCGAAGGCGACACTCGACATTCGGGCCCCAAAGTCAGCAGCCGTTGAGAGGAACACCCGGCGCTGCATCTTGGCTACTGGGAAGATCCGTCCGATGCCAGGGTGGAAAAGAGAGATACCCTCGGGCTGCGCATGCGAGCACCACTCAGCCGGAACGATGCCGGTCACGATGCTGCCGACGTACAGCGCGCTCTCTATCACGAACTGGTCAGCGCTCTCGGCAAGCGTCTCCTCCATGCCAGACTTTACCGAGCCGCCTGGCTCAAAGCACATGTCGACAATGCGGTCGACCTCCTCTAGGTCGGCAAGCCCTCCCGTCAGCTTCGCCCCAAGCTGAGAGAGCCGTTTCGCCCCATGTGCCGCCGCCTCTGAATACTCTGCGCGATCAGCAGCACTCGCCACGCCCCACCAATTTGGCAGCGGCGGCGCTTTAATAATCTCTTCGGCAGAGCGCAGGTCCGACACCAGCGACTCAAGCCCGGAGAAGTTGTCGCCTGCTGCTCCGAGCACTATCCGCTCGCGAACAAACGCCTCAATCGGCACCTGATTGCCGTCTTTTGATAGCTGAACCGTCAATCGGTCTCCTGAGGTCTCGGCCCACGCGGCCCCGCCGAGTGTGACCAGAAGATCGCCGAGGTATATCGCGAGCACCCTAGCCACCGTGGCTGAGTCAGCCCTGCCCAGCGCCCCCCACTCGCCTGTTGACGGAAAATCTCCAGCCGGAGCAAACCGGTTGATAAAGTCGTCGAGCACGGCGAAATCGTCTGCCGTGCGGCTGATCGGCAGCTTCCAGGAATCGACTACCTTTGAAGCTGCTTCGCGCGCTGCTGTAAAGTCGCCGCTCCAAAGGTCTGCTACGACACCCGCCTCAGCAGGAGTTGGCTTGTGAACCGCGCTCGGTGTGAGGTGTTCGGCAACATCCGCTTTGAGCTTCTGGCTAAGCGTTGGCGCGAGCTTCTCTAGGACTGAGAGCTCATCTTGGGCTTCGCAGCTTTCGCCTCCAGCGCACAGCACCCGCACAAGGGCATCACGCGCAGAGAAGCGATCTCGCTGAAAGAGGGACTGCCGCAAGGATCGCTCCGCTTCATCGAGCGCTCCGAGCCTGCCGAACACCGTACCCGCATGGAAAGAGGCTTCGGCGGCGCCGAATCCGCTGCGCTTCGCCACAACCTCAAAGTTTTTAAGGGCCTCCTTCAGCCCGTCTTCCTCACCGCTGGGATAGGCGATTCCACGGTGTGCCACTCCCCGCACCAAGTAGGCTTCGGCGTAGCTGCCGTCTTTCGAGATCGCAAGAGAGGCAGCATCGATGGCGCGGCTAAAATCGCCACTCATGTTATAGGAGCGCGCTAGCTCGCAGGCCGCCAGCGCTCCCAGCTCCTCGTTGAAGGTAAGCGTGTGGAGGATCGTCCGCGCCTCGTTCATCTGCCGCAGCAAGAGACGGAATCGCGCCGCGAGCAGCATCGCATGAGGTCCTGAGCTGCCACGCTCCGGGTACTCCTCGTACGCGGCGAGAGACTCTTCAGGCAAGCCGAGGAAGCTTAAGCTCATGAGCTCAAGGAACCACGCGAGCTTCACGTCTCCTTTTCCCTGCTCGCGACACCTGCGCGCCAGGTAGTATGCCTCAAAGAGCGATCCATCACGCAGCAGGTTACGCGCCTTGACGAGAGGATTTGCCGCACGCTTTTTCCCGCTGGACAACATTCCGAGCACAGCAGCGAGTTCAGCTCTAGAGAGCCGAATCTCTTCTCCCTCAGCACCACGCACTGCCTCAAAAACGCCGCACTGAAGCTCCGATACCCCTTCGACTGGGCTCTTCGGATTGATGACGGTCATCGAGATCTCTTGGATGTGGAAGAAGGCGCGCTCAAGCGCGATGGGCGCAGGGATGGCGATCGACTCAAAGCCATCGGGGAGCGCAATCTCTGAGGCGCTGAAGACTAGCGCTCGTTCCTTGGAGCTCTCAGGAAACCAGAGGTCGTCGATGGCGCGCAGCCCCAGCTCATCGAATGGCCCCCACTGTCGATCTATCCGGTAGGGAACAGTCTCTCGCGCCACAACCTCAAGCACCGGCAGGTCGCCGAGATTAAGCGCCTCAAGCTCTTGGATGGTGCGTGGTGGGGTGGTCATGGCTGTTCGTAAGACTGGTGCTTAGTGAGGTCATCCTACTATCTTCCCTTGGATCTCACGACCCCTCACGCAAAAAAGGGGAGTTACTAGCCGACAGCTCCCTTCCTAATTCTCCTCCTTCTCCTTCTCCTGCACTTGCACTGGATTCCTCGTCCTCATCCGGGTCTTCCGGCGCGAATATCGCAGGCAATCTGGGGAATTGTGCTGATTATGAGCAGGAGCCGGTGCAGGTGCAGGAGGAAGAGAAGGATTAGAATAAAGGGGGGAAAACGCCTTCTCCTTTTCCTCTTTTCAG